>DATHHS010000191.1:0-2990 GCA_035317085.1 Burkholderiales bacterium
TGAATACCCGCGTGGACCAGGGCTTCGTTCAGCGATTTGTAGGAATCGGTGAGGTCGACATACTTGCCGACCATGGCGATCGTGACCTCGTGCTGCGGATGCTCCAGAGCTTCGACGAGCCTCTTCCATACCCTGAGATCAGCGGGCTTGGCAATGATATGCAGCTTGTGGCAGACGATCTCGTCGAGCATCTGTTGATGCAGCATCCAGGGAATCTTGTAGATCGAGTCCTCGTCCCAGACCGAGATCACGGCGTTCGCCTGGACGTTCGTGAACAGAGCGATCTTTTTCTTTTCCTCCTCGGGGATCGGCCGGTCGGAGCGGCACAGGAGCGCGTCGGGCTGGATGCCGATCTCGCGCAACTCCTTCACCGAGTGCTGCGTGGGCTTGGTCTTGATCTCGCCCGCGGTTTTTATATAAGGCACGAGCGTCAGGTGAATGTAGCAGGTGTTGTGCGGACCCAGCTCCATCCCCATCTGCCGCACCGCTTCCAGGAAGGGCAGGGATTCGATGTCGCCCACCGTTCCGCCGATCTCGACGATCGCCACCTCGGCATCGCCCGCGCCGCGCGTGATGAACGATTTGATCTCGTCGGTGACGTGCGGAATCACCTGCACGGTGCGCCCGAGATAGTCGCCGCGCCGCTCCTTCTTGATCACCGACTCGTAGATCTGGCCGGTGGTGAAGTTGTTGTTCTTGTGCATCCTGGCCGACTGGAAGCGTTCGTAGTGGCCCAGATCCAGATCGGTCTCGGCGCCGTCTTCGGTGACGAACACCTCTCCGTGCTGGAAAGGGCTCATCGTGCCCGGATCGACGTTGATGTACGGGTCGAGCTTGAGAAGGGTGACCTTGATGCCGCGCGATTCGAGGATCGCGGCGAGAGAAGCGGCGGCTATCCCCTTCCCCAAAGAGGAAACCACACCGCCCGACACGAACACATACTTGGTCATCTAAAACCAGGGGGATGGGATGGGGAATGGTACATGAAAAGCCCTCCCTGCTCAATCCGCGCGCGGGTTCGTTTTAAGGCTCGGCCAGCTCCGGCCGGTTTCTGAAATGCTCAAGCGCTTCGGGATTGGCGAGCGCTTCGAGGTTCTTCACCGGCTGGCCGTGCACCGCGTTGCGTACGGCCAGTTCGACGATCTTGTTCGATTTAGTGCGCGGAATATCGGGCACCTGCAGCACTTTCGCAGGAACATGACGCGGCGTGGTGTTGGAGCGGATCTGCTCCTTGATCCGGGCGATGAGCCAATCATCCAGCGCAAGTCCCTCGCGAAGCTTCACGAACAGCACGACCCGTACGTCGCCGATCTCACCCGGCGGCCAGGTCTGGCCGATGACGAGGGACTCCACCACTTCGTCGAGCTGCTCGACCTGGCGATAGATCTCGGCCGTTCCGATGCGCACGCCGCCCGGATTGAGCACCGCGTCCGATCTGCCGTAGATGATCATGCCCTCGTGCCGCGTGATCTCGCACCAGTCGCCGTGGGTCCAGACTCCGGGAAACCTCTCGAAGTACGCGGCGCGATATTTCGACCCGTCGGGGTCGTTCCAGAAACCGATCGGCAACGACGGAAACGGCCGGGTGCAGACGAGCTCGCCCTTTCGCCCCGTCACCGCGCGCCCTTCTTCGTCGAACACCTCGACCTTGAGGCCGAGCGCCCGGCACTGGATTTCGCCGCGCCACACCGGCAGGATAGAGTTGCCGAGCACGAAGCATCCGCAGATGTCGGTGCCGCCCGAGATCGAGGACAGGCACAGGTCGCGCTTGATCGCCCGGTACACGTAGTCGAATCCCTCCGGCGCGAGCGGCGAGCCGGTCGAAAGTACGGTGCGCAAATGTTCGAGCTTGTGCGTTTTCGCCGGCTCCACCTCCGCCTTGGCAATCGCGTCTATGAACTTTGCGGAAGTGCCGAGATGGGTCGTCCCTTCAGCGTCGGCGTAGTCGAAAAGGATGCGGCCCTTCTCCACGAAGGGCGAGCCGTCGTAGAGCAGCAGCGTCGCACCTGAAGCAAGCCCCGAAGCGAGCCAGTTCCACATCATCCAGCCGAGCGTGGTGAAGTAGAACAAACGATCTCCGGGCTTGATGTCGCAATGCAGTTGCTGTTCGCAGAGATGCTTGAGCAGCGCGCCGCCCGCTCCGTGCACGATGCACTTCGGCACGCCGGTGGTCCCGGAGGAGAACAGGATGTACAGCGGGTGCTCGAACGGAAGCTGCTCGAAGCGGATTTCACCTCCGGGTTGGTCCGCGATGAAGTCTTCGAGCCTCTGGCCCTTGGGAATGCCGGACAGGTCCGGCCGCTCTTTCACGTAAGGCACGACAACGACACGCCTGAGGCTGGGCAGCTTCGCCGCGATTTCGCGCAGCTTTCCGAGCGAATCGATTTCCTTTCCGTTGTAGAAATATCCGTCTGCCGCAAAAAGCACGACGGGAGCGATCTGCCCGAAGCGGTCGAGGACGCCCTGCACGCCGAAATCGGGGGAAGACGTCGAGAAGGTCGCGCCGATGCTCGCCGCGGCGAGCATCGCCGAGATCGCTTCGGGCATGTTGGGCAGATAGGCGGCGACCCGGTCGCCGGGTTGGACGCCCAGCGCACGCATCGCCTGCGCCATGCGCGAGACCTGCTCGTACAGCTCGCGATGCGTGAGGCGGCGCTTGACCCGGTCTTCGCCCCAGAACACCATCGCCGTAGCGGCATCGCGCCGCCGCAGCAGGTTCTCGGCGAAGTTGAGCCTCGCGTCCGGGTACCAGCGCGCACCCGGCATTCGCTCGCCGTCCACGACAACCCGCGCGCCCTTGGCGCTCGCGCGCACGCCGGCGAATTTCCACAACGAATCCCAAAACTGCTCGGGGTGATCGATCGTCCAATTGTAGAAAGCCGGATAGTCGTTGAATCCGAGCTTCCAGTCGCGGATCGCCTGGCGCGCAAAGCGTGTGAGATTCGCCTCCTCGATACGCTCGCTATTGGGCCGCCAAAGCGGTCTTTCGG
>DATHHS010000192.1:0-4072 GCA_035317085.1 Burkholderiales bacterium
AAAGACTTCCAGCGGGAAACGCATCCTGTTGTCCAGGATCCCGCCGTACTCGTCGTCGCGCCGGTTGGAGAGCGGCGACAGGAATTCATGCATCAGATAGCCGTGGGCCGAATGCAATTCGATGGCGTCGAAACCGATTCGCTCGGCGCGGCGCGTGGAATCGGCGAACTTCGCGACGAGCGCCTTGATCTCGGCGCGGGAGAGCGCTCGCGGCACCAGCTCGCCTTCGCCCATGGCGATCGCCGAGGGGGCGACCGGCTGCCAGCCGCCGTCCTCCGGGGCTAGCGATTTTCCTGCGGCCCAGGGCGCGGCGGTCGAGGCTTTCCTGCCGGCATGGGCGAGCTGGAGGCCGAGTTTTGCCTGTCCGTAGGTGCGGCAATGTGCGACGACGCGAGCGAGCGCGGTCTCATTCGCGTCGGAGTAGAGCCCGGAACAGCCCGGCGTGATCCGGCCGATGGGCTCCACATCGGTCATCTCGAAGCACAGCAGCGCCGCGCCTGAATTGGCGAGCATTCCCAGGTGCGCGAGATGCCAGTCGGTCATGCATCCGTCCACCGCGGAATACTGGCACATGGGCGACACCATGATGCGGTTCTCGAGCGCGAGATCGCGCAGTTTGATGGGCTGAAACAGCTTGCTGGTCATCGCGGATCTATGGACGGAAGGCCGCCGAGGAGTGCCCAATGCTACCCGGATTCGACTGGCAATATCGGTCTGCGGCAAGGCTTGGCAAGCCGGATCACTGACACCGAGGCTCTCTGCTCAACCGAGGCATGGCCCGGCGAGCAAATAGAGAGATAACTTGTTGACCATTGACCGCTTTTCCCGCTAGAATCCCGCCTCTTCGCACTGCGCGGGGCGGCCGTTTTTCGCAGACGGGCCGTCCCGGTTTTTTTGGAACGCAACAATAATGCCGACAATCAGCCAGTTGGTACGTAACGGCCGGGCGCGTTTGCCCGCCAAGAGCAAGGTCCCTGCGCTCGCCGGTTCGCCGCAGAAGCGCGGCGTGTGCACGCGCGTCTACACGACCACGCCGAAGAAACCGAACTCGGCGCTGCGCAAGGTCGCGAAAGTGCGCCTCACCAACGGCTTCGAGGTGATCAGCTACATCGGCGGCGAAGGCCACAATCTGCAGGAACACTCGGTGGTGCTGATCCGCGGAGGCCGGGTGAAGGACTTGCCCGGCGTGCGTTACCACATCGTGCGCGGCAGCCTCGACACGCAGGGCGTCAAGGACCGCAAGCAAGGGCGCTCGAAGTACGGCGCCAAGAAACCCAAAGCCGCGTAAATCCGATTTAAAGGTTTTCCATGCCACGTCGCAGAGAGATTCCCAAGCGCGAGATCCTGCCGGATCCCAAGTACGGCAACGCCGACGTCGCCAAGTTCGTCAACGTCCTGATGACGCGCGGCAAGAAGTCGATCGCCGAGCACATCGTCTACGACGCCTTCGATACGATCAAGTCGAAGAGCGGCAAGGATCCGCTCGAGGTGTTCAGCCAGGCGGTGCAGAACGTGAAGCCCATGGTCGAAGTAAAGAGCCGTCGCGTCGGCGGTGCGAACTACCAGGTGCCGGTGGAAGTGCGCCCGGTGCGCCGTGCGGCGCTGTCGATGCGCTGGATTCGCGAGGCAGCGCAAAAGCGCGGCGAGAAATCGATGGATGCACGTCTCGCCGGCGAGTTGATGGAAGCGGCCGAAGGCCGCGGTGGCGCCATGAAGCGGCGCGAGGAAGTGCACCGCATGGCCGAAGCCAACAAGGCGTTCGCGCATTACCGATTCTGATCGAGTTTCGAAGGTGCTGATTACCGTGTCTCGCAAGACCCCCATCGACCGTTACCGCAACATCGGCATCAGCGCGCACATCGATGCGGGTAAGACCACGACCACGGAACGCATCCTTTTCTATACCGGCGTGTCCCACAAGATGGGCGAAGTGCACGACGGCGCAACCGTCATGGACTGGATGGAACAGGAGCGTGAGCGCGGCATCACGATTACTTCCGCCGCGACCACCTGCTTCTGGAAAGGCATGGACGGCAACTTTCCCGAGCACCGGATCAACATCATCGACACGCCCGGCCACGTCGACTTTACCATCGAGGTCGAGCGCTCGATGCGCGTGCTCGACGGCGCCTGCATGGTGTACGACGCGGTGGCCGGCGTGCAGCCGCAGTCGGAGACGGTGTGGCGCCAGGCGAACAAGTACGGCGTGCCGCGGCTCGCGTTCATCAACAAGATGGACCGCCAGGGCGCGGACTTCTTCAAGTCCTACGGGCACATCCAGACGCGCCTGAAAGGCAATCCCGTGCCCATCCAGATTCCGATCGGCGCGGAGGAAAAATTCGAAGGCGTGATCGATCTCGTTCGCATGAAGGCGATCTATTGGGATGACGCCAGCCAGGGCATGAAATTCGACATGCGCGACATCCCCGCCAATCTTCTCGAGGAAGCCAAGAAATGGCGCGAGAAGATGGTCGAGGCCGCCGCCGAGGCCGACGACGATCTCATGCACAAGTATCTCGAGGGTCACAACCTCTCGAACGAAGACATCAAGAAGGGGCTGCGCATCCGCACCATCAAGAACCAGATCGTGCCGATGCTGTGCGGTTCCGCGTTCAAGAACAAGGGCGTGCAGGCGATGCTCGACGCCGTGATCGATTACCTTCCGGCACCCGTGGACATTCCCCCGGTCAAAGGCCAGGACGACGACGGCAAGCCCGACACGCGCAAGCCCGGCGACGAGGAACCGTTCTCGGCGCTCGCGTTCAAGATCATGACCGATCCCTATGTCGGGCAGCTCACGTTCTTCCGCGTTTATTCGGGCGTGCTGAATTCGGGCGACACCGTCTACACCTCGGTGCGCGGCCGCAAAGAGCGCATCGGACGCCTGCTGCAGATGCACGCCAACCAGCGCGACGAGATCAAGGAAGTGCGCGCCGGCGACATCGCCGCCGCGGTGGGCCTGAAGGATGTCACCACCGGTGAAACCTTGTGCGATCCGGACGAGGTCATCATCCTCGAGAAGATGGTGTTCCCCGAGCCGGTGATCCACGTCGCGGTCGAGCCCAAGACCAAGGCCGACCAGGAAAAGATGGGTGTGGCGCTCCATCGTCTGGCGCAGGAGGACCCGTCCTTCCGCGTGCACACCGACGAGGAATCCGGACAGACCATCATCTCCGGCATGGGCGAGCTGCACCTGGAAATCATCGTCGATCGCATGAAGCGCGAGTTCAGCGTGGAAGCGAACGTCGGCGCCCCGCAGGTCGCCTATCGCGAGGCCATGAAGAAGTCGGTCGAGCAGGAAGGCAAGTTCATCCGCCAGTCGGGCGGACGCGGCCAATACGGTCACGTGAAGTTGAAGCTGGATCCTCAGCCCCCCGGCACGGGCTACGAGTTCGTCGATGCCATCAAGGGCGGCAGGGTGCCGAAAGAGTTCATACCTGCGGTGAGAAAGGGCGTCGAGGAGGCACTGCCGGATGGCGTGCTCGCGGGCTTCCCCGTGGTGGACGTCAAGGTCACGCTGTACGACGGGTCCTACCACGAGGTGGACTCGAACGAAAACGCATTCAAGATGGCGGCAATTTTCGCTTTCAAGGACGGCATGCGCAAGGCCAACCCGGTGTTGCTCGAGCCGATCATGGCGGTCGAGGTCGAGACACCCGAGGAGAAAATGGGCGACGTCATCGGCGACCTGTCGTCGCGCCGCGCCGTCATCCAGGGGATGGAAGACCTCGGCGCCGGCAAGGTGATTCGCGCCGAAGTGCCGCTTGCCGAGATGTTCCAGTATTCGACGCAGTTGCGTTCGCTCACACAGGGGCGCGCGACCTATACGATGGAGTTCAAGCACTATTCGGAGGCGCCCAAGCAGATTGCCGAAGGCGTCATCAGCAAGATCACCGGCAAAGACGAAAACGAAAAGAAATAACGGAGTCGGATCATGTCCAAGGGTAAATTTGAGCGCACCAAGCCGCACGTGAACGTGGGGACGATAGGTCACGTGGACCACGGCAAGACGACGCTGACGGCGGCGATGACACACGTGCTGGCGAAGAAGTACGGTGGGGAGGCGAAGAAC
>DATHHS010000193.1:0-19853 GCA_035317085.1 Burkholderiales bacterium
CGGCTATACGCTGTTCATGGGGAACAATTCGACGCACGGTTCGAATCCCGCGGTGTACGCGAAGCTGCCTTACGATGCGGTGAAGGATTTCGCGCCGATCTCGTTCGTCGCTTCGGTGCCTTATGTGCTGGTGGTCGATCCAAATTTGCCGGTGAAGTCGGTGCAGGAGTTCATCGCGCTCGCGAAATCGAAACCCGGGAAGTTGAATTACGCTTCGGCGGGCAACGGCAGCACGCACCATTTCTGCGGGGAGCTGCTCAAATCGATGACCGGCGTCGATATCCTGCATATCCCCTACAAGGGCTCGGGGCCGGGAATCGCCGGCCTCCTGGGCGGCGAGGTGTCGATGATGTTTTCCAATGTCGCGGACATCGGGTCGCAGATCAAAGCAGGGAAGGTGAGACCGCTCGCCGTGACTTCGCAAAGGCGCGCGAGCTCGCTGCCCGACGTGCCGACGATGGCCGAAGCGGGGCTGCCGGATTTCGAAATCACCTCGTGGTTCGGATTGCTCGCGCCCGCGGGAACGCCGGCTACTATCATCGCAAGGCTGAACGCGGAAACCGTCAAGGTCTTGAGCAAAGCGGAGGTGAAGGCCACGCTCGGCGCTCAAGGGTTGGAAGTCGCGCCGAGTTCGCCCGAGCAGTTCGCCGCACATATAAAAAGCGAAATCGCCCGGTTCACCAAGATCGCAAAGGCCGCCGGGATCAAGGCGGAGTAGAAAGCGCAAAGCGGGGTGACCCGCCGCCTAGATTCCGGATCGTGCGACCAGCGGGAACTTGTCGGGATGGCGGATGGATTCGACGGCCAGATCCACATCGAGATCGGGCCAGTAGAGGTGGTGCGGCTGAGGACGTTCGACGTTCGTGAGCTTCGCGATCGGAGCGTCCTTGAACCAGGGAAATTCCGAAAACGGCACGAACAGCTCCTCTGCCCCGAGCATCAGCCAGAAGCCGTGAGTCGAGACGTTCGTCACCTCAACGTCGAAAGTGCTTGCGCCAGGCAGCACGGATGTCATGTTCGTGTTTCCGGATGAGTGCCTCGGCGGCCTCCGGCCACAAGCGTACGCTCAAAGCGCTTGGCCGGTAAAGTGGGAGCACATGCACCGACATAGCATCCATGATCCCGGCCCGGGGATCGCAAAGGCCTCCGCCATACGAACGTATGGCTACTCCGCCATATTGTGCTAGTCTTTCCCGATGGCGAAAACCGGGCTTATGAGCGAGAAAATCAGGTACACGCACGAACCGCTCGGAAACCCAAGGGTCGTTCCTGACTTTCTTCCTCGCCCTGAGGATCTTGTCTTCAGGGACGAGGGGGTCAAGGTCACCATCGCCTTGAGCAAACGCAGTGTGGATTTCTTCAAGACCGAAGCGCGCAGGCACAACACGCAATATCAACGCATGATCCGGCGGCTCCTGGACGCTTATGCGGAGCATCATTCGCGAACACCCGCCACGCGCTCGCCGCGGATGACACGCAAGCGCGCCGCGGGGTAGCCGGGGACGAATACGCCTCGACTCGGGGGTGACGCGGTGCTATGGTGGGCGGCTCCGGCAATTCAACAGCAGCACCCAGTGCAGGCATCCAGCCTGCAAGAGAGAAATCCCATGAAAGCGAATCTGATTTCGGCGCTGCTTGCGTCTGCGTTCCTCGCTACGACCCACGGCGCTCTGGCGCATGACGACGAAAAGCTCGGCACCGTGCATTTCGCGAATTCCTGCAGCAAAGAAGTGCAGCCCCAGTTCGAACGCGGCGTGGCCCTGCTGCATTCGTTCTGGTACGCAGAAGGCGCGAAGACCTTTGCAGAGGTCGCCAAAGCGGATCCTGCGTGCGCGATGGCGCACTGGGGCACGGCCATCACGCTCTTCGGCAATCCCTTCGTCTGGCCCCTGACCGGCGCCGCGCTGCCGCAAGGCTGGGCGGCGGTGGAACGCGCCAAGGCTGCCCATGCCAAGACTCAGCGCGAACGCGACTACATCGGCGCCATCGAAGCGTTCTACAAGGACGCGGACAAGGTGGATCACCGCACGCGGGCGCTGGCCTACACGAAGGCCATGGAGCAGATCACGGAACGCTACCCGGAGGATTCGGAAGCCAGGATCTTCTACGCCCTGGCGCTCAATGCGACGGCACTGCCGTCGGACAAGACCTACGCCAATCAATTGAAGGCGGCGGGAATCCTGGAGAAAATATTCGCCGTGCAGCCGGACCACCCCGGTGTGGCCCACTATCTGATCCACAGCTACGACTATCCCTCCATTGCGCAGCAAGGACTGAATGCGGCACGGCGCTACGCTTCGGTTGCGCCCGGCGCGCCCCACGCGCTGCACATGCCGGGGCATATCTTCACGCGGCTGGGCCTTTGGGACGAATCCATCGAAACCAATATGCGCTCGGCGAAAGTCTCGGAGAACCATGCCGAGCTGCTGCACGCCATGGACTACATGACCTACGCGTATCTTCAGGAAGGCCGCGACGGCGACGCGAAAAAGGTTGTGGAACACATCCCCGACATCGGCGCGCTGAACAACAAGCAGTTCGTGGCGGCCTTTGCGCTGGCTGTGATTCCGGCGCGGTATGCGATGGAGCGCGGGCAGTGGGCCGAGGCGGCCAAGCTCAGCCTGTTCCCGGGTGACGCGGACTTTCCGTGGAAGGCCATCCCGCAGGCCGAGGCCCAGCTCGTGTATGCGCGCGCCATCGGCGCGGGGCGTTCCGGTGACGCGGCAGCGGCGAAGCGCGACGTCGAGCGACTGCAAGCCCTCCGCGCGGCCATCGTCGAGCTCAAGCTGCCCTATTGGCCGCAGCAGCTGGACATCCAGATCAAGGTCGCCTCCGCCTGGGCGGCCTATGCGGAGGGCAACAAGGCGGAAGCCCTGAAGCTGATGCGCGAAGGCGCCGACCTGGAGAGCGCCAGCGACAAGCATCCGGTGTCGCCCGGCTACGTCGCTCCCGCCCTGGAGCTCCTGGGGGACATGCTCATGGAAATGAATCAGCCCGCTCAGGCGCTACGCGCTTACGAAGACTCGTCGAAGCGCGAGCCCAACCGCTTCCGCACGCTGTACGGTGCGGCCCGCGCCGCGGAGCAATCGGGAGACGCGGTGAAGGCGAAGGCGTACTACGCGGAACTGACCCGGCTCACCGCGAAGTCGGACGGCGGAAGACCGGAGCTCAAGCGCGCGAAGGACTATCTCGCGCAGCGCTAGTTCTTTCGACATTCGGTCGGTGATGGTTGTGGGCGCCGAAGCAAAGGCCGCCGGGATCAAGGCCGAGTAGCCGCCATAGCCCAATAGACTTACAGGGATAGACGCTAAAAGTAACTGTACAGGTCTGATAAGCTGTTCTGGCTCCTGGGCGGGAGTAGCTCAGTCGGTAGAGCAATTGCTTTCCAAGCAATAGGTCAAGAGTTCGAGACTCTTCTCCCGCTCCATCACCCTCCGGCGGCTCCTGGACGCTTATGCAGAGCATCATTCGCGAACCCCCGTCACGCGCTCGGCGCGGATGACACGCAAGCGCGCCGTGGGCTGGCTGGAACTCTACGCCGGCCCCACGAAGCCGATATACACCCCGCAGGCGTGCTCCGGCGCGACCAGCATCGCCTGCTCGCCGGTGTTGCGAATTCCGCGCGCCGGCGGCGGGACGCCGTGGTCGGCCATCCACTTCGCGGCCGCGTCCATGCTGCGGGTGCGATACAGGATCTGGAACGGTCCGGGGCCGCGGCGCTCGAGCGCGTCGGCGGCGACGCCCGGCGCGGCGGGCTGCGCGAGGCCGAGGGCGGTGGGCCCGAGCTGGAAGATCGCCATGTCGGCGTTGATGACGGTGCCGCGCTCCATCTTCGGCGCCGGCACGCCGAGCGCGCGCGCGTACAGGGCGGCAGCTGCGGCGACATCATCGACCGCGATGTAGACGCGCTCGATGCGCAGCACGCCGTTGGGGTGGCGGCCCGCCTTCGCGGCGTTCCGCTGGCCGACGAGCCTGACCCAGTCGACGCCACCGCGCGCGCGCACCGCGGCCGAATCCGCGGCGAGATCGTCGCTCGCAAGGGCGATCCCCTGCAGGCCGTCGCCGGAACGCACCAGCTCCAGATGATCGCCGTCGTTCCGGGCGACGCCGCGCTCGTCGAGCACGAAGCCGATGCGCGCGTACGCGTCTATCCCGGCGCGGAGGTCCGCGACGCCGATAGTGACGTGATCGATGCGGGTAAGAATGGCCGCGCCTACTCCGCCTGGATCTTCGCGCTCTGCACGATGTCGCGCATGCGCTTGAGACCGTCCCGCGTCCACTGCGTCACCACCTCGGGGGCCGAGCCGATCGGCTCCAGGCCCTGCGCGATCAACTTGTCGCGCACCTCGGGGGTGTTCACCGCCTTGACCAGTTCGGCATGCAGCCGGTCGACTACGGGCTTCGGGGTGCCGACGGGCACGACGAACGAAGCCCAGGTGCGCCATTCGAATCCGGGCACGCCGGCCTCGGCCATGGTGGGCACCTCGGGCAGCAGCGGCGAGCGCGCCGCGCCCGGCACCCCGAGCGCGCGCATGCGCCCGTCGAGAATGTACGGCCGCACGATCGACACCGCGCTGAAATGCACCTGCACCCGGTTCGACATCACGTCGACCGCCGCCTGCGTCGCGCCGCGGTACGGAATGTGCACCACGTCGATCCCCGTCGCGGCCTTGAACGCCTCCATCGCGACGTGCTGCGGGCTGCCGGGCCCCCCGGAGGAGTAGTCGATCTTTCCGGGCCGGCTTTTCGCCAGCGCGACGAACTCGGGGACGGTCTTTGCCGGCAAATCGTTGTTCACCACCATCACCCAGGTGATCGCCGCCACCACGCCCACCGGCACGAAGTCCTTCACCGGGTCGTACGCCACCTGGCGGATGTTCGGGATCATGGTGAGGATGCTGTCGTTCAGCGCGCCGATCGTGTAGCCGTCAGGCAGCGCGCGCTTCACCCGCTCGGCCCCGATCGACCCGGCGGCGCCGGGCTGGTTCTCGATGACGATCTGCTGGCCCAGGTTGTCGCTCATCTTCTGGGCGACGATGCGGATCATCACATCGACCGCGCTGCCCGCCTGGAGCGGTATCACCACCAGGATCGGCCTCGAGGGATATTGCTGAGCGGTGCAAGGGAGGGCCGCAGTCACCAATGCGGCGGCGAGCGCGCCCACCAGGAATCGGATCGGCAATCGTCCTTCGGTCTTCATCGCGGCCTCCTCCCGTGAATTCGGCGCAGAGAATAGCACCTTCCGCAGCTTGCCCAATCCGGCCGTTTTCAGACATGATGACGCATCGAGACCTGCAAGAGGAGAGGGCGGGCATGGTTTCCGGGAGGCGAATGGCAATGGGCGTCGCAGGCGCCGTGGTCGGCGCAGCCTTTGCATTGCTGGCGGGGACCGGTAAGGCGGAGGACCTCGCCGCGAAACCCGTATTCACCGACGCCGAGATAAAAATCATCCTGTCCCACGGGCCGTGGCCGGCGCCCATGCAAGCCGATCCGACCAACCGGGTTTCGGGGCAGGCAGACGCGATCGAGTTCGGCACGCGTCTGTTCTTCGATCAGCGTCTTTCCGCGAAAGGAACGGTGGCCTGCGGTAGCTGCCACGTACCGGAGCGCAACTGGACCGACAATCTCACGCGCGGCGTCGGCATGAGCGAGGTCGATCGCAACACGCCGACGCTGATGAATCAGTCCGGCAGCCGCTGGTACGGATGGGACGGGGCTTCCGACAGCCTGTGGTCGCAGAGCCTGCGACCGATCCTGGACGAGCGAGAGCTGGCGGCGACGCCGCGTCACGTGGCGCAACTGGTGCGCAACGACGAGCAGCTGTCCTGCCGTTACCGAAAGGCGTTCGGAGCCCCGCCGTCAGCAACCGACGACGAAGCGGTGTTCGTCGACGTCGGCAAGGCCCTGGCCGCCTTTCAGGAAACCCTGGTGAGCGGACGCACGCCGTTCGACCGCTTTCGCGACGTGCTCGCGGGGGCGGAACGGTCTTCCATTGATACCTACTCCGAACCGGCGCAGCGAGGGCTCAAGATCTTCATCGGCAAAGGCGGCTGCACCACCTGTCATTCCGGGCCCAATTTCACCAGCGGCGAGTTCTTCAGCACCGGCCTTTCAAAGTTCGCTCCGCACGGGCAGGCCGATCCCGGACGCCAGGCCGGAATCCGGAAGCTGCTGGAAAGCCGTTTCAACCTGCTCTCCCCCTACAACGACGACAAGACAGGGACCAGCGCCGCGCGCACGCGCGAGGCGTCTCTCGAGAAGGCGGGTTTCGGCGAGTTCAAGGTACCGTCGCTGCGCAACCTGATACTGACCGCCCCCTACGGCCGCGACGGCAGCGTCGAGACCGTCGCCGAAGTGGTGCGCCACTACGCCGGTATCGATCCGGTCGCCCTGCACGCGAAGGACGGCAGACCCGCGAAACCGCTGAACCTCACACCGCGGGAGCAGACCGACCTCGTGGTCTTTCTCCAGTCCCTGAGCACCTTCTCCAATTCATGGCGCCCCGACGACGGAGGGCAGTGCCGCTAGAGTGCGCGTTGCGAAATGGCTCGGGGGCGTCGTCACTCCTTGCGAACCCAAGTCTGGGACCGGCCAAAGAACGGTATGCCGATGTAGCCGCGAACTTCGAGTTTGAGCCCTTCATCGAGCAGTGCGATACGGCAGTTGTACACCTGTCCCTCGTCGGGATCCAATATCCGGCCGGTCGAATACGCGTCCCCGGATCGGTGCACGCCGCGGAGGATGATCATCCCGACAACCGGCTTGTCCTTCAGATCGCCCTGACACAGCCCACACAACGGATGGGCATCCGGCGCAGGCGGAGAAAACACCGCGACTACCGTGCCGATGTACTCGCCGTCGACCTCCACGACGCGGACCAGGCCGGCGGGTTGCCCCGTGCGGTCGCTGACGGTCTGCCACAGCCCCGCGGGGGTCGATGCCTGGCCCCAGGCCGGACCGCACCAGACCAGGATGAGGACGAAGAGGTGCCTCAGCAATTTAGAACTCACAAGCCCGGCGCGTCTCGACATTCCAGTTCCGTCTTTGATCTATATCAGATTGAACACGTGACACTACCATCCTGCCACTCCGATGCCAACGAGTTAGGAATAAGAAACAGGCGTGGTTTATGATTCGCCGATGACCACGAAGAAATTCGAAATCCTGGTGCTCAATCAGATCTCGCAGATCGGCCTGAAGCGCTTTCCGGCCGCGGGCTACCGCATCGCGAAGGACGCCGCGCAGCCCGACGCGATCCTGGTGCGCTCGGCCGACATGAACGCGATGAAGATTCCCGACAGCGTGCGCGCGATCGGCCGCGCCGGCGCAGGCACCAACAACATTCCGGTGAAGGCGATGAGCGGGCGCGGCGTGCCGGTGTTCAACGCGCCCGGCGCGAACGCCAACGCGGTGAAGGAGCTGGTGCTCGCCGGGATGCTGATGGCCGCGCGCAATCTGGTTCCCGCGGTGCGGTTCGTGCACTCGCTCAATTGCGACGACGAGACTCTCTCCAAGCGCGTCGAGGCGGAGAAGAAGCAGTTCGCCGGCATCGAGCTGCCGCAGCAGACTTTGGGAGTCATCGGCCTGGGCAAGATCGGCAGCCTCGTAGCCGACGCGGCGATCAAGCTCGGCATGAACGTGCTCGGCTACGATCCCGAGATCACGGTCGACGCCGCGTGGAGCCTCCCGTCGCAGGTGAAGAAGGCGAACTCGATCGAGGAGATCCTCAAAGCGAGCCAGTTCGTCACGCTGCACGTGCCGCTGCTCGCGGTGACCAAGCATCTGATCAACGCGAAAAACCTCGGGCTGATGCAGCCGGGCGCCATCCTGCTCAACTTCTCCCGCGAGGAGATCGTCGACGCCAAGGCGGTCGCGGCGTCTCTCGCCTCGAAGAAGCTCAAATACTACGTGACCGACTTCCCGGCGGAAGTGCTGTGCGAGAACCCCGCGGTGATCGCGTTGCCGCACCTCGGAGCTTCCACCAGCGAGGCGGAGGACAACAGCGCCGTCATGGTCGTCGACCAGGTGCGCGATTACCTCGAGAACGGCAACGTGCAGAACGCAGTCAATTTTCCGGACGTGGTGATGGGGCGCGAGGCGCCGTATCGCGTCGCCGTCGCCAACGCCAACGTGCCCAACATGGTCGGACAGATCTCCGGCGCCATGGCCAAGGCGGGCTTGAACATCCACAACATGCTGAACCGCTCCAGGGGCGAGATGGCCTACACCCTGGTCGACGTGGACAGCGCCGTCAACAAAGGCCTGATCGACGGCCTCGCGCGCATCAAGGGCGTGCTCGCGGTTCGTTATTTGCCTTTATCCTGAACGCCATGGCCGACGAAATCACCAAGCACCGCGCCGAGATCGACGCGCTCGACGAAAAAATCGTCGCGCTGCTGAACGAACGCGCGAAGCGCGCCGCCGCGATCGGGAAACTGAAAGCGAACGGCGGCGTCTACCGCCCCGAGCGCGAGGCCGAGGTCCTGCGCAGGATTACGGGCGCCAACCGCGGGCCGCTCGCGAACGATGCGCTTGCGCGGCTTTTCACGGAAATCATTTCAGTTTGCCGCGCGCTCGAGCAGCCGCTTTCGGTCGCCTACCTCGGCCCGCAGGGGACCTTCAGCGAAATGGCCCTCGGCAAGCAGTTCGGCGCGAGCGTAGAGGCGCAGCCCTGCGCTTCGATCGACGAGGTGTTCCGCGCCGCCGAGACGGGGGCCGCGCAATTCGCGGTCGTTCCCGTGGAAAACTCCACCGACGGCGCCATCGGCCGCACGCTCGACCTGCTGCTCGCCACGCCGCTCAAGATCTGCGCCGAAGTGGTGCTGCGCGTGCAGCAGAACCTGATGGCGAAACGGCCATCGATGAAGACCATACGCAAGGTCTATTCGCACCCGCAGTCGCTCGCGCAGTGCCACGGCTGGCTCTCGCAGAACCTGCCGGGCGCACGGCGCGTGCCGCTGGCGAGCAACGCCGAAGCCGCCCGCGTCGCGGCGAAAGAGGCGGGAGCGGCCGCGATCGGTCCGGAGATCGCCGCCGCGCGCTACGGGCTCAAGCTGCTCGCGCGATCGATCGAGGACGATCCCAAGAACCGGACGCGTTTCCTGGTGCTGGGAACGCACGATGCCGGTGTTTCGGGCAACGACCGCACTTCGCTCGTCATGACGGCGCACAACAAGCCCGGCGCCCTCCACGACTTGGTCGCATCGTTCGCCGCGCACGGCGTGAGCATGACGCGCCTCGAATCCCGTCCGGCGCGCACCGGGCAGTGGGAATACTACTTCTACGTCGACATCGACGGCCACCAGCAGGATGCGAAGGTCGCAAAGGCGCTCGCCGAATTGCGCGGCAAGGCGCCGTTCCTGAAGATTTTCGGCAGCTATCCGGCTGCGGTTCTCTGATTTATCGATCTTTGCAAAACTTCGTGACGCGGGTCATAAATGGAACCGTCATTCCCGCGCAAGCGGGAATCCAGTGTCTTTCGATAAAGTCACTGGGTCCCCGCTTCCGCGGGGACGACGAAAAAGTGTCATGCGGTTACGTGATTCTCAACAGTTGTAATTCTCAACAGTTGTAATTCTCAATAGTTGTAATTCTCAATAGTTCATGGATCTTTGCGAGCAGTCTCCGTCGTACATTCGCGCGATCGCGCCTTACCAGCCCGGCAAGCCGATCTCCGAGCTCGCCCGCGAGATGGGCCTGGACGAAAAGAAAATCATCAAGCTCGCCTCGAACGAGAATCCGCTCGGCGTCTCGCCCAAGGCGAAAGCCGCGATCAAGAAGGCCCTCGCGGAGCTCGGGCGTTATCCCGACGGCAACGCCTTCGACCTGAAGGCTGCGCTCGCGAAGCGCTACCACGTTCCGGAGGAGTGCATTGTTATAGGCAACGGTTCGAACGATCTGCTCGAGCTTGCCGCCGGAGCCTTTCTCGCCCCCGGCCGCGCCGCGGTGTACTCGCAGCACGCCTTCGCCGTCTATCCGCTCGCGACCCAGGCGCGCGGCGCGAAAAGCATCGTCGTTCCGGCGAAAAACTACGGCCACGATCTCGCGGCCATGCTCGCCGCGATCACGCCGGAGACGCGGGTGGTGTTTATCGCCAATCCCAATAATCCGACCGGAACCTTCGTTACCGGCAGGGAGCTCGAGGAATTCATCGCACGCGTGCGGCGGGACGTGGCGGTGGTGGTGGACGAGGCCTACACCGACTACCTGCCGCCGGAGCTGCGCTACGACAGCGTGGCGTGGCTGAAGCAATACCCGAACCTGATCGTGACGCGCACTTTTTCCAAGATCTACGGCCTGGCCGGCCTGCGCGTGGGCTTCGGACTCATGCATCCGGATATCGCCGGCCTCTTCAACCGCGTGCGCCAGCCCTTCAACGTCAACAGCCTCGCGCTCGCCGCGGCGGCCGCGGCGCTCGAAGACAAAAAATTCGTCGCCAAGAGCACCAAGATGAATCGCCTGGGGCTGGCGAAGCTGGAACGCAACTTCAAGACGCTCGGGCTCGAGACCCTTCCTTCCTGCGCCAATTTCCTCACCTTCCGCGTTTCGGGAGCGAAAGCGGTGTACCAGAAGCTGCTTCGCCGCGGCGTCATCGTCAGGCCGCTGGCGGGTTACGACATGCCCGATCACCTGCGCGTCACGGTCGGCACGCCGAAAGAGAACGAGAAGTTCCTCAAGGCGCTGAGAGCCGCGCTTGACGACTAGGTTCGACGATTGATGGAGCGCATCGAAAAACTGGTGGTGGTGGGGGTCGGCCTGATCGGCGGCTCGTTCGCGCTCGCGCTGAAAGAGGCGGGCGCGGTGGGCCGCGTGGTGGGGGTCGGACGCAGCGCGGCCAACCTGCAGCGCGCGCTCGATCTGAGGGTCATCGACGCCGCGGGCGCATTCGACCGCGCCACCTTCGGCGACGCCGATCTGGTTCTGCTCGCGGCGCCGGTAGGCCAGATGCAGGCGATCATGCGTTCGATCGCGCCGCTCCTCGGCGAGAGGACCGTGGTGACCGACGCCGGCAGTACCAAGCAGGACGTGATCGCTCTGGCGCGGCGCGAGCTGAAGAAATCGTTCGCCCGCTTCGTGCCGGGACATCCCATCGCGGGAACCGAGAAAAGCGGCGCCGAGGCGGCGTTCGCCGGGCTCTATCAGGAACGCAGAGTGGTGCTCACGCCGATCGAGGGTTCCGAGCCGGGGGCGCTCGCGCTGGTGCGCGCGGCGTGGGCGAAATGCGGAGCGGGCGTGTTCGAGCTCAGCGCCCGCGAGCACGATGCCATGCTCGCGGCGGTCAGCCATCTGCCGCACGTGCTCGCCTTCGCGCTGGTCGATCAGGTCGCTCGCCACAAGGACGCGAAGCGTTTTTTCGCTTACGCGGCGGGCGGGTTTCGCGACTTCACCCGCATCGCCTCCAGCCATCCGGAAATGTGGCGCGACATCTGCCTCGCCAACCGCAAGGCGCTGCTCGCCGAGCTCGGCCGCTACGAGGGCGAGCTCGAGCGGGTGCGCAGGATGATCGAGCGCGGCGACGGAAAAGCGCTCGAGGCGCTTTTCTCGGGCGCTCGCGACGCGCGCAACCGGTGGCTGAAAGACAGGCGATGAGCTCCGCATCGAGGCGCGCGTCCCTTCCGGCGGCGTGCGCAGTGAGCCGGGCGCTCCTTCCGGCGTCGTGTGAACCGTGAAATTCCTGGATCTCGGTCCGATCGCGGGCGTCGCCGGCACGGTGAAAATGCCGGGCTCGAAGAGCATTTCCAACCGCGTGCTCCTGCTCGCGGCGCTGGCCCGCGGCGACACGCGCATCGGGGACCTGCTCGATTCGGACGACACGCGGGTCATGGTGGAGGCGCTCGCGCGCCTGGGCGTCGCGATCGAGCGCACCGCGAATTCCGCGCTGGTACGCGGCAGCGGCGGAGTTTTTCCGGTCAAGTCGGGGGATCTGCACCTCGGAAATTCCGGCACGGCCTTCCGGCCGCTCACCGCGGTGCTCGCGCTCGCCGGCGGCGAGTACCAGCTCTCGGGTACGCCGCGCATGCACGAGCGGCCGATCGGAGATCTGGTCGATGCCCTGCGGCAGCTCGGCGCCCGGATCGAGTACCCCGGCAAGGAAGGATTCCCGCCGCTCGCGCTTCGGCCTGGGACGATAGCCGTCGGCGCTCCGGTTAGCGTTCGCGGCGATGTCTCCTCGCAATACCTGTCGGCGCTGCTGATGGCGCTGCCACTCACGCTGTCGGACGCGAGCGTCCAGGTCGAGGGGGAACTGATTTCCAAGCCCTACGTGGAGATCACCCTGAACCTGATGCGCCGCTTCGGCATCAGCGTCATGCAAAAGGGATGGACCTCGTTCGTTGTTCCCAAGGGCGCCTATTCGACGCCCGGGGAGATCTGGGTCGAAGGGGATGCCTCATCCGCTTCGTACTTTCTGGCGGCCGGCGCGATCAGCGGCCTCTCCGGCGGCGGTCCGGTCAGGATCGAAGGCGTCGGGCGCGCGAGCATTCAGGGCGACGTGCGTTTTGCCGAGGTGCTCGAGCGCATGGGGGCGGAAATTTCCATGGGCGAGAACTGGATAGAATCCACGGCGGGCGCAAAGGCGCGGGCCCGCGGCAGATTCCTGCCCATCGACGCGGACTTCAATCACATTCCCGATGCCGCGATGACCGCGGCGGTCACGGCGCTGTTCGCCGAAGGGCCCAGCACCCTGAGAAACATCGCCAGCTGGCGCATCAAGGAAACCGACCGGATCGCGGCCATGGCGACGGAATTGCGCAAGCTCGGGGCGGCGGTCGAGGAGGGCGCCGATAGCCTTCGGGTGACGCCGCCGCCTGCTTTGCGGCCGGCAACCATCGACACCTACGACGATCACCGCATGGCGATGTCGTTTTCTCTCGCGGCATTGGGTGGAGTCCGGGTGCGCATCAACGACCCCGCCTGCGTCGGCAAGACCTTCCCGGAATATTTCGAGGTGCTCGCGGGCATTTCGCGGCGGGCGGCGGCGTGAGAACGGTTCCGGTCATCGCGATCGACGGTCCGTCGGCCTCGGGCAAGGGCACCGTGGGCCAGCTGGTGGCCGGGACGCTCGGCTTTCACCACCTGGACAGCGGCTCCCTTTACCGGCTGGTGGCGCTTGGCGCAGCGAACAGGGGCATAGACATCCGGGACGAGGCTGCCGTCGCCGCCGTCGCCGCGCGGCTCCCCGCCCGCTTCGAGGGGGATGAAATTTTTCTCGAGGACCGGCGGGTCACCGACGCCATTCGCACCGAAGAATGCTCGGCGGCAGCCTCCGTCGTGGCCGCGCTGCCGGGGGTGCGCCAGGCCCTGCTCCAGCGGCAGCGCGAGTTCCGGCGCCGCCCCGGATTGGTGGCCGAGGGGCGCGACATGGGCTCGGTCGTCTTTCCCGATGCGGACCTCAAGGTGTTCCTCACGGCGAGCCTCCAGGCCCGTGCCGAACGGCGGCATAAACAGTTGAAAGAGAAAGGAATCGCTGCTACACTTCCCACCCTTTTGCAGGATCTGCGCGAGCGTGACGCACGCGATGCGTCGCGCAGCGTGGCCCCTCTCAGGCAAAGCCCCGGAGCACGGTTGCTCGACACGTCCGCGATGAGCGCTGCACAGGCAGCGACCCGGATCGTGGACTGGTACCGCGGGGCGAACGGGTGACACAAAGCCAAGCCCGACGATGACTTGGCTTTTTGTTGTGGATTAACGAACCCCGTCCCCGGACGGGCATTGTGCAGGTAATTCCTTCTATGTCGAATGCAGCCCCCGCAGCCGCTTCTCCCGCAGCCGCTTCCCTGGAAAACAACTTCGCCGCCCTCTTCGAGGAAAGCCTCACGCGCAAGGAAATGCGCACCGGCGAAGTGATTACCGCGGAAGTCGTCCGCGTGGACATGAACTACGTCGTCGTCAACGCCGGCCTCAAGTCCGAATCCTTCATCGCCCTCGAGGAATTCAAGAACGAAAAAGGCGAGGTCGAGGCCAAGATCGGCGATTTCGTCAGCGTCGCCATCGAAGCGCTCGAGGACGGCTACGGCGAAACGCGCCTGTCGCGCGACAAGGCCAAGCGCCTTGCCGCCTGGATCGACCTGGAAAAGGCGCTCGAAGCCGGCACCCTCGTGAAGGGAATGATTTCCGGCAAGGTCAAGGGCGGTCTCACCGTCATGGTCAACGGCATTCGAGCCTTCCTGCCCGGATCGCTCGTGGATATCCGTCCGGTCAAGGACACCAACCCCTACGAGGGGAAGGAGATGGAGTTCAAGGTCATCAAGCTCGACCGGAAAAGGAACAATGTAGTGGTTTCGCGGCGCGCGGTGCTCGAAGCTTCGCAAGGCGCGGAGCGCCAGGCGCTGCTCGCGAACCTGCAGGAAGGCGCGACCGTCAAGGGCATCGTCAAGAACATCACCGACTACGGCGCGTTCGTCGATCTGGGCGGCATCGACGGCCTGCTGCACATCACCGACCTCGCCTGGCGGCGCGTGAAGCACCCTTCCGAAGTGCTCAACGTCGGCGACGAAGTCACCGCCAAGGTGCTGAAATTCGACACCGAGAAGAACCGCGTTTCCCTCGGCCTGAAGCAGCTCGGCGAGGATCCCTGGGTGGGTCTCTCGCGCCGTTATCCGACCGGCACGCGCCTGTTCGGCAAGGTGACCAATCTCACCGATTACGGCGCCTTCGTCGAGGTGGAGCAGGGCATAGAAGGCCTGGTGCACGTCTCGGAGATGGACTGGACCAACAAGAACGTGCATCCCTCGAAGGTGGTTGCGCTCGGCGACGAGGTCGAAGTCATGATCCTCGAGATCGACGAGGAGCGGCGCCGCATATCGCTCGGAATGAAGCAGTGCCTTCCCAATCCCTGGGAAGAGTTCTCGATGAATTTCAAGAAGGGCGACAAGGTCAAGGGCCAGATCAAGTCGATCACCGATTTCGGCATCTTCATCGGGCTGCAGGGCGGAATCGACGGCCTGGTGCACCTCTCCGACCTTTCGTGGACGCTGCCCGGCGAAGAAGCGGTGCGCAACTTCAAGAAAGCCGAGGAGGTCGAGGCGCAGGTGCTGTCGATCGACGTCGAGCGCGAAAGAATTTCGCTGGGCATCAAGCAGCTCGAAGGCGATCCCTTCAACAACTTCGTTGCCAGCCACGAAAAAGGCAAGCTGATCGCGGGCACCGTCAAGACGGTCGACGCCAAAGGGGCGGTGATCTCCCTGGGCGGCGACCTCGAGGGTTACTTGCGCGCTTCCGAGATTTCCCGCGATCGCGTGGAAGACGCCCGCACGCATCTGAAGGAAGGCGACAGCGTCAACGCGATGGTCATCAACGTCGACCGCAAGAACCGCACCATCAATCTCTCGGTCAAGCAGAAGGATCTCGCCGAAGAGAACGAAGCGATGGCAAAGCTCCAGAGCGATAGCGCCGCAAGCACCGGCAGCACCAACCTGGGCGCGCTCCTCAAGGCGAAACTGGACAACAAGAACGCGCAGCAGTAATCGAGGAACGGTAATCGAGGACCGGCATGACCAAGTCCGAACTTATTGCGAGGCTCGCGACGCGTTATTCGCAACTCGTTGCGAAGGACGCCGAATTCACCGTCAAGATGATTCTCGACGCGATGACGCAGAGCCTCGTCAGGGCGCAGCGCATCGAGATCCGCGGTTTCGGGAGCTTCGGGCTGAACCACCGGCCGGCGCGCGTCGGCCGCAATCCGAAATCGGGCGAAAGAGTGCACGTGCCCGAGAAATTCGTGCCGCACTTCAAGGCCGGCAAGGAATTGCGCGAGAGGGTCGACCAGAAATAGGAAACCCGGACCGGGGTGCGCGGGCGGCGGCATCGGCGAGGTGCCGCCGTTTTACTTTGGAATCGGTGGTTATTGATCTTACAAAGCTTCGTGACACGGATCCCAAATAGAACCGTCATTCCCGCAGCCTTTAGCACCCGCGAAAGCGGGTGGGGAATCCAGTTTCGTTGGATAACAGTCACTGGGTCCCCGCTTGCGCGGGGACGACGAAAAGTGTCGTGCGGTTACGCAATTCTCAATAGATGAAGCTCATCACTCAGCTTTCGTGGCTGTTGCGAGCGCTGCTGTTCCTCGCCCTGTTCGCCTTTGCGCTCATGAATACGCAGCCGGTCAGCCTGCGTTTCTTTCTCGGAAGAACGTGGGAGACGCCGATGATCCTGGCCTTGCTCTTCTTTTTCGCCTGCGGGGCCGCGTTCGGCATTCTCGCCTGCCTGTCGCGCCTGTTCCGCCAGCGCCGCGAAATCCAGAAACTCACGCGAAAGCTGCACGCCTCGGAAACCCGGGTCGCGCCGCCGTACACCGAGGGCTGATTTTCACCGATGGACTTCGAGCTCTGGTGGCTGTTCGGATTCGCCCTGTTCTTCGGGCTGGGCTGGCTTGCCGCCCGCATCGATATCAAGCAGCTGCTGTCGGAGTCGCGCCATCTCCCGCGTTCGTATTTCAAGGGCCTCAACTTCCTGCTGAACGAGGAACCCGACAAGGCGATCGAGGCGTTCATCGAGGTGGTGAAGGTCGATCCGGAGACGATCGAGCTGCACTTTGCCCTGGGGAGCCTGTTCCGCCGCCGGGGCGAGACCGAACGCGCGATCCGCATGCACCGGAACCTGCTCGAGCGCTCGGATCTGGGCGCGGAGCAGCGCCTGCACGCGATGGTCGAGCTCGGCCAGGACTACCTCAAGGCCGGCTTGCTCGACCGCGCGGAAGAGGTGTTTCTCAAGCTCAGGGATTCGCAGCATCGCGCCGGAGCGCTCAAATCCCTGATCGAGATCTATCAGCAGGAGAAGGACTGGTTGAAGGCCATCGGCTTCTCCCTCGAGCTGGAGAAGGAATCCGGCCAGTCGGCGCAGAAGGAAATCGCCAACTACTATTGCGAGCTTGCCGTGACGGAAATGACGCATTCGCGGCCGGACGGCGCAAGACGCCAGCTCGAGGCGGCGCTGGCCGCGCATCGCAAATGCGCCCGCGCCAACATCATCCTCGGGGATCTGATGGCGGGCGCGGGCGACCACGCCGGCGCCATCGAAGCCTGGAAGCGCATCGAGCAGCAGAATCCGGCCTACCTGACGCTGGTCGCCCAACGCCTGCTCGAGAGCCACCGCGCCCTCGGGCGCACCGAAGAAGGCCTGACGCTGCTTCGCGGCTATCTGGCGAGCTTTCCCTCGCTCGATCTGCTAGACGTCGTTTTCCAGTCGACGCTCGATGCGGAAGGCCCCGAGACCGCCTACAAGCTGGTGAAGGACGAGATGCGCAGCAACCAGACCCTGCTCGGCCTGGACAAGCTGCTCGAAGCCCAGCTCCTGGTCGCGCCGGTGGAGCGGCGGCACGACCTGGAACTGGTGCGCAATCTCATCCACAGCCATACGCGCCGGCTGGCCCGCTATCGCTGCGAGAACTGCGGTTTCAAGGCGAGGCAGTTCTACTGGCACTGCCCCGCCTGCGGCGGTTGGGAAACCTATCCGCCCAAGCGCACCGAGGAGTTCGAGCTGACGCCATGAAACACGGAGACAGAATTTGAAGATCACCATCGTCGGTACCGGATACGTCGGTCTCGTCACGGGCGCGTGCTTCGCGGAGGTCGGGAACGAAGTGTTGTGCCTTGATCTGGACGCGGCGAAGGTCCGCACGCTCGAGCAGGGCGGAATCCCCATCTACGAGCCGGGATTGCCCGAGGTGGTCAAGCGCAACCGCGCGGCGGGGCGGCTGCACTTCACCACCGACGTCGAGCGCTCGGTCGGCTTTGGAACCGTGCAGTGCATCGCCGTGGGGACGCCTCCCGGCGAAGACGGTTCGGCGGACCTGAAGCACGTGCTCGCGGCCGCGCGAGGGATCGGCCGGCACATGAACGAGTACCGGGTGGTCGTCAACAAATCGACCGTGCCGGTCGGCACCGCCGACAAGGTGCGCAAGGCGATCGCGGGCGAGCTCGGCAAGCGCGGCGTCGAGTTTCCCTTTGCCGTGGTCTCGAATCCTGAATTCCTGAAGGAGGGCGCGGCGGTCGAGGATTTCATGCGTCCGGATCGCGTCGTGATCGGCGCCGACGACGCCAAGGCGACGCAGATCATGCGCGCGCTCTACGCGCCGTTCCAGCGCAACCACGAGCGCCTGTTCGTGATGGACGTGCGTTCCGCCGAGCTCACCAAGTACGCGGCGAACGCCATGCTCGCGACCCGCATCTCGTTCATGAACGAGCTCGCCAATCTGGCCGAGCGGCTCGGCGCCGATGTCGAGCAGGTGCGCAAGGGCATCGGCTCCGACCCGCGGATCGGTTACCACTTCCTCTACGCCGGGATCGGGTACGGCGGCTCCTGCTTTCCGAAGGACGTCAAGGCCCTGATCCGCACGGCCGAGGAATCCGGCGGCACGCTGCCGCTTCTCGAGGCGGTGGAACTGGTGAACACGGAGCAAAAACGCGTGCTCGCGCGAAAAATTCTCGCGCGATTCGACGGCAAGCTCTCCGGCCGCCGCATCGCCGTCTGGGGGCTCGCGTTCAAGCCGAATACGGACGACATGCGGGAAGCTCCGAGCCAGGTTCTGATCGAGGAGCTTCTCGCGAGCGGCGCGACGGTCAGCGCCTACGACCCGGTGGCGATGCCTTCGGCCAAAACCGCGTTCGCCGGGCTCAAGGGCATCGGCTACTCGGATTCTCCGCTCGCCGCGCTCGAGGGTGCGGACGTTCTTGCGGTGGTCACGGAGTGGCAGGAGTTTCGCAGCCCGGACTTTCAGGCGATCCGCGCCCGGCTCAAGACACCCGCGATTTTCGACGGACGCAATCTCTACGATCCGGCGGAGCTGAAGCGGTTTGGCCTGGAGTACTATCCAATCGGACGGGCCGCGATGAGGACGGGCGGGTGAAGGCGGAAAAACCGGTTTTGTCGGAGCTGCACAAGGCGAAGGTCCTCGTGGTCGGGGACGTGATGCTCGACCGGTACTGGTACGGGGACAAGCTCCGAGTCTCCGATGAGGCGCCCGTGCTGATCGTCAAGATCGAAAATGATCGCACGGTGGAAGTGCCGGGTGGAGCCGCAAACGTCGCGGCCAACGCCGCGGCGCTCGGGGCGAACGTGGCGCTGCTGTCCGTAGTCGGCAACGACGAACCCGGCCGCAAGCTTGCGGATCTCCTCGAGAAAGCGGGCGTCAGCACCAATCTGCACCGCGACGCCGACGTCACAACCACGGTGAAGCTTCGCGTAGTCGGACGCAAGCAGCAGATGCTGCGCATCGACTTCGAGGCTCCGCCAAGCCGCGAAGTCCTGCTCGACAAGCTCGCTGACTACGAGCGGATGATCTCGGACCGGAACGTAATCATCCTGTCCGACTACGGCAAGGGCGGGCTCACGCACATCGCGCGGATGATCGAGCTCGCCCGCGCCCACGGCAAGACCGTGCTGGTCGATCCCAAGGGCGATGACTACTCCCGATACCTGGGCGCGACCATCGTAACGCCCAACCGGGCGGAGTTTCGCGAAGTTGCGGGGAGTTGGAAAACCGAAAAAGAGTTTGAGAAAAAGGCTCAGGCGCTGCGAAAGAAGCTCAAGCTGCAAGCCTTGCTGGTGACGCTCGGCGAGGACGGAATGAAGCTCTTTGAAGCAGGTGGTGCGCGGCACCTGAAGGCGCAGGCGCGCGAGGTGTTCGATGTCAGCGGCGCCGGAGATACGGTCATCGCGACGCTGGGTGTGATGCTTGGGGCGGGGATGCCGCTCAAGGACGCGGTGAGAATCGCGAACGTTGCGGCCGGGGTCAAGGTTCTGAAGTTCGGCACAGCCGTCGTACAGCGGAAAGAGCTCCGCGACGCGCTGGCGCAAACGTAATAGGGGCAGACATGTACACCGTGGTCACCGGCGCTGCAGGTTTCATCGGCTCG
>DATHHS010000194.1:0-2310 GCA_035317085.1 Burkholderiales bacterium
CAGGCGCTCCAGGCTCGGTCCGCTGCGCACCACGAAGACCCGTTCGGCTGGCATGCCGCAGCGATCGATGGCGATGCGCCGGTAGGATTCGTTGGTGGCGATCGACACGTCGGCGGTGCGAAAAGTCCAGTACTCGAGCACCAGCATCAGGCGGTAGAAGAAATCGCGCCGGCCGAATTTCGCCTCGTAGAGTTCCGGATTGAGATCGTGGTGATCGAATACGAACTTCTTTCCGAACAGCTTGAAAAATCCGCCGATCAGGAAGAACAGGTCGGGCGGATTGCAGGCATGTATGACGTCGAATCCGCGCGTAAAAAACACCCGCCAGGCGAGCGCGAAGGTCCAGGCGAGCGCGGTGGCGTACTCCAGCGCATAGCCCGCCGCGCCCGATGCCTCGACCCAAAGCTTGTAGCGGTAGATGTGGATCCCGTCGATCGCCTCGAATTTCTCCTCGCATCCCTTGCCGGTCGGACAGATGATCGACACCACGTAGCCGGCGTCGCGCAGCGTCGTCGCTTCCTGCCAAACCCGGCGGTCGAACGGGCTCGGGAGATTTTCGACAAGGATCAATACGCGTCTCGGCCGGTTCGTGCTCACGGTGCTTTCACCCATTACCAGCAGATACCTTCGTAGACGCCGGACACGCTGCGCGAGTCGGTGATGCGGACAAAATCGACGACGATCTGCTCATCCGTCACGCGCCTGGGAACATCGCGGAACTCCGGCGCGGCGTTGCCGATGACGATAGTGTCGGCATGGTCGAGAACTTCATCGATGCTCCGGGTCATCAGGCGCGAGATGTGCGGAATGTGGTTGAGGATGTAGTCGCGGTTGGCCCCATGGATGGCCGCAAGCCTGACATTGGAGTCGTAGACGCGCAGGTCATAGCCTTTCCCTATGAGGCGCTCTGTCAGCTCCACCACCGGGCTCTCGCGCAAATCGTCCGTGCCCGCCTTGAAGCTGAAGCCCAGTATGCCGACCTTCTTGCTGCCCTTCTCGATCACGGTCCGCATCGCGCGCTCGATCTGCAGCTCGTTGCTCGGCAGGATCGCCGCGAGGATGGGAAGCGACATGTCGAGCGTTTTCGCCTTGTACAGCAGCGCGCGCAGGTCCTTGGGCAGGCACGAGCCGCCGAACGCAAAGCCCGGTTTCAGGTAATACGGCGAGAGATTGAGCTTGGTGTCCTGGCAGAAAATATCCATCACGCGGTGGCTGTCCACCTCGATGCCTTTGCAGACGTTGCCGATCTCGTTGGCGAAACCGACCTTGAGAGCGTGCCAGGCGTTGTCCGCGTACTTGACCATCTCGGCGGTCTCGATTTCGGTCCGGATAAGCGGCGCCGCGATGCGCGCGTAAAGACTTGCAAGCAGATCTCCGCTGGCGCGGTTGAGCTCGCCGATGACCGTCTTGGGCGGGTTGAAGAAGTCGTGAACTGCGGTCCCCTCGCGCAGGAATTCCGGATTGATGCAAACGCCGAACTCGACACCGGCGCGCCGGCCCGAGCACGCCTCGAGCGTCGGGATCACCACGTCGCGCATGGTTCCGGGCAGCATGGTGCTGCGTATCACCACGACCGGCGCGCCTTGATGGTCGCGCAGGGCCGTGCCGATCTGCTCGCACACGCGGCGCACGTACTTCAGCTCGATGTCGCCGTTGCTGCGGCTGGGCGTTCCCACGCATATCAGAAGCAGATCGGTCTGCCGGACGGCGGCGACCGTATCCGTCGTCGCGGACAGCCGGCCGGCCGCGACCTGCTGTTCTATGATCCGCCCGATATCCTTTTCGATGATGGGGCTCTTGCCGGCGTTGATGAGATCGACCTTCGTCAGTTCCGAATCGACGCCGATGACTTCGTGCCCTTCCTGGGCCAGGCATCCCGCCGAAACGGTTCCGACGTATCCCAGACCCCACACGCTAAGCTTCATGACTGTCTCCCTTGTTGGCAAATGACCACCTGCCGCAAAAGGCAGCCGCGGCCGCACGCATATTTCTTACCGGCAAGCATGGATCACAGCATAGGAAGAACTTGTTGACGCCCGTGCTGCGGATGCAAGACGGGATGTAGTCCGCTTGGACCAGCGAACGATTTCGCTGTGCAGGGTAGTCTTTCAACCCTGGGACTTGAGCGCCCAGTAGGTGCGTCGAGCCAGCCTGTAGGCGGCTGAGTCGCTTTCAAGCGCCGAGCGCACCACGTCTGCGGCCCTGGTGGCGAAGCGGTGGCGCAGAAAAGCGAAGGCGCCCGTGCGCCGCCGGTACTCGACGAAATAAGCGTGCAATTCCTCCGGGGTCCGCGCGCGCCCGTTGTCCGCG
>DATHHS010000195.1:0-18111 GCA_035317085.1 Burkholderiales bacterium
AGCGCGGCGCCTTTCCGCTCTTCAACGAGGACATGTATCTCTCGGGCACGAGCTTCGCGGCGCGCCTGCCCGCGGAGCTGAAGGCGCAGATCCGCAAGAACGGCATCCGCAACTCGCACCTCCTCTCGATTGCGCCCACCGGCACCATCAGCCTCGCCTTTGCCGACAACGCCTCGAACGGCATCGAGCCGCCTTTCTCCTGGACTTACACGAGGAAGAAACGTGAGCCGGACGGCACGTTCAAGGAATTCCAGGTCGAAGACTACGCCTGGCGTCTTTACAAACATGCGGGCGGCGACGTCAAGGCCCTGCCGCAGTACTTCGTCACCGCGCTCGAGCTCTCCGCTTCGGCGCACGAGAAAATGGTCGCTGCGGTCGCGCCCTATATCGACACGAGCATTTCCAAGACAGTGAACGTTCCGGAAAACTATCCCTATGCCGAATTCCAGGACCTTTATTTCGAGGCGTGGAAATCGGGCCTGAAAGGCCTCGCGACCTATCGGCCGAACAGCGTCCTCGGCTCGGTGCTCTCGGTCGAGCCACAATCCCAGCCGCAGGACTTCGTCAGCAACGACCGCAACCGCAGGATAGAGATCAAGGCCGTGCCCGAGCCGGTGCTCGCGAGCCTGCGTTGGCCCGGCCGGCCCAACCTCGCCGCGGGCAACCCGGCCTGGACTTACATGATCGAACACCCGCACGGGCAGTTCGCGCTCTTCGTCGGGCATGTGGAGAACGAAGCACACGCGCATCCGTTCGAGGCCTGGGTGAACGGCGCCGAGCAGCCGCGCGGCCTTGGAGCGGTCGCGAAGACGCTCTCGATGGACATGCGCGCGAACGACCCGGCGTGGCTGCGCCTGAAGCTCGAGACGCTTGCCAAGACCTCGGGCGACGATGCTTTCGACATGCCCTTCCCGCCGCACGGCGAGAAAAAACGCATGCCGAGCGTGTGCTCGGCGGTCGCGCAGCTGGTGCGCTGGCAGTGCGAGCAACTGAACGCGCTGCCCGAGGAAAAGCACGGGCCGGTGATCGACGCGATGTTCAGCCTGAAGGAACCGAAGACCGGGGCGGACGGCACCATGTCGTGGACCGTGGACGTGCTCAACCCCGGCACGCGCGACGACTTCGTGCTGGGCCTGAAGGAAATCACCTTGCCCACGCACGACGGCTCCGCCGCGGGCGTCACGCGCCCCTACTCGATGTGGCTCTCGGGCGAGTATCCGCGCTCGCTCGACGGATTGTGCAAGATCCTGTCGCTCGACATGCGCGTCATCGATCCGGCGTGGATCGGAATGAAATTGCGCAAGTTGCTGAACTACCCCGAGCCGCTCGGCGACTTCATGGCATTCACGCCGGGTTCGAGGAAACAGCAGAACTGGCCTTCGACGGTCTCGTACGTCGCGCGCCTCATCATCCATCGCTACGCCATGCTCGGCATCCTCGACGAAGAAGGCTACCCGGTGCAGGCCATGGGCGTGCTCGAGACGCCCGCGCCCGGCTCGGCACCGAAAATGAAGGGACTGAAGTGCGGCGAATGCGGCAACTACGCGGTCATCAGGAAAGACGGCTGCGATTTCTGCAGCGCGTGCGGGTGGGTGGGAGTGTGCGGGTAATTCGGGATCCCAACCGGAGGTCACGGCACAGCCGACGTAGATGAATCATTCCATGCAAGCTGTTCTTCATGCCGCTGCGATCCTGCTCGCGTTGGGCAGTGCCAGCATTGTTCGTGCCGACGATTCCAGCATCAAGCGTGACGCCGTTGAGGCCGGACGCGCCATCGGCTCGACCGCCCGGGAGATAGGCAAGTCGGCGGCGAAGGCCGGCAGGGAAATCGGGCATGGAGCAGCCAAGGTCGGAAAAGATATCGGCCACGGCGCAGCCAAGGCAGGTCGGGCGGTTGGCGATGCAGCCAAGGAGGGTGGCCAGGAACTGGGGCGCGCCGTTCGCGGCGACAAGAGCGGAAAGTAGCATCACCTTAGTCTTCGCAAGGAACCCAATGAAATTGAAACCCGCCCTGCTTATTCTCGTCGTTGCCATCGGACTCGTGGGCGTTATGTCTGACGGCTTCCGGAATCCGAATATCGCTGCGGCCCAGCCTCTGGACACCGATACTGCGGCGCTCAAGGCGCAAATCGACGCGCTGCGCGGCCTCATCCCCTCGCAATCCCACGCGATGGCCGACGTGGATTACCACTTCGCCAATCTCTGGTTCGCCGCGAAGACCTCCAACTGGCCGCTGGCGGAGTTCTACCTCAACGAGACCCGATCCCATCTGAATTGGGCGGTGCGTATCCGTCCGGTGCGCCGGCTCTCCTCCGGAGGCGAGTTCGACCTGCGGCCGATGTTGCAGGGCGTCGAGAATTCCTCGCTCGCCGATCTCAAGATTTCGATCGACAAGCACGATCACAAGGCCTTCGAGACGGCGTACCGGCAGACAATCAACGCGTGCTACGCCTGCCACACGGCCGCCGAGAAACCGTACCTGCGGCCGCACATTCCGGAAGCGCCGGCTACGCGAATGATCGATTTGAGGCCGAACGCCGAGCGCAAAGGAACATAGAGAGGCGGGATCGCTTGCATTCGGCTTCGTGCCTCCTGAAAACGGAACAGTGCATAATGGCTGCGCGTGCTGGCCGGCACTCGAGAGGGTCAGAGTGACGGGCGGCTGGTACCAATCGTAGTACCAAAACAAGGCGGGAAACCCGCCAGTTGCCAGGGAGGGCATGATGAAAATCCGAATTTCCGGATCGGACGAAGTCCGCGCTCCGATGACGGCGCTGCTGTTCGTACTCCTTTGCTACGGTCCGATCCAGACTGCAACAGCGCAAATATACAAATGGGTGGACGGGAACGGCGTTACTCACTACGGCGAGCGTCCGCCGCAGAACCAGAAGGCGCAAACCGTGGGAACGAATCCCGCGACCGTCCCGGCGCCCGACTCTCCTTCGGCAAAACCACCCGACAACGTGGATCTCCAGCAAAAGAATATCGAGTTCAAAAAACGCCGGATCGAGCGCGAGCGGAAGGCCGAGCAGGAACTGAAGCAGGCGCAAGAGAAGCGGGAACGCTGCAATTTCGCCCGGGACGATCTGAAGCAGATGGAAGCTTCGGAGCGATTGTACGATCTCGACGACAAGGGGGAGCGCGTCTATCTGAACGACGCAGAGCGCAAGGCCACGATCGAGCGGGCACGCCGCCGCATCGAGCAATTCTGTACCGGCCCGACCTAGAGACGGATCCGGCCGTCGATTCCATCAGTCACCGGCCCCTGCGGGGAAATGCCGGTTACTTCCATTCCGTAGCATGTGCTGAAAGGACTACCCAGAACACCGACGGCTGTAACACTTCCCGTTGACCATGAGGACCAAGCATTGCAGAAGTATTTCCTCAAGGGAGGAGCCATGCAAGTCGTCGTGTTCAGAAAGAAGTCGCAGGTGCTGGCCGAACAATACGGCTGGTCGCTTGACAGTGCCGAAGGCTACGTCGACGGCGAAACATTCCGCAAGCGGCATAAGTCGCCGACCGAGCATTTTCTGGTCGGAATCGACGACTATTCGAACGGCTTCCGCGCCGGCTACTTCGATCGGCCGCTTTCCGAATATACGTTTGCAGCCAGGCCCACCGGCACGCCCGGCGTACTCAAGACGGGCTAGAACTCCTTCCTCGCCTTGCGGAAGGATTCCTTCAGGACTTCATAGCTTTTCACGAAGCCGGTCTTCACCTGCTCCCAGGATTCTGCGGAGCTGTGCTTGAGCCCGCCATACCATTCGGCGGTGTCGTTGCGTTCCCTGCGCAGCGCGTTCAGCGTGGCCCGGGCCCTTTTGCGGGCGGCCTGGTCCATCTTCTCCCATTCGCTGTCGAGTTTTCTTTCCAGGCGACCGATGCGCCTGTCCACATCGTCGAGCGCGGCCTTTGCATTCTTCGTGGCCTCGTCGCGCTGCGCCACGGTGTAGTCCTTGATCGCCCGGCCGGTGTCGTCGGCCTTTCTGGCGACATCCTTTGCCGTGGTCTCGGCTGCAAAGGAAAGCGGCGAAGCCGCGAGCAGTGCAACCAGCGCGAGTGCCAAGGCCGGAAAAGCGGGTGTTCGAGTCTTCATTTTTTCTCCTTACCGTGCGGATTACATCGTGACGGACGAAAGCTATCATTCTCCCGGCAATTCCGCCACCTTCGGCCTGATATGATGCAGCCTCCTGAGCAATCCAGCATTGTCAAAGGGGTCGGGGTGAAAATTTCCCGTCCAAATCGCGGATGTGGCCTGACCTGAACCTGAGCCCCCGATTCCTGGTTTCGCTGCACAGCCTAGTCGTGGTGACCGGGCTCGCGATCTACGTGGCGGTATCGCATACGCTGCGCCAGCGCCGTCATCCTTCCGCTTCAATCGCGTGGGTCGTCACGATCGCGCTGCTTCCTTACGTCGGATTGCCGTTCTACCTTCTGTTCGGAACGCGCAAACTGGTGCGCAGGGAATACGGCACGCCTCGCGCAACCGGCGTCGCGGATACTGAAAAGGAATGGCCCCAGCGGCTAGCAGCCGCGATGGACCTGGCGCCGGCCGCGTCGTACCGGTCCCTGCGGATCCACGAGAACGGCGGGCAGGCGCTGCGGGCGCTCTGGGAGCAGATAGATGCGGCCGCCCACACGCTCGATCTCTGCACTTATGTTCTCGGGCGAGATCCGATGGCGGACGCGCTTTGCGACAAGCTCGCCCGCAAGGCGCGCGGCGGCGTCCGGGTACGGCTGTTGATCGACGGCGTGGGGCGCCTGCTGGCTCGCCCCAATCTCAAGGCCCTGAGCGCCGCCGGCGTGCAGCTTGCGATCTTCGTGCCGCCGCTGCACTCGCCCCTGCGCGGGAGACTCAATCTGCGCAATCACCGCAAGATGGTGATCGCCGACGGTTCCTGGCTGTGGTGCGGCGGGCGCAATCTGACGGCGCAATACTTCGAAGGGGCGCCGGGCGTGACTCCTTGGAAAGACCTGTCTTTCGATCTCCACGGCGCCGTGGCGGGCCGGGCGCTCGAGTGTTTCGAGCGCGACTGGAACTTTGCGACGGGAGTGCCCGGGGTCAAGGAAGCGGCGCCCCCGGAAGCGGCATCGGGCAGCATGGCGCAGTTGATTCCATCGGGCCCTGACCAGTGCGACGACACCCTGTACGCGCTTCTCGTGATGGCCTGTTTCAAGGCGCGCGAGCGTATCGTGGCCGTGACCCCTTATTTCGTGCCCGGCGATTCCCTGCTCATGGGCTTGACGCTGGCGGCGCGGCGCAACGTGGAGGTGAATCTAATCATGCCGGCGAGATCGAATCACCGCCTGGCGGATCTGGCCCGCCCGCGGGCACTGCGGGAGCTCGCGGGCGCCGGCGCCAAGGTCTGGCTCCTTCCCGAGATGATTCACGCAAAAGCCGTGGTAATCGACAGTTCGATCGCGCTGGCGGGCTCGGCCAATCTCGACGGACGCAGTTTGCTGCTCAACTACGAGCTCATGGTGGCGTTCTACGACGGCGAGGATGTCCGGCGCTTTGCCGGCTGGATGGAACGGCAGATGCAGGGCGCAAGCCGCTACACCCCTCGCCTGCCGGGTCTCGCGCAGGATCTGGCGGAAGGGATCGTGCTCTGGCTGACATTTCAACTATGAAGGCGCAGCTTCCCGTTTGACACTTTCGTATTGAATTCGGATTGAACGACAGCCCATGTTCGACAGGGAAATGCTGGTCTTTTCCATTCCGGGATTCAGCGATCCGGTGAGCGCCATGACCCACTTGCTGGGCGCGGGCGTGTTCGCGGTGCTGGGTTTTTTTCTGGTGCGGAGAGGCCGTCACGTGGATGCCTCGGGGTGGAACTGGCGCATGACCGGCATCACCGTGTTCGTCTTCGCCGCCGTGGCCCAACTGGCGATCAGCGGCGCTTATCACATCCTTCAGCCCGGGCTCGCCCCGCGGCTGGTGATGCGGCAGATAGACCACACCGCCATCTTCATTCTCATCGCGGCGACTTTTGTCCCCGTACATGCCATTCTGTTCAAGGGCTGGCGCCGCTGGCTGATATTGCTGATCCTGTTCTCGCTGGCCGCCACCGGCATCACATGCCAATTTCTATACTTCAGCGGATTGCCCGAAATATTCTGGCTGACGTTTTATATCGCCATGGGCTGGGTGGGGGTGTATTCGGGCTATGCGCTGTATCGCCGCTACGGGTGGGCGTTCATCCGTCCTCTGATATGGGGAGGAGTCGCCTACACGCTGGGGGGAACGATAGAGTTCTTGCGCCGGCCGGTTTTGATCGAAGGAGTCCTGGGCCCCCATGAGCTTCTTCACCTGGCAGTGCTGGCCGGGCTGGGTTTTCACTTCCGCTTCGTATTTTCCTTTGCCGGAAAGAGATTCAAAGAAATACCGTCCGTCAAAGTTCTGAACTCCCTCGAGAATTCCGCAGGCGATCATTGCGTCGACATATTCGAGCGCGACGACGGGACATTCGGGTTCGAGGAATGTCGCAGGGATGCCGAGGACCAGAGAGGCTGGTTCTCGCTTCACCGTTACTCGCATCAGGTCTTCGCCACGGCGGAAGCCGCCCTGGCGCAGGCAAAATCAAGGGTGGAATGGATGGCCACGGAGCGTGGTTAAGCGGCACTTATCGTTCATAATGTCCTCCCCACCCCAAAGGCGTCCGGGTCCCGTTACTTCCTCACATTCATGAAAATATTGCTGGTTGACGATTCGGCGACGATCCGCGCCGCGACCGAGACGATGCTCGTCAAGATGGGTCACGAGGTCGTGATGGCCGTCAACGGCGAGGACGCGCTGCTCGCCTACAAACGCGAGAGCCCGAACCTGGTGCTCATGGACGTGAACATGCCGGTCATGGACGGCTATGCGGCGGCGCAGCGGATCCGTTCCGAATATCCCCAGGACTGGGTCCCGATTATTTTTCTCAGCGGGGCGAATGATGAAGAACATCTCGAGCTCGGTATCCGGGCAGGCGGCGATGACTATCTGATCAAGCCTTGCGGCTACGTCGTATTGCACGCAAAGATCCGCGCCATGCAGCGCCTCGACGAAATGCGTCGCCGGCAGGTGCAGACGTCGACAGAGTTGCTCGTCGCGAACAAGCAGCTGGAGCAGATCGCATCGCAGGACGGGCTGACCGAGCTCGCCAATCGCAGGAGCTTCGACGTTTATCTCGCCGCCGAGCTCGCGCGCGCGCGGCGCAGCAAGAAAACCGTGGCGCTCGTCCTGTGCGATGTCGATTTCTTCAAGCCCTACAACGACCACTACGGCCATCCGGCGGGCGATGAATGCCTCAAACGGGTCGCGGCTGCATTGCAATCGGCCTGCCGCCGCCCCGCGGATCTGGTGGCGCGCTATGGCGGGGAGGAATTCGCGCTCGTCCTTCCGGACACCGAGCTGAACGGCGCGGTTCAGGTTGCTGAAACGGTCAGGAAAGCAGTCGAGGGGCTGAAAGTCGCTCACGAACATTCAAGCGCGGCCTCGTACGTCAGCATCAGCGCCGGGGTCGCTGCGCAGCTTCCGGACATGACCATCACGGCCGAGCAATTGATCATGGCCGCAGACGAAGCGCTTTATCAAGCCAAGCATCTGGGGCGCAATCGAGTCGTGGTACTGCAGGCAAAGCCCGCTTGATTCCGCTCCAGCGTTGGCCGTGGTGAATCCGGAGATCCTGAAAAGCGCGTAATTCCCCGATCCGGGGCGCGCGCCGACCCGCGGTCTAGGCGCGGAGTGCAGCCTCGATCGCCTGCTGCAGGTGCTCCATGCCGAAACTCGCATCCTGCACGACGCCGTTGACGTAGAAGGCGGGCGTGGACCGCACTCCGCTTTTCTTTCCGCCGTCGATATGTTCGTGCACTCGCTGCAGATAGACGTGCTCCTCCATCTCGTAGTCGTAGCGCTCCAGATCGAGTTCCGCGTCCGCCGCATACTGCCTCAGGTTCTTGGGCTTGAGGTGCGCGTGGTGCTCGAATAGAAGCTTGTACATCTGCCAGAACTTGTGCTGCGCCCCGGCCGCTTCGGCCGCTTCCGCCGCCAATTCGGCATGCGGGTGCACTTCGAGCAGCGGGAAATTCCGGAACACGAAACGCACGCGGCCCGTAAAATGCTTGAGCATCATTTCGACCGCCGGGTACGCCTGAAGGCAGCTCGGGCACTCGAAGTCCCCATATTCCACGAGGGTCACCCTTGCGGACTCCGGCCCGAGGATGTGGTCGCTGTGATTCACGGGAACTGCGAGTTTGAGCGGCTCAGCGGGTCGATTCATGGTGGATCCTATGCTTGTGGAGGCATGTCCGGGAGAGGCGTATCCGGGCTCGTGCTACAGGATTCCGATGGCGCGCGACGCCAGGAGAGCGACGATGATCAAGGAGATCATCGACTGCAGCATCGTGAGTACCTTGGCCCATCGCGAGAGCACCGGCGTATCCGAGGGGGAAAACGCGGTACTCGTATTGAAGGCTATGAACAGGTAGTCGATGAATCTTGGAGACCACTTGTTCTCGATCGCCGTTTTCGAGTACTCCGTCATTTGAGGAAAGAGGAACGCGCCTTCCGTGTGAGCGCCCCGCCGGTCCCGTTGCGACGGACCTCCCCCGTCCAGCCTCCAGTACCAGAGGGCGAATACCAGAATATTGGTGAGCCAGAGAGCTCCGGCGGATCGAAGCAGTTGAGGCGCGGCTTCCGCCCGCGTGGGCAGCGCCCCGATCAGCAGCGCGAGCGACAGCACCAGCGCCAGCGTGATGACCGTGCTGACGACGTAACCCAGAATGCGATTGAGGACGTGATGTCCGGTACGGAAAGCGATCACCGTCGGGACCAGGAGAATGCTTACCACTGCGAGAAGCAACCAGCGCGGGCCAACGGTAAGAAAAGACGGCAGCGCGGTGTAAATACCGCCCACGGCAAGGAGCGCGATGATGGCCGGCAACCGCGGTTCGGTCCTGGGAGCGGGCATGGGTGCGATATTCGACGGGGAAAATCGTCAAGCAGCGGACAGGATATTGAGGAACCGGAAATTCGGCAAACTTTTTCGCGGTCCACGTGCGACATGCGCGATTGAAGCTCATGCGACGGGCTTCGAGCCCGGGTGCTTCGACGCGAGCTCAGGCGCCTTTCAATTGAAGCGATCTGCTGCGAGCTTCCCGGGCGACTTTTCTCAGCGCCCTGACCCGGATATAGCAGTCCGGACAGGCATAGCGGAGGCCGCTGCCGTGGGTTGTGCGCGACAAGGGGCGCATGGACTTCGCGTCGACCGGGCGCCTGCATTCGCCGCATTGCTTCGTTTTCGGCGGATGCATGCTGATGAGCTCACGCTCCATGGCACTGGCCGGTCAAGCGGGGATCGTCAATGCGGGGCGGCACAGCTCGCTCTCTACGCTTTCTTGCCGGGCCATGGAGCGGCCGTTCTTGCCGGCGCCGGGATAAAGCGCGCCGCCGGAGCAACGACCTTCTTGGGTTGCTTGGGCTTCTTGTGCTCGCGATTGCTTCGTTGTTCACCTTTGGGCATTCGAGTTCTCCTGGTATGAGAGCATTCGCAGGCTCCACAAGAAAGAAGCTCGCGACGGACGCCTAGCGGCGCCGGTACTGCGGCCTGCGCGCGGGCATACGCGTCGCAGGGTTCTCGTCCTTGTGCCGGAAGTTGATGCGCCCTTTCGTCAGATCGTAGGGCGTCAGCTCGAGGCTGACCCTGTCTCCGGCGAGGATCGTGATTCTATGCTTCCTCATCTTGCCGGCCACATAGGCCACCACCGTGTGCCCGTTTTCCAGCGTCACGCGGTAGCGCGTATCGGGGAGCACCTCGTTGACGGTGCCTTCCATTTCAATCAACGCTTCTTTTGTCACGTCAATACTCCTTCCGGCTCCCGATCGACCCGCGATCGGAGCCCGCGAACTGCGGGAAAATCCGGCGACGCGGGAGCGGCGAGCACCGCCCCCGCGACGGGGAATCAGACGGCTTTAAGATCGACTGCAGACGTCTTGCCGTTTTGTCCTTGCTCGAGCTCGTACGAGATCTTCTGGTTCTCGTTGAGGCTGCCGAGCCCGGCGCGTTCGACCGCCGAGACGTGGACGAACACATCCTTCGATTTATCGTCAGGTTGAATGAAGCCGAACCCCTTGGCGGAATTGAAAAACTTTACGGTACCGATTGGCATGGATCTCTCCAAAGATCGTGTCGCCGCGCACGATAGTGTGCGAAGCATCAAATTATCCGTGGGAGAAAACCCGAGCGGCACCCCGAGGGATACTGCGGACTGACCCAATTCGAATTCGACCTTGCTAATATGGGGGGTGCGGGCGCCTTTGGCAAGGGAATTGAGAAAATACTCAATCCCATCAAGGGTCCTCCGGTTCATCGAAATATCCGTTCAGGTCAATATCAGCCGCCCGCGGCGATCATGAAAATCTCCATCCTCGACGACTATCACGACACGCTTCGCACGCTCAAGGCCTTCGACAAACTGGCCGGCCACGAGGTCAGAATCTGGAACGATCACGTCCAGGACGTCGATGCGCTCGCCAAACGCCTGAAGGGCGCCGAAGCGCTAGTGCTGATACGCGAGCGCACGCAGATCCGCGCACCGCTCCTCGAGCGCCTGCCCGGCTTGAGGCTCATCAGCCAGCGCAGCGTTTATCCGCACATCGATGTCGAAGCCTGTACGCGCCTCGGCATCATCGTGTCCTCCAACCAGAATTTCGGCATGCCCTCTTACGCGACCGCCGAGCTCACCTGGGGCCTGATCGTCGCCGCGCTGCGCGACATCCCGCAGCAGATGGCTTCGCTGAAGGCCGGAAACTGGCAGATCGGCGTCGGCAGTACCTTGCGGGGAAAGACCCTGGGAATTTTCGGCTACGGCAGGATCGGCGCGGTCGTGGCGGGATACGGCAAGGCTTTCGGCATGAAGGTGCTGGTATGGGCGCGGGAAGCTTCGCTCGCGCGTGCGCGCGCCGACGGCTGCGCCGCAGGGGGCAGCAAGGAAGCGTTTTTCGAGGAATCCGACATCGTCACCCTGCACCTGCGCCTGATCGAGGCGACGCGCGGCATTGTGACTGTCCGCGATCTCGCGCGCATGAAGCCCACTGCCCTGATCGTCAACACCAGCCGCGCGCCGCTGATCGAGCCCGGAGCGCTCGTCGCCGCCCTCAAAGCCGGGCGTCCTGGCAAAGCGGCGGTGGACGTCTACGAAGAAGAGCCGCTGCGCGACACCCGCCACCCGCTGCTCAACATGGACAACGTGGTCTGCACGCCTCATCTCGGTTACGTGACGCGCGAGGATCACGAGATCGCGTTTGCCGAGATCTTCGACCAGATCAACGCCTACGCCGCCGGTGCGCCGGCCAACGTCGTGAATCCGGAAGTCCTGAAGAACGCGCGGAAGTAGGCGCCGGGAACGCCGGAATTCTTCGGGACTTCAGAAAGCGTAGCCCACGCCGATCACGTTCCACCCGCCGTTCGAGGTGTTCGGACTGATGCCGAAGATCGCGCCGTGGGACTGGTGCCGGTATTCGACGAAGACCCGCTGCGACAGGTCGTAGGCGAACGTGAAATCGAAATTCCAGCGCGTGCCGTTGACGTTGTTCGCTTCGTCGATCCACGCGACGCCGGCTCCGACCCGAAATTTTTTCCAGAAAGTCAGCATGTAGTCGGCGCCGACGAGGACGTGGGGCGAGTGCGGCTTGATGTCGGACCCGCTGTGGACCCAGTATCCGAGCCTCGCGCCCCAAGTCCCTCCGTAGCGCCCGTTGACCATCAAAGTGCCCGGCTCCCGGAAAACGTCGGTGCCTGCGGACAGGCGCAGCGCGGGCCGCGTATCTTCCGCTTCCAGGTCGAACGCGCGAGACGGCGCGCTCGCGAGCAGGGCCAGGCCCGAGAAGAATAGATAGACGGAAATCCTGCGGCAGCCGGAACGGCCGATGGGAAATTTCAAACTCGCGTACTCTGTGGCTACGCGGCGGATTATATTCGATCCCTGTCGTCCAACGCCCAAGCATGAAAAGCACGCTTCGCTGGTTTTCAGTCCTCCTCCTGCTCTGGTCGTGCGCGCCGGCGACGGCGACCGAGGCCCTGGCGGGCGCGCAAAAGTCCACGCAGCCGATCAAGGACGTCCGGGATCGCGGGCTGCTCTACGAGGTGAGGAGCGGCGCGAACGTCGTCTATCTGTTCGGCACGATTCACCTGGGGCGACCCGATTTCTATCCGCTGGGCGCCGCGGCCGTTCGCGCGTTCTCGGGCTCGAAGTATCTGGTTGTGGAAGCCGACGTCTCGAACGAAGCTGCAATGCAGGGCATGACGGGGCAAATGATGTACCCGCCCTCCACCAGTCTGGAGGAGCACCTGCCGCGGGATTTGCTGAACAGGACTCTCTCGCTCTTGCGTGAATACGCTATCCCGAGGGAGCGGGCGATCAGGCTCAAGCCCTGGGCACTCATCCTCACGATCTCCGCTGTCGAGATCATGCGCGCCGGCTTCGATCCCACCCTGGGCACGGACCTCTATCTGATCCGGCGCGCCAAAAGCCAGGGCAAGCCCATCCTCGAGCTGGAAGGCATGCAACGCCAGGCCGATATCCTCGACGGGCTCTCAGACGAAGAGCAGCGGGCGTTCCTGGAGGAAACCCTGACCGAGATCGAAAGCGGCGAATCGGCAAAGAATCTTTCCGATCTCGCCGAAGCGTGGTCGAAGGGCGATGCGGCGGGAATCAGCAGGGAGTTGGAACGCCTGCGGCAATCCGGCCTCGCATCCGACAAGATGTTCGTCGACAAGCTGTTCGCGGAGCGCAACGTCGTCATGGCCCGGCGCGTCGAAGAATATCTGCGCTCCGGAGAACGCCATTTCGTCGCCGTGGGTGCCCTGCACCTGGTCGGCGAGAAGAGCATCGTCGATCTGCTCAAGAGGAAGGGGCTCCAGGTTCGCGAGATCCGATAGATAAAGGACGAACAAGGTTCGGTGTAGTGCCTTGGCGTAAGATAGCGCCGGTTCCACTCGAGAGGGGAAATCCAGTGATCAATCCAGAATACGCTGCTGCCGCGGCTTTGCTTCTGCGCCTGGCCTTGGGCGTCATGTTCCTTGCGCACGCCTGGGTGAAGATCAAGGTGTTTACGCCGGCAGGCACCGCGCAGTATTTCAAGTCGCTCGGCCTGCCCGGCGAGCTCGCCTATCTGACGATCGCCGCCGAGCTCGGCGGCGGCATCCTGCTCATCTTGGGCATCGAAACGCGCTGGGTGGCGCTCGCGCTGGTGCCGCTCATCCTCGGCACGATCGCGCTCGTTCACGGCAAGGCCGGCTGGCAATTCACCAACAAGGACGGCGGCTGGGAATATCCCGCCTTCTGGGCGGTCGGCCTGCTGGCGCTGGCACTGTTGGGAGACGGATCCGCCGCGCTCGGACCGATGCTCGGTCTTTGACGCGATCGGGAGCGCAGCAAAGCTCAAAAACCTCAGGGAGCAGCTATGCGATTTCCTTTTATTTGCTTCGCCACGGCGCTCGCGCTTGTTGCCGCACCCGCCGCTGCCCACGGCCCCAACGATCCGCCTCATCAGACGTATTGCCCCGGCGACCTGAAGCTCGAGGGCGGCGGCGCCATCAAGGACTTCTGCATTTCCTACGTCACCCACGGAACGCTGAACGCCAGCAAGTCGAACGCGATCCTGATGGTCACGGCGATCGGCGGCAATCATCACCGCATCGATCACCTGATCGGCCCGGGGCGCGCGCTCGATCCGGCGAAATATTTCATCATCGCCACCGACGCGATCGGCAACGGCCTCACCACCTCGCCTTCGAACAGCAAGGCGCAGCCGAAGATGCAGTTCCCGAAATTCAACATGCGCGACATGGTGAATTCGCAGCAGCGCCTGGTCGCCGAGAAACTCGGCATCAAGAAGCTCGTCACCGTGATCGGCGCCTCGATGGGCGGCATGCAGGCGCTGCAATGGGCGGTGAGCTATCCGGACATGACCGAGAGCATCGTGCCCATCATTCCGCTCGGCAGGACGCCCGCCTGGACGACCGGGGTTCTAGAGATGCTGCGCCAGAGCATCATGGCCGACCCGCACTGGAACGGCGGCAATTATTCGAGCGCGCAGCCACCCGAGCGGGGCATGCGGCTATGGGCCGGCTGGCTGACCGGCGTCATCGTGCGCACGCCCGGTTTCCAGGAATCCTCATTTCCGAACAGCCAGGACGTGATCACCGGCCTGAAAAATATCGAGGACGCCGGCTGGAAGCGCATGGACGCGAACGACTGGATCTACCAGAGCTGGGCCTACGACCAGCACAACCTCGGCACCACGCCCGGCTTCAACGGCGATTACCACAAGGCGCTGAAATCGATCAAGGCGAAGACGCTGATCCTCGCGGGAACCGGCGACCTGCTCAATCCGGAATACGAGGCGAAGGAAGCGGCGCGCTACATCGCGGACGTGCGCTACGTGGCCATCAATGAGCAGCGCCCGATGGGACACCTGTCCGGCGCGGGCGCCACGGTCCCGGAAAACGAATACCAGAACGCCGAGATCCCGCGCTTCCTCGAAATCGTCACCGACCACGGCCGCAAGATCCAGTAATCGTCTGGGCTGCGGCGAATCGAGGTCCGGCGTGACAACGACTAGGTGAAGGCCAGCTAATCAGCCGCCAGCCGGTACCCGACTCCGACTTCGGTGAGCAGAAACCGCGGCCGCGCGGGGTCGGTTTCGAGCTTGTGCCGCAGGCCACCCATGTAGATCCGCAAATAGTGGCTGCGCTCGACGTGGCCGGGTCCCCAGACGTCGATCAGGAGCTGCCGGTGCGTGAGCACCTTGCCGGCGTGCTTCACCAGGGTCGCAAGCAGCCGATACTCGATCGGCGTCAGGTGCACCTCGTTCCCGTCGCGATAGACGCGCCGGTGCGGCAAGTCCACCTTGAGATTCGCGACGGCGAACACTCCGCCCTTCTCCTGTGCGGTCGCGCTCGCGTGCCGCAGCGCGACCCGGATGCGCGCGAGCAGTTCGCCGAGCCCGAAAGGCTTGGTGAGGTAGTCGTCGGCGCCCGCATCGAGCGCAGCGACCTTGTCGGTTTCCGTGGTCCGCGCCGAGAGTACGATCACCGGCATCGCGCTCCATTCTCGAAGTTTCTTCACGACCTCGACGCCGTCCATGTCGGGTAGGCCGAGGTCGATAATCACCAGGTCGGGCTTGCGGTTGGCGGCCTCGATCAGGCCGAGCTTGCCGGTGTCGGCTTCATGGATCTGGAATCCGTGCGACTCCAGACCCGTCCGCAGGAAGCGGCGGATCTGGGGATCGTCCTCGACGGCGACGATGACGGGCTTCGGTTCGCTCATGACGCCTTCGCGAGAGGCGCTTCCTCGCTCTCGATCACGGGTGGCGTTTCGTCGCGCGGCAGCGTGAAGCTGAACGCGGCGCCGCGCGGAGTGCGGTTCCCTGCGCGTATCTTTCCTCCATGCGCCTCGACGATGGCGCGGCAGATGGTGAGTCCCAGGCCCACGCCGCTCTGCGCCCGCTCGGGCGATGCCCTATAGAACTTGTCGAAAAGCTTCTCCTCGAGCCCGGGCGGGATGCCCGGACCCTCGTCCGCGACCGTGACGGTCACCGCTTCGGGCGCGAATTCGGCGGAGATCTCGATTCCCGCGCCCTCAGGCGTGTACTTCAGAGCATTCTCGATGAGATTCGTCAGCACCTGTTCGATCAACACCGCATCCAGTTTTACAAGCGGAGCGTCTTTCGGCAGAGCTATCCTCACCGGCCGGCCCTCGAGGCGGGCACGCATTCGCGTCAGCACCCCGCCGACGATCTCCTCGATCGGATACCAGTCGCGGTTGAGCGTCACCGCTCCGGCGTCCAGGCGGGCCATATCCAGGATGTTGTTGGCGAGCGTGGCCATGCGCTGGCCTTCGTCGTAGATAGTGCGCGCGAGCTCGCGCCGCGCCTCCGGCGCGAGCCGCTCCGGCTCCTCGGCGAGACTGCTCGCGGCACCGACGATCGCGGCGAGCGGCGTGCGCAGGTCGTGCGAGATCCCGGCGAGCAGCGAATTGCGCAGGCTCTCGGTCTCGACCTTGATCTGGGCATTGTGCGCGGCCTGGGCGAGACGCACGCGCTCGATCGCGAGCGCCGTCTGGTTGAGGAAAGTCTCGAGCAGGCGCTGCTGCTCCGGAAGAAACACGCGGCGCAGGCTCGTGGGCAGGAGCGCGAGCACGCCGATCGGACCGGAGGCGCCGCGCAGCGAAAGATAGACCGCTTCCGCGCCGGGCAGTGTATCGGTGCCGCGGCCGGCGATGCGGCCGTGGTCGAGCACCCACTGGGCGACGCCGAGATCGGCGCCGTGCAGCGAATAAGGTTCGCTTCCCGCCCTGGGGTAAACGACGCGCCCGGCTCTGTCGGGAAAAAGAATCACGCATTGCCCGCCGAACTCGGCGCCGATGTGGCCGGCGGCGGCCCGCACGATCTCTTCTTCGGTGCGCGCCGCGGCGAGCTCGCGGCTGATGGCGTACAGGCTCGCGGCGCGCTTTTCGCGGTAGCCCGCCACCTTGGCCTGGGTGCGCAGGTTCGCGGCGAGCGTGCTGATGACAACGCCAACCAGGAGCATCACCACGAAGGTAACCATGTAGCGGATGTCGGACACCGCGAAGGTGTATTCGGGGGGCACGAAGAAAAAGTCGAACGCGGCGACCGACAGCGCGGAGGCGAGAATCGACGGACCGCGCCCGGAGCGGGTCGCGACCAGCATCACCCCGAGCAGATACACCATCACCAGGTTGATGAGCTCGTTCGGACCCGAAACGAGAGAGCCGATTCCCGTGCACAAGGCCGGAACGGCAGTCGCCACCGCATATCCGGGCCAGCGCGGCTTGGCGCTCGCGCGTTCGGCGTCCGGCAGGCCGAGGTAGGCGCGGCTGCGCTCGAGATAGGGTGCCGGCGCCCGCGCCTCCGGACCTTCGGCGCTCATGAGATAGATGTCGATGTTGCCGGCCTCACGCACCACCATGTCTACCACCGAGCCGAACAACCAGCGCTGCCAGCCGCTGCGCGTGGGTCGGCCGAGTACGATCTTGGTGACGTTCTTGTCCCGGGAGTAATCGAGGATCGCGCCCGACATCTGCTGCGCGGAAAGCGTCACCGTCGTCGCCCCCAGGGACTCGGCGAGGCGCAGATTCTCCATGACCGCGTCGCGCTCGGCGGGCGGCAGGCGCTGCAGTCGCGGCGTCTCGATGTAAGCGACAATCCAGTCGGCGTGCAGCGCAGCGGCGAAGCGGCGGCCGGCGCGGATCAGCCGCTCGGCGGGTTCGCCTGGGCCGATGCATACGAGGATCAGCTCGCCCGCCTGCCACACTTTGCTGATGCCCTGGTCCTCGCGGTAGACGCGCATCTGCTCGTCCACGCGCTCGGCGGTGCGGCGCAAAGACAACTCGCGCAGCGCGATCAGGTTGCCCTTGCGGAAGAAATTCTCGACCGCAGCCTTCGCCTGCTGCGGCATGTAGACCTTGCCTTCCTTGAGGCGCTCGAGCAGCTCGTCCGGCGGCAGGTCGACGAGCTCCACTTCATCCGCCTTGTCGAACGCGGTGTCGGGCACCGTTTCCTGCACGCGCACGCCGGTGATGCCGCCGACGACATCGTTCAGGCTCTCGAGATGCTGGACGTTGAGCGCCGTGTACACGTCGATGCCCGCGTCGAGCAGCTCCTCGACGTCGTTCCAGCGCTTGGGGTGGCGGGAACCCGGCGCATTGGTGTGCGCGAGCTCGTCGACGATGATGAGCGTCGGGCGGCGCTTGAGCGCCGCGTCGAGGTCGAACTCCCGCAGTTGCGCGCCGCGGTACTCGACCGTGCGTGTGGGGAGGATTTCGAGGCCTTCGAGCAGCGCGGCGGTATCGGCGCGCTTGTGCGTCTCGACGATGCCGACGACGGCGTCGACGCCCTCTACGCGTTTCTCGCGCGCGGCGAGCAGCATGGCGTAGGTCTTGCCGACGCCGGCCGCGGCGCCGAAGAAAATTTTCAGGTGTCCGCGCTTGCGCTTTGCTTCGTCGCGCTGGACCCTCGCGAGCAGGACGTCCGGATCGGGGCGTTGTTCGGCCATTATGGCCGGAAGTATAGGATGACCGTCGCGCTAGTAGTTACGGCCAAGGTCG
>DATHHS010000196.1:0-3346 GCA_035317085.1 Burkholderiales bacterium
GGCCGCAGCCAAGGCGGTCACCCTCGCCGACTTCAAGCCGGGTGCTTACGTTGGCTCGACTGCGAAGAAAAACGCAAGCGGCATGCTGGTCGCAAGCGAAGTGCACGAGCTTCCGCCCGCTGCGGCTCCGGGTCACACGCCATGGGACACGGCGCCGGGCGACACCATGACGAACGCCAATCTCGCCAAGGTGGTCAAGACGGCAGGCGGCAACGAGCTCACGCTCGAATACAAGGACGGCTCGCAGAAAATCCTGGTACCCGACGGCACACCCATCGTCGCCTTCGAGCCGGGTGACAGGGCGCTGTTGGTGCCGGGCGCGACCATCTTCACCGGAGCGCAGGTCGCCGCCGACGGCAAGATCACGACCGGCCGTGTGGCGGTGAGCAAGGGTGGCGTCAAGCCGCCGCAGTAACTAACTATAGACTTGGCCGTGGCGGCCAGCCCGCAGCGGAGCACGCATGGAAAAATATGCCACGCTGCGGGTGCAGGAACGGCCGGAAAATGTCCTTTTGGTGACCCTCGACCGCCCCGAGGCCGCCAATGCCTTCAACACCCAGTCCGCGCTCGATCTGGACAGCGTTTTCCGCCAGATCGCTGCCGGGGAGCGGCATCGCTGCGTGGTCCTCACTGGCGCAGGCGAGCGGGCATTCTGCGCGGGTGCCGATCTCAAGGAACGCGCCTCGTTCGACGACGAGCAATGGCTCGCGCAGCACGAAATCTTCGAGCGCATGTTCCGGTCCGTGCTCGACTGCCCGGTTCCCGTCGTTGCCGCAGTCAACGGCGCGGCTTACGCGGGCGGCCTCGAGCTCGTATTGATGTGCGACTTCGCTTACGCATCGAAAGCGGCGAAGTTTGCGCTTACCGAGGTGTCGCTCGGCATCATGCCTGGCGGCGGCGGCACTCAGACGCTGCCTCGAGCGGTCGGCGAGCGGCGCGCAAAAGAGTTGATACTCGCAGCACGCCCCTTTTCCGCCGACGAAGCGCTCGCTTGGGGTGTAGTCAACAAGCTGTGCGAGCCAGCAAGACTGCTGGGGGAAGCGCTCGAAGCGGCGGGGCGTATCGCTTCGCACGCGCCGCTTTCCGTGGCACAGGCAAGGCGCGCGATTCACGACGGATTGCAGATGGATCTCGCCTCGGGATTGCACTTGGAGATCGAAGCGTACAACCGGCTGATCGGCACCGAGGACCGCAGGGAAGGCATCCGTGCTTTCATTGAGAAGCGCAAACCGAAATTCCAGGGACGCTGAAAGAGAGGACTTCATGAACATCGAATATCGTTTCGTCCGCTGGTGGTCGCCGGTGCTTGCATGCGTCGCCGCGCTCGCCGGTTGCGCCGGCATGCCCGGCATGGGTGCGGTGGACTACCACGCCATCGTGTCGAGCCCCGACCGGTCCGAGGCAGACCGGCAGACCGATCAGCGAAGAAATCCGGAGCTGTTGCTAGCTTTCACCGGGGTGCGCCCGGGAATGAGGGTCCTCGATATGGGCGCGGGCGGCGGCTACTCGACCGAGCTGCTGGCGCGTGCGGTAGGTCCGGGCGGGAAGGTATACGGGCAGGACTCGCAGGAGGTTTCGCCTCGCGCACGCGAGCGTTTCGAGGAGCGCGCGAAAACTCCAGCGATGCAAAACGCGGTCCGTGTGCTGCGCGACTACGACGATCCCGTGCCGCCGGAGGTGCGCAACCTCGACTTGATCACATTCTTCTTCGCTTACCACGACACCGCGTTCATGAACGTCGATCGCGCCAGGATGAACCGCGCGCTGTTCGGAGCCCTGAGGCCGGGCGGCGTCCTGGTGATCGCCGACCATTCCGCGCAATCCGGCGCGGGCGTAAGCGTCGCGAAGTCCTTGCACCGCATCGAGGAAGCGACCCTGCGGCGGGAAATCGAAGCTGCGGGCTTCAGGCTCGAGACCGAAGGCAGTTTCCTGCGCCACCCCGAAGATCCGCGCGACGCGATCGTGTTCCGGCCGAAAGTGCCGGTGGACGAGTTCGTGCTCAAGTTCGTCAAGCCTCGGGAAAATACTTCAGCCGGAGCCTACTCGATGTAGGCATCGCCGCCGGCGCTAGCAGAGAATCCTGCGGTCGTTCTGGAACGCCTCCACCTCTGACGGTTTGCGGCACCGCCGTCGCTTTCGCACGACTCGCGATTTCCATTGCAAACAGCCGCTTGAGAATTTCGTTTGGAATCGTGTCGCCCGCGAGCGACGCTGCCGGCTGCCGAGTGCGCACCTGCTTCGCGGCAATCTCATGATTTTACGCGCGACTTTCATGTGGCACGCGCGTTGCTAAGGCTCAAACGCTTCGATCGGCGGTTTCAACCGCGAACGATCGTCCACCACCCAAACAGAGGAGGCTCATGCTCGACAATTTTCGCAGGAAAGACAATCCGTATCCCGGCCAGCTCAGAACGCCGGCGCAAAGTCCTCAAAGTCCCCAAAATCCCCAAAGTCCCTACAGCCAGTTGCAGAAAGCCCTGACGCCGAACGGGGCGGAATCCGCGAAACCGGAAGTGGCCAAGGTCGAAGCGCCCAAGCCCGAGTTGCACGAAAGCCCAAAACCTTCCCGGTCCGGTGAGGATAACGTGAGCAAGCTGATCGTCGGGCCCGACATCAAGCTGAAAGGCGCCGAGATCACCGACTGCGACACGCTCGTGGTCGAGGGCCGGGTCGAGGCCGCGATGGACAGCCGCGTAATCCAGATCGCCGAGCACGGCGTGTTCGTCGGCAAGGCCGGTATCGATGTCGCGGAAATACGCGGGCGCTTCGAGGGCGAGTTGACTGTGCGCAAGCAATTGGTGATCCGCGCGACCGGCCATGTTTCGGGCAAGATCCGCTACGGCAAGGTTTCGATCGAAGAGGGCGGCGAGCTTTCGGGCGACGTTGCGGCGATCGGCGCGGTCCCGGGGGCGTCTTCCGGCAGTCTCGAACAGGAACGCAAGCCGGCAGTCACCTCCGGAGCCGCCGCGCAGGTTCAGCCCGGTGCACTCTTCGGAAAACCTGCAGGGATACAGCGCTGACTCGCAGCGCGCTCCGGGATCAGCTGCCGGGAACGACTCCCGGCGGCAGGGAGTAGCAGAACTCGGCGACTTCGCCCGGGCGCGTCCACCATACGCGTTCCCGCTGCTTGTGCTCGACGCAATGCTTGAGTGCGAGCCGCAGCGGCCGCAGCCTGAACGGCTGGCCGAACACGTAAGGGTGGATGGAGACATTGCACACGAGCGGGTGCTTGGCAGACTGCTCGGTCATCTCGTCGAACTGGTCCACGATCATGTCGCAGAATTCGCGCGCGCTGTGCTTGCGGTGCACCACCATCGGCGAATCGTTGATCTCGACCGGGTAAGGC
>DATHHS010000197.1:0-20437 GCA_035317085.1 Burkholderiales bacterium
CGAGGCCTGATCTCCGAGGGCAAGAGAGACGACCCGCTGCACCGAGCTGCCTGTCCCGTCGCCGTTGAAAGTGCGTACGCCCTGGACGCTGAACGTGATGACCAGGGCCGGTCCGATCACCGTCAGGTTGGCGTCGAATCCCCTCGGCGGCGTGTACGACGTGGGAGTGAAGATCGCCTGCGAACTGGCGCAAATGCCGGTGCCCGAGAACCCGAAATCGCCTTTGAGGCGATGCGCCTGCGAATCCGCCATCGCGGATGACGCTGCCAACAACGTGACCAGTGCTGAAGCTGCTGCCGTGACCGCTCGCATATTTCTCTCCCATGCGTTGTGATCGGACAGTCAAGCTAGCACGCGGATACGCCGGCCCCTAGAGAAATTAGTGTGAATATGCACAATCGGCGAACCGTCGCGCATCGCCTCGGAGATTGGGTCATGAAATCAACCGCACGCGCATCTTTCCGAGGGAAATCATCGCGCGCGGCGATTCCGCGTTCCTGAAACGCCGTGTCTCGACATTTCGATTCTTCTTCAGGCGTCAGGCGACCAGCCACCGCAGCTTCGGGTGCCGCCCGAAAAATGCAAGCTTGTCCGCCCACGCGTCCATGCCCCAGACGTGCCCGGCACGCTCCACGATCAGCAGCACCAGCACGCCCGCGTACACGATGTGGAAGTCGAGGAGGAAATTGTTTTTGTTCTCGATATAGGGGAAATCCATGTGCGCGGTCCAGTACAGGAGCACCAGCAGGATGCCGAAAGCCGCGCTCAACCGCACGTAGAGTCCGACCAGCAGCGACAAGCCGATCAGCAGATGGCCGTATGACACGAGAAACGTGAGTGTCGGCGCCCAGGCCGCGCTGGTGAAAGGCGCATACACGTCGTGGAATGTCTTGGTTCCCTTGAGGAACCCGGCCACGCTGAAGTTGGGATCGAAGACCTGATGCGAGGCCGCGTATAGAAAAGTCCACGCCATGGCCAGGCGAAAGAAAACAATCAAAGCCCTTCTCATCCGGGAAGCGTCCATATCCCCTCCTCTCATTTGCCTCCCTGGCGCCTGCATTATGCGCTTTCGGGCCGGCCGCCACGAAAAGCCCCCGGCTCCGATGCTCGTCATCGAGGGCCTCCTCGCGTCAACGAGTGGATGAGTACCGGGGCTGCGCCGAGGAGCCCGGCGATCGAAGAATCCGGGCCGACACGACGCTCGCGACTGCCATGACCGCCGCGCCTATGGCCGCGGTGAGTTGCAGCGCGCCGACAAACGCCGCACGCGACGCGGCAAGCAGCGCATCGCCGACCGGGCCCGCGACGCCCTGAGCCGCCGCCACAGCCCCGCCGAGCGTGGCCATCGCTGCGTTGGCCGCGTCCGCCGGCGCCGCGGCGGGCATCGATTCGCCGAGGGTATGGCGGTAGATCACGGTGCCGATGATGCCGAAGACGGCAATGCCGAGCGCACCGCTGAACTCCGAGGCCGTCTCCGAGAGGGCCGAGGCCGCGCCCGCACGTTCCGGCGGCGCGGCGGTGATGATCATCTCGTTGGCGATGGTGAAGACGGGCGCCATGCCCAGGCTCATGATCACCGTGGCGCCGATGAGAATCGCCAGACCGTGGCGGCCGCCGACCAGAGCGAGCAAGCCGAAGCCCGCCGCCGCTGCCGCCAGCCCCCACACGAGGATCGATACGGGCGGCAGCTTGCGCGCAAGGCGCGGCGCCAGCAGCGAACCCGCCACGAAGGCGAGCGCCCAGGGCACGGTGGCGAAGCCGGCCCGAAGCGGCGACAGGCCCAGCACCAGCTGCAGGTACTGCGCGATGAAGATGTACACGCCGAACATCGCGAGACACGACAGGCCGTACGCCGCGATGGCCGCACTGAAGGTCGGCCGGCGGAACAGCTTCAGCTCGAGCAGCGGATAGTCGAGCCGGCTCTGACGGCGCACGAACACGGCGCCGACGGCGAGCCCCGCGATCACGAGCGACACCGGCAGCCACCCGATGCCGTGCTCCGCAATGTGCTTGAGGCCATAGATCGTCATGAGCACGGCTGAGAGCGACAGCGCGACGCTCGCAAGGTCGACCCGTCCGGCCTTCGGGTCGCGGTACTCGGGCAGCAGCGCCGGGCCGAGCAGGAGCAGCAGCAGCATCGCCGGCAGCGACACCAGGAACACCGAGCCCCACCAGAAGAATTGCAGCAAGGCCCCGCCCACCAGCGGGCCGATCGCGCCGCCCAATGAGAAGCTCGCGATCCACACGCCGATGGCGAACTGGCGCTCGTGCTCGTCACGGAACATGTTGCGGATGAGGGACATCGTGGACGGCGCCAGCGTCGCCCCGGCGATGCCCAGGAGCGCGCGCATGGCAATCAGCATCCCCGCGCTGTCGGAGAATGCCGCAATCAGCGACGCGATGCCGAACGCGGCCGCGCCGGTCAGCAACAGCTTGCGGCGGCCGATGCGGTCGCCCAGCGTGCCCATGGTGATGAGGAAGCCGGCGACCATGAAGCCGTAGACATCCACGATCCACAGCAGTTGCGAGCTCGACGGTTTCAATGCCGTGCTGATGGCCGGCAATGCCAGATTGAGCACGGTGAGGTCCATCGCGTAGACCAGGCACGGCAAGGCGATCACGGCGAGGCCGATCCATTCGCGGCGGGTGGCTTTGGGCGCGTGGGTCGGGCTGGTCATATCGAAAGATCTTCCGAGCGTCCGGGTCTCGCGAACCCGGCGCGGTCCGCGTGAGTCGCAATCCTTCGACCGGTCAACGGTTGTTATAAGCCTGCTTCAGGCGCGCGATGTCGATCTTGGTCATCTGCATCATCGCCTGCATCACGCGTCCCGACTTCGCGGGATCCTTGTCCTGCAGCAGTTTGATCATGACGCGCGGAACGATCTGCCAGGACAGACCGAACTTGTCCTTGAGCCAGCCGCACCGCCCCGGCGCGCCGCCTTTGGAGAGCTTCGCCCACAGATCGTCCACTTCCTTCTGCGAGTCGCAGTTCACGACCAGGGAGATGGCTTCGGTGAATTTGAATTGCGGGCCGCCGTTCAGCGCGGTGAACTCCTGGCCTTCGATCCGGAAGCTGCCGACCAGCACCGTTCCCTCGGGGCCCGGCCCGGCCTTTCCGTTGCGCGTCACGCTCAGGATCTTCGACTTCTTGAAGATCGAGACGTAGTGTTTCATCGCCTCTTCGGCGTTGTTGTCGAACCAGAGGAACGTCGTGATTTTCTGCTTGCCGGCCATGGTGCGTGCTCCTTCGCTGGGGTGAACTGATTGACTATACTAACGGAGTGGATTTCTTAGTATAACCAGTTATACTGCATCCTTCCATAACCTAGTATAACCATGTCGACGCACACAGAGCTTCCGATGGGCGCACAGACCGCCTACGCGCAGTTGCTCGAGGCGACGCTCTCCGCCGACCATCACCGGTCGGTCGCGGACCTGAAGGGTTCGTTCGCCCGGAAGAAGGTGAAAGGCGCAACGTATTGGTACTACCAGTACACCGAGCCATCCGGAAAGCTGCGGCAAGTTTACGTCGGACCCGATAGCGAGGCAGTTTCAGCCCTTCGACAGCAAAAAAATCTTCCCACGGCGTCCGAGCGGCTCGGCCCCCTCGCCCGGTCCGCGGCGGCTCTGGGTTGCGCGGAAATCCTTTCGAGGCACGCTCGCGTCCTGCAGAGATTGTCCGAATACGGATTCTTCCGCGCAGGCGGCGTTCTGATCGGAACGCACGCCTTTCTTGCGTTCGGCAACATGCTGGGCGTCCGATGGACGGAGGCCGGGAGAACACAGGACGTCGACTTCGCTCACGCCGGCAAGAGTCTTTCCATCGCCCTGCCCACCAGCATCGAAATCGACGCAGACGAGGCCATCAAGTCGCTTGGCATGGGTTTTCTGCCGATGCCGGATTTGACGGCGAAGGCCGGTCCCACCTATCTCAATCCGCGGGAACCGGAATTCCGTCTGGACTTTGTGACCACCCGGCATCGGGAGGGCGATAAACCCTTCAATCATCCCCGGCTCGGCGTGGTTCTGCAGCCCCTCGCGTTCATGGAGTACCTGCTGGAGGACGTGCGGCAGGCGGTCGTCTTCTCCGGTGATACGGGGGTTCTCGTCAACGTGCCGGATCCCGCGCGCTATGCCCTGCACAAGCTGATCGTTTTTGGCGAGCGCGGAGGCAGCTACGCAACAAAGTCCGTCAAAGACCTGCAACAAGCCGCGGCGCTACTTGCGCGCCTGAAGGAACTTCGCAAGTCCGATATCGATCGAGCCTGGAAAGATCTGGTTTCCCGCGGGAGGACATGGCGCGCCCGGGCGAAGCAGGGACTGCAGGTTCTCGACAAGCGCTTCCCTGCGCTGGGCGTGTTGAAGTGGCTGAAATGATAGTCGCGACTGACATATCTATACTCCCGGGCAACGCAATCTTCCGGAGAGCCCTGAAATGTTGAGTCCCTGAAGCTTGTGAATTTCGTCCGACCGCATCACGGCGCCGAAGGCGGTCCGGATGCAGGCGAGCGCGGCATCATGCAGTGCGGATCCGTCCATGGTGTCGACGCAGTCTTCGATCACCACTACGGCATAGTCACGCGAGCAGGCCGCGCAGGCGGTCGAGAGCACGCAGCTGTTGGTGTTCACGCCGGTGATGAAGACGGTGTTGATGCCGTGCGTGCGCAGCACGAAATCGAGGTCAGTGCCGATGAAGCAATCGTAGCGCTTCTTCGTGTCGACGACCCAGTCGCGCTTCGCGTCGAGCACCTGCGGCATGACGGTAACGCCGGGCATGCCGACGAGGTTGTGCTTGAGCACGTTCTTGCGCGGATTATTCGGATTGCGCGAGCGTGCGAGCCACGCCGGCATCGAGGCGATCTCCTCGGCGTTGCGGTATTGCGTGAGCAAGTGCACGATCGGGATGCCGGCGGCGCGGCAGCTCTGGAAAAAGCGCGCGTTGGCCGCGACCACGCGTTCGGCGCGTTCCGCCGCGAGCGGCATGGTCGCGACGGCGGGATCGAGGTGCCCGCGATGCAAGTCGATGGCGACGACCGCGGGTACCGGTCGGTCTACTCCCAGGTCCATTCTCTTCTAGTTTTCTCGCTTAAACCCGGCAGCGCCCGCCTCGTTGAGGCACCTATTGAACTCTGCCGTTGCCGCGATCCTGCTAAAAGCGCCGTGATACACCAGATTGCAGTATCGGCGGTCGCCTTTCTCATTAGTGAGAAGCACCTGTTCGTTGGCGCATCCTGCGATCAGGACGGCCAGCAATGCAGCCAAGCGAGTTTTGGTCATGTCGATCAGCCTATCGCCGGATTTCTAAAATCCACGTATCAATTGAATCACGAATCGACTATCGTCGTCCGTTCTCTTGTTCCAATCACTTCGCGACGGTTTTCTCCCGCAACGTCACAAACTCCTCCGCCGCCGTCGGATGAATCCCCACGGTCGCATCGAACTGCGCCTTCGTAAGCCCCGCCTTCACCGCGATGGCAATCCCCTGGATGATTTCCGGCGCGTCCGTGCCGACCATGTGCGCGCCGACCACGCGCTGGGTGGCGGCGTCGACGACGAGTTTCATGAAGGTGCGGACGTCGCGGCCGGAGAGGGTGTGACGTAAAGGCCGGAAGCTCGCTTTGTAGATGTCGACTTTGCCGAGTTTCGCCACGGCCTTGGCTTCGGTGAGGCCGACGGTGCCGACCGGCGGCTGGCTGAACACGGCGCTCGGCACGTCGTCGTGGTCGACCGGGGTTTCCACTCCGCCGAAGAGTGTCAGTGCCACGGCCGCTCCTTCGCGGGTCGCCACCGGCGTGAGGGCGATGCGGTTGGTGACGTCGCCTACCGCGAAAATGTTGGCGACGCTGCTGCGGCAAAAACGATCCACCACCACCCCACCCGTGTCGTCCAGCTTGACGCCCACCTCCGCCAGGCCGAGACGCGCGGTGTTGGGCGTGCGGCCGGCCGCAATCATCACGACGTCGCAGGCGAGCGTGCCGCCGGGAACGCCGGTGATGCTTGCTTCCAGCGTGACGTCGGGGCGGCGCGCGATACGCGACACCGCGCTGTTCAGAACGAGGCGCACGCCCTTCTTGCGCATCTCGTCATGTAGATGGTTGCGTACGTCGTCGTCGAACCCCCGCAGGATCTGCTCGCCGCGGCAGGAAACCGTGACCTCGGACCCGAGCCCGTTGAAAATTCCGGCGAACTCCGTCGCGACGTGGCCGCCGCCGACGATCAGCACGCGCTTCGGAAGCGCGGGAAGCTCAAAGGCCTCGTTCGAGGTGATCGCGTGCTCGATTCCGGGGATGGCGGGCTTCGAAGGCCAGCCGCCGGTGGCGATGAGAATGTTCTGCACCGTCACGCGGCGCTCGCCGATCGCCACGGTGTGCGCATCGACGAGCTTCGCCGTACCCTCGATCATGGTGACACCCACCCTGGCGAATCCCTCGGTATAGCCGGCGGAGAGCCGCGCGATTTCGCGGTTCTTGCTCGCGATCAACGCGGGCCAGGAAAACGACGCGCCTTCGATCGACCAGCCGAAGCCGCGCGCGTCCTGCAGGTCTTCGGCGTAGTGCGCCGCATAAGACAGCAATTTCTTCGGAATGCAGCCGCGGATCACGCAGGTGCCGCCGATGCGGTAGTTCTCGGCGATCGCCACCCGGCCGCCGAGGTGGTGCGAGATGCGGCTCGCGCGAATGCCGCCCGAGCCGGCGCCGATGACGAAGAGGTCGTAGTCGAAGCGAGTCACAGGATGAACTCTACTCCCGGGCCGATTCGCCGTGCGCTTTCGCCATATCGTAGTAGTGGCGGATCACCCAATCATCGAGCGAGGCGATAGTCTTCGCGAGCGAGTCGCCCAGGGGCGTGAGAGCGTATTCGACCCGCGGCGGCACCTCCAGGAAATCGCGCCGCGCGACCAGGCCGTGGCGCTGGAGATCGCGCAAGGTCTGAGTGAGCATTTTCTGCGACACGCCCGCGATGCCGCGCATCAGGTCGCCGTTCCGCCGCGGACCCCGGCGCAGGAGCGGGATCAGCAGCATGACCCACTTGCTCGCGAGCAGCCCGATCACGTCCCGCGACGGGCAGGTGTCGCTCCAGGGATCGACTGGCATCCGGCCACCGGACTTGGCGCGCGGAGCGGGCTTTCCCGGTTTGGAGACGGCTGGGAGTCGCGCGGTCATGGCGTTCATCAGTTACCTAAAGGTGCGTACTGGTGTATTCGTAATCATGAGCGTAGGGTAGCACGCACGGTCGCAAGCGGGATAGTCCCGCGCGGACCCGCTCAACCCCAAGGAGATCCAGCCATGCTCACGTTCAACAGACAAACCGCCGTCGCCGCCCTCATAGCGGTCGGCCTCGCCGGACCGGCGCTCGCGCAATCCACGGCCGAGCATCCTCTCACCCCTCCTCCCGCTCCCGAGAGCCAGGCGCCCGCGGTCGAGCGCAACCTCAAGGTCTTCGACGTGCTCGACTTCGACGTCTTCAGCAACCAGAAGTGGAACCGGCTCCACGAAAGCCACGCGAAAGACATCGTCGTCACCTGGCCCGACGGCCACGAGACCAAGGGGATCGACAAGCACATCGAGGACCTGAAGGCGCTGTTCGTCTTCGCGCCCGACATCACCATCAAGGTTCACCCGGTCCGCTTCGGATCGGGCACATGGACCACGGTGACCGGCGTGATGACCGGCACCTTCAGCCGCCCGATGCCTGCCGGGAACGGCAAGACGATCGCCCCTACGGGAAAGCGCTTCGCGCTCGGCATGGCCACCATCGGACACTGGAAGGGAGACACCATGGATCACGAGTGGCTGTTCTGGGACAACCAGGACTTCATGAAGCAGATCGGCCTGGGCAACTGATCCGCCGGCGATGCCCCGCCAGATTCCGGCGGGGACATCCAGCGTAAGGCCCCGGAGACGCCGGTGTGGTGGGTCAGGACCGGGCAGCCCGACGCGGGCGCTTCACCGCGGGCGCCGACATCGTTTTCGCGACCGCCCGCAGATGCTCGACGAAGAGCTCGACCACCGGGCTGAGGGTTCGATTCTTCAGCGTGACGATCGCAACGGTCCGCAGCTTCACGTCCAGATCGACCGGCAATGCCTTGAGCGACCACTGCTTCGCGTTGTAGCGCAGCACGGACTCGGGAAGCACCGTGAGGAAACGCCCGGTCGCGAGCAGATGGTTGCGCAGCAGGATGGAGGTCGCGCTGACTCTCTCCTGCGGAACCTCCAATCCGCGCGCCTTGAACGCCTCGGCAATCAGTTCGCGGACCATCTGATTCGATGCGAAGATCCATGGCTCATTCACCAATGCTGCAAGCGTAATCCTGCGACGGCGCGCCCACGAGCTCCGCGCTCCCACCACCACGCGATGCGGATCGTCGAAGAGGATTTCGACATCGAGGTCGTCTTCCGCAAAAGACCTGGATACCCTTGCCAGGTTCAGGTCGACCCTTCGCTCCCGCAGCTCCCGGAAGTCCAGTGTCTCGGCGTTTGCGTGGACCATACGGACGACGATCCGGGGATGACGGCGCGACAACCGGTCGATGGCCGCCGGCAACAACCCGGCGGCCAGGGTATCTCCACATGAGATCCTGACTTCCCCGACCGTCGGGTTTGCCAGGAACTCGAGGTCCCTTATTCCCTGCCTCAGCTCGTCGAACACCACGTGGCCGCGTTTGAGCAGCGCGTGTGCGTAGAGGGTGGGCGCTATCCCGCGAGTGCTGCGGTCGAGGAGGCGGACGCGAAGGGTGTCCTCGAGGTTGGCGATCGATTCGGACACGGCGGGCTGGGACATGGCGAGATGCGAGGCGGCCTTGGCCATGCTCCCCCACTGGACGACCGCGGACAGAATATGAAGATCGCGCAGCTTGAGGCGCCGGCCGATGCGGCTCTCCCAGTGCGGGGCTTTCGCCATAGGGATTCCCTATATCGTTATCGTGAATATCACGGTTCCCTTTATACCAACAGATCGCTATCGTTACAAGAATCCGATAGAGGGGCGATAACGATGACCGTCGAATTCAACGAGGTGGTGACTGCCGAGGCGCAGTTCAGGGCCGTCACCGGAAATCCCGCCGAACGCGTGGTGAAGAAACACCTGCAACTCCCGGCGCTCGACCGGCACTGCCGCGCCTTCATCGGGAAGTGTCCGTTCCTCCTTATCTCTTCCCGCGACGCAGCAGGCAACATGGACATCTCCCCGAAGGGCGATCCGCCGGGGTTTGTCCGCATGCTGGATGACAAAACCCTGGCCATCCCTGACCGTCCGGGCAATCGCCGCGCGGATACCTTCCGCAACATCCTTGAAAATCCGCGTGTCGGCCTGCTCTTCCTGATTCCAGGCAAGCAGGAAACGCTGCGCATGTGCGGGACGGCGACGATCGTCAGGGATCGCTGGGTCCGCGAGCCCATGGCGGTCGCCGGAAAGCTTCCGGAGTTTGCAATCGTCGTACACGTGAACGAGGTCTTTTTTCACTGCGCGAAGTGCGTAATCCGCTCGAGGCTTTGGGACACGGCGTCCTGGCCGGACATTGCCGATCTTGCCCATCATGCGCAACTCCTGGTGGAGCATGGAAAACTCGACATGAGTGTCGAGCAGGTACGCGCGAAAATTCAGCAGAACGAGCGCGAGCGTCTTTATTGATGCTGCCCGACCCCGCAATCGGGCAGGTTGAAACGACATAACGGAGGAATGAATGAAACCATTATCGAGTCTCATGTTCGGCCTGTCGGCGCTCCTGATCGCGGGCAGCCTGGCGGCGCAAACGATTTATCCCGAGAAGCCGGTCCGCGTGATCGTCGGATTCCCGCCCGGCAGCTCGCCGGACGTCGCCGCGCGTCTGGTCGGCCACAAACTCGCCGAGGCGCTGGGAAAGCCGGTGGTGATCGAAAACATCACCGGCGCCTCCGGCATCATCGCAACAGAGCGCGTGGCAAAGGCGGTGCCGGATGGCCATACGCTCGCGTTCGCCTCGAGCGGCTTCGCGGTCAACCCGGGCCTTTACGCGAATCTGCCGTTCGACCCGGTGAAGGATTTCGCTCCGATCTCGCAGGTTGCCGTGTCGTCGAACATCCTGCTGGTCCACAACGCCGTGCCGGCGAAGAGCGTCCAGGAGTTGCTGGCGCTGGCCCGAGCGCAACCCGGCATACTCACGTTCGCCTCCGGCGGCAGCGGCAGTTCATCCGGCCTCGCCGGGGTCTTGTTCAAATCCACGGCAGGTATCGACATCCGGGAGGTCCCCTACAAGGGCGTGGTCGCGGCGATTCCCGACCTGCTTGGCGGGCGCGTCACGATGGCGTTCATCCCCATGGCGACGGGCCTGCCCCTGGTGCGCGAAGGCAAGCTGCGCGCGCTCGCGGTGACCTCGTTGAAGCGCTCGCCGACGTTTCCGGAGTTGCCAACCATCGCCGAGTCCGGCTATCCGGGCTTCGAAGCGACGAATTGGCACGGGTTCCTCGCGCCGGCCGGTACCCCGGCGACGATCGTCCGCAGGCTTCATCTCGAAACCGTCAAGGCGCTTGCGCTACCCGACCTGCGCGCCAAGCTCGCCGAGCTTGGTCTGGAAGTCATCGGCAACTCGCCCGATGAGTTCGCCGCGGCCATCAGGTCGGAGATTCCGAAGTGGGCGAAGGTGATCAAGGAATCCGGCATCAAGCCGGAATAGTGCCCTCCGTCGGGCTCTCGGAGACGGAGCCACCCATGCCGCCCGGCGCGCGCCGGCGCACCGAAAGAAGCGCGAGCATATTTGGCATATCATTCCTCCCACCCAAACGCCAGCGGAAAGGAAGCCCCATGTTCGTCCTGTCGGTCAATCTTCGCTTCAAGCCCGAACACGTCGAAAGCTGCACCGCCAAGACGATCGAAAACGCGATCGCCTCGCGCAAGGAACCGGCCTGCAAGCAGTTCGACGTGCTCGTCGACCCGAAGGACCCGACGCAGGTGATGCTCTACGAAGTGTACGTGGACGAGAAGGCCTTCGAAGCGCACCAGCAGACCGCGCACTTCAAGAAATACGCTGCCGAGGCGGTGCCTTTGTTCGCCTCGCGCGAGCGCCACGTGTGGAAGCGCGCCTCGCCCTAGGCGGCCCGCTCAGCCAGAGAGGTGACGTGCGCCCGTCACCGCTTGCGCTTCACCAGCCGCGGCCCTTCCTTCTGCAGCTTGACCGCGACGGCGGCGTGGAGCTCGCGGGGCTTGAGCCCCTTGAGCTCGGCCGGCACCTCGAGCAAGGCCGCGCGCTGCCCGCGGGCGGGGCGGAACTCCAGCAGGGGCGCGTTGGCTTCCTTTGAGGGGTGAAAGAGGGCGTGCACCTTGCCCTTGGCGTCGAACAGGACCTGGACGTGCATGGCAGCCCCCCTAGAAGGTGTCAACTTGCGAAGACAGCACCTGGATCCGCGCTACAACCGGCGCGCCCGACTGGCCCTGCCCACGCAGGGTCACCAGATTCGCCGTCGCGGCCGGCCTCGAGAGGTTCCACGCCGATCCTTCCGACTGGATGGTGACGCTCTGCGCTATGTCCTCGTCGCTGGCCGGTTCGATACCGGCCCAGACGCGGCTCCAGCGGAAGGGGCTGATGTTCGAGCCCCAGGTGACGCTGAAGGAGATGGGTACGCCGGATGCCATGCTGAGATCGCCTGCCGACGCGATCACCACTGCGGTCGTGAATGCGGCCATGATGGGCCCCCGTGAGTTGTGTCCTGCAATCATGACGCGCGTCGTCCTTCCGCGCAACTCGCCTTACTGCGGAATATCCTCTCTTGTTTTATCCTATCGGCACAGGACGGAGCGAACGATGACGGAAAAACCCAGATGGAAAACCGACGGCGTGAAGGTCGTGCGCGCCGAGTCGCTCCAAGCGACCATGCGCGAGCCGTCGAGGAAAGGACGCGCGACCGCGTTCGACTTCGCCGGGTCCGGCGGCCAGAAGACGTGGATCGGGACCGTGACCCTCCAGCCGGGCGCGAACACCGGCGCGCATCACCATGGGCGTCATGAAGTGGCGGTCTACGTCGTGAAAGGCCGCAGCGAAATACGCTGGGGGGAGAGGCTCGAATTCGCCGCCGAGGTCGGGCCCGGCGACGTCGTCTACTTCGCTCCGTACGTGCCGCATCAGGAGCGAAACCTCAGTGCCGGCGAGACCGTTGATTTCCTGGTGGTACGCAGCGACAACGAAAGGATTGCGGTCAGTCACGACCTTGCGCCGGTCGAACAACCGGAAACGGTATTCTGAATCCCTCCCCTAGGCCCATAACTGCTTCGTAGCGAGCCGCGCGCCTTCCCGCATCGCCTCGAATTTCGCCCACACCACCGTAGGGTGCACCTCGGTCGAGTAGCTCGCCTGCGAGGAGAATCCGCAATCGGCGCTCGCCACGACGTTTTCCCGGCCGACCAGTTTCGCGAAGCGCACCAGGCGCTCGGCGATCAGCACCGGATGCTCGACGATGTTGCTCGCATGCGTGATCACCCCCGGCATGAGCAGCTTGCCCTCGGGGAGCTTGACCGATTCCCACAGGTGATATTCGTGCTCGTGGCGCGGGTTGGCGGCTTCGAAGCTGTACGCGCCGGCGTTCACCTTCAGCATGTATTCGACCACGTCCGAGAGCGCCGCCTCGTGGATGCGCGGGCCCTCGTTGATCCCGTAGCAGGTGTGGAAGCGCACCTTCTCCGGCGCAATGCCGCGCAGGCTCCCGTTGATCGCCTCGACGTACATTTCGGCGCGCTTTTTTCGCTGGGCGGCATTCAGCTCGGGATCGGCGAAGATATCGCAGAGAAACGGGTCGTCCACCTGCAACTGGAATCCCGCAGCGACGATCATCTGGTATTCCGTACGCAGCGCCCGGCCGACCGCGTGGAAGAATTCCTCCTCGGTCCGGTAGTACTCGTTCGTTCCGACGCCGCTCGGCGCCACTGCGGGCATGAAAGCGGGCACGAAGGCGTCGTGGGCCTGCGCCCCGGACGCCGCGGCCTTGAGATTCGCCAGGTCGCGCTCGAGCGCTTCCTCGCCGCAATAGTTGACCGGCGCGGTGCAGACCAGGGGCACGACCGGAGCGATCGCCCCGCCCGTCATCGCCTCCCTGAAGTATTTTTCGTAATACTCCGGAAAGGCCGCGACCTCGGCTGGAAATATCTGCCGCTTCAGTTGCGGGCGCGCCTCGAAGCCTTCGAGCCGCTCGCGCACATAGGTGAAGAAGCCGGGCTTGGACTGCTCGCCGTCGCTGACGATGTCGATTCCCGTCTCGACCTGCTTGCGCACGCACTCCGCCACCGCGCTCTTCACGCGCGTCTCGTAGGCCGCCCCATCGTAGGTAAGGCCCGCCACCTTGGCCTTCATCAGGTCGAGCAGGTCCCGGGGACGCGGCAGGCTGCCGACGTGGGTGGTGAGGATGCGGCCGGAGCTTCGCGACATGGGCCGGAGTTTAACCCGCTCCGCGTACCGGGCTGGCGGCTGTCGTCATTTCCCGTTAGGCTTGTCCGATACCGACCCGGGAGACGAGCATGAGCCATTCCAAGAAGCGAAGAGACGCCCTCAAGATCGGAGCGCTCGCGGCCGCGAGCCTCGGCTTTCCCGCCATCCTGCGCGCCCAGCCGAAGGAGGTCGTGATCCTCGGGCTGTGGGACCAGACCGGCGCCTTTGCAGACGTCGGTCCGCTCAACGACCGCGGCATGAAGATGGCGCTCGAGGAGCGCGGCATGCAGGTGCTCGGGCGGCCGATCAAGTACATCACGCGTGACGGCGGCACACAGGCCGGCACCTCCACGCGCCGCACCGAGGAGGCGGTCGACGCCGAGGGCGCGAAGTTCGTCATCGGCCCCTGGTCCTCGGGCGTCGCGCTCGCCGTGTCGGAAGTCGCCAAGCGCAAGAAAGTCGTGCATCTGTTTTCCGGCGGCACCGAGGACATCTCCGGCAGCCGCTGCCACCGCTATTCGTTCCAGTGGGCGGCGAGCCCCTATACCGCGGCGAAGACCGTGGTCGACAACTTCATGAAGGCGAACCCGAAGGCGAAACGCTGGCACCTGCTGGTCGCCGACTACGCCTTCGGCTGGTCGGTGGAAAAGTACGTCAAGGAAGTCGGCAAGACCCACGGCATCGAGTTCGTCGGCGCCGACCGGCACCCGCTCGGCGAGCGCGAGTTCTCCAACTATGTGCAGAAGGCGGCGGCGAACAAGCCCGACGTGGTCGCCATGATCAACTTCGGCGGCGACGCCGTCGCCGGTGCGCGCGAGATTTTCAACTTCGGACTCACGCCCAAGGTGCCGCTGATCATGACCTGGTCCTCGGGCGTCGAGGAGCTGGTGCAGCTTGCCCCGGAGATCCGCGAGAACCTGTGGGTTGGCACGAATTTTTACTACACCGTCGACACGCCGGCGGCGAAGAATTTCGTGAAGAACTACCAGGAGAAGTTCAAGCTGCCGCCGGGCTACGCGCCCTCGGCCGCCTACTCGATGACACACATGCTGCTCGCCGGCTTCGACAAGGCAAGATCGGACGACGTGCAGGCCGTGGTGAAAGCGCTCGAAGGCCTGGAGATGAATGACATCGTCGGGCCGATGCGCGTCGACGGCGCCACGCACCAGACGCTGCGCCCCTACTTCCTCCTGCGCTGCAAGCCGAAGAGCGCGATGAAGCACGAGCTGGACTTCGGCGACGTGGTCGCCACCGGAGACGCGCCGCTGCCGAAGGAATACGCGGCCTGCAAGGACATCGGCGCGTTCTGACGCCGGGAGGCTCTAGGGAGGCTAGCCTCTGAGCGCGTTTCTCGGGCAGGTCCTCAACGGGATCGCCACGGGCATGCTGTACGCCCTGATGGGGCTCGGCCTGTCGCTGATCACCGGCGTCCTCAACATCCCCAACTTCGCGCACGGCGCGCTCTTTGCCATCGGCGCCTACCTGCTCGCGAGTGTCGCCAACCTTATCGGCAATTTCTGGCTGGCGCTCGTCGTGGCGCCGCTCGGCGCGGCGCTGCTCGGCCTGGCCATCGAATACCTGGGAATACGCCGGCTCTACGCGGCGGGCCACGACTACCAGCTGCTTTTTACGTTCGGGCTCGCGCTTATCCTCTCCGAGGCGATCATCCTCGTCTGGGGGCCGGTGGGCTACAGCCACCTGCCGCCGCCCGTGCTGCGCGGCGGCGTGGACCTGGGCTTCACCTTCTATCCCAAGTACCGTCTGTTCGTGATGGCCGCGGCCGGCCTCCTCGTGCTCGCGACCTGGCTGTTCCTCGAGAAGACGCGCTACGGCGCGATCATGCGCGCAGGCATCGAGAACAAGGAAATGGTGTCGCTGCTCGGCATCGATATCCACCGCGTGTTCACCGGCGCCTTTGCGCTCGGCGCCTATCTCGCCGGCATCGCCGGCGCGCTCACCGCGCCGATCCGCGGGCTCTCGCCGGGAATGGGCGTGGACATGCTCGGCATCGCCTTCGTCGTGGTCGCGCTCGGCGGCCTCGGCAACCTCCTCGGCGCGATCGCAGCGGGCCTGCTGATCGGCGTCACGCAGGCGATCGTCGCCGCGCACTGGACCGAGGCTTCGAGCGTCGTTATCTACGCGGTGATGGCGGCGGTGCTGCTGGTGCGCCCTCAAGGATTGTTCGGGATCCGATGAACCGCGCCCTGATCGCGATCCTCGCGGCGATCGTCCTGCTGCCTTTCCTGGTGCGCCCCGCCATCGCCTCCGAGATCTGGATTTTCGCCATCTTCGGGCTGGGGCTGAACCTGCTGCTTGGCTACACGGGCCTCCTGTCCTTCGGCCAGTCCACCTTTTTCGGTTCGGCGGCCTACGTCGCCGGCTGGCTGATGAAGATCCATGGCCTCAACGCCTTGCTCGCGCTCATTGTCGGCGCGGGCGTGGGCGCGCTTTCGGCGGCGGTCGTCGGCTATCTGTGCGTGCAGCGCTCGGGGCTGTACTTCATCATGCTCACCTTCGCGCTCAACCAACTCTTCTACTTCGTTGCCTACCAGTGGACCAGCGTCACCGGCGGCGAGGACGGGATGCCCGGCATCCCGCGGCCGGCCTTTCTCGGCATCGATTTCGGCAATCCCGTCGCCTACTACGTCTTCGTGTCGGTGCTGTTCCTCGTGGCGCTTCTCGTCATGCGGCGCATCGTCGAGTCGCCCCTGGGAAAGATCCTGCAGGCGATCCGCGAGAACGAGGTCCGCGCCGAGGCCGTGGGCTACGACACGGCGCGCTTCAAGCTCGCCGCCTTCGTGATCGGTGGAGCGTTCTCAGGACTTGCGGGCGTGCTCTACGCGATGCTCTTCGGCATCGTGCCGCTCGAGGCGATCGGCTTCGTCACTTCGGGCAACGTCGTCTTCGCGACGCTGATCGGCGGCTCGGGCTCGCTCTACGGGCCGGTGATCGGCTCCTTCGTTTTCATCTGGCTCTCGGAGTCGGTGAGCACGCTGTGGGCGCGCTGGCCGCTGCTGCTCGGCGTGGCCTTCGTGATCGTGGTGCTGTTTTTCCGCGGCGGCGTCGTCGAGGCCTGGGCGCGCTTCTCCGCGTGGCGGGAACGCAAATGGCGATCCTCGAGACAGACCGGCTGACCAAATCCTTCGGCGCGCTCGCCGCGGTCTCGGGCGTGAGCCTCGCGATCGAGGCGGGCACGCTGCACTCGGTCATCGGGCCGAACGGCGCGGGCAAGACCACGCTCTTCAACCTGCTCACCGGCTCTCTGCGCCCGAGCTCGGGGAGGATCGTGCTCGACGGGCGCGACATCACCGGAACGCCGGCGCACCGCGTCCCGCATCTTGGCCTCGCGCGCTCGTTCCAGCGCACCAACGTGTTCCCAGCCTTTTCCCTGCTCGACAACGTCTGGGTCGCAGCCTTTGCCCGCGCCCCGTCGCGGCGCGGGCTCGCGTGGCGGCGCGCCGACCGCTATCCCGAGGTGAAGGAGCGCGCGCTGGCGGCGCTCGCCGACGTCGGGCTCGCCGGGCAGGCGGAGCGGCCGGTGCGCGAGATTTCGCACGGCGAGCAGCGCCAGCTCGAGCTGGCCATCGCGCTCGCCGCGGCGCCGCGCGTGCTGCTGCTCGACGAACCGGCGGCGGGCCTGTCTCCCGAGGAAACGAAGAAGCTCGTGGCGCTGGTGCGCACGCTCAAGGGCCGATACACCATCGTGCTGATCGAGCACAAGATGGACATCATCATGAGCGTCTCCGACCGCATCTCGGTGATGCACTTCGGCAGCCTGATCGCCGAAGGCACGCCCGCCGAAATCCAGAAGAACTCCGAAGTGCGCCGCGCTTACCTGGGCGGGGTCGCGGCGTGATCCTCGAGATAAAAAACATCGATACGTTCTACGGGCTCGGCCATATTCTTCGCGGCCTTTCGCTCGGCGTCGCCGAAGGCGAGGTCGTGGCGCTCCTCGGCCGCAACGGCGCCGGAAAAACCACCACGCTGCGCTCGATCACCGGCCTTGCGCCGCCGCGCTCCGGCGAAATCCGCTACAAGGGCTGCGATATCGCCGGCCTCCAGACCCACCGGATCTCACAGATGGGCGTCGCCCTCGTGCCGGAAACGCGCGGCATCTTCTCTTACCTGAGCGCGCGCGAGAACCTCGCGATCGCGCAGCGCAAAGGATCGCGCTGGCAGATGGACGCCGTGCTCGAGCGCTTTCCCGCCCTGCGCGGGCGGCTGGAGAGCAAGGGGCGGCTGCTCTCGGGCGGGGAGCAGGAGATGCTCGCCATCGCCCGCGCCCTGATGACCGGACCCGATCTTTTGCTGCTGGACGAGCCCTCCCAGGGCCTTGCGCCGCTCGTCGTCAACGCCGTGATGGACACCATCCGCGAGCTGAAGAGCCAGCGCGTCAGCATGCTGCTCGTCGAACAGAACGCCGAAATGGCACTGCAGCTCGCCGACCGGGTGTACGTGATCGACCACGGGGCGGTGGTGTTCGAGGGGACGAGCGAGAAGCTGCGCAACGACCACGACATCATGGCGACTTACCTCGGCGTCGGAGGCTGAGGCGGCCGCTTTACCTTTGATACCTAGCGCCTAAGGAGCCACCATGCCTCGAATCGCCCATGTCGTTCTCGACTCGCAGGCGGGAGACGCGTGCGTCATCCGCGTCGGCCGTCACATGCTCACGGCGGACGAGGCGGCCTCGCACGGCGGCACCGACACGGGACCGGCGCCTTATCAGCTCCTCCTTTCGGCACTCGCGGCCTGCACCGCGATCACCCTGCGCATGGTCGCCGTGCGCAAGGGCTGGGAACTGGGAGCCATCCATGTCGACGTGGAGCTGGAGAAGGATCTCGCGACCGGCGCCGACCGCATCGCCAGGGCGATCTCCTTCAGCGCCGCACTCGGCGGCGAGCAGAAGGCGGCGCTCGCCGAAATCGCGGAAAAGACCCCGGTCACGAAGACCATCAAGGCCGGCGCATCGATTCGAAACGAAATTCCTGTGAAGGAGCCGATCCCGCTCCTGCGGGAAACCGGCGCTCTTTGGTTTCAGCGAACGATCATGCCGGTGAACACGTAGGCTTGCAGCATCACCAGCACGCCCACCAAGGAGGCGAGCGCGATCGAATGCCAGAAGACGAAGCGCAGGATCGAGCCCTCGTGTCCGAACCAGTTGGTCGCCGTGGAGGCGACCACGATCGACTGCGCGTCGATCATTTTCCCCATGACGCCCCCTGAAGAATTGGCAGCGCTCATAAGGATGGGCGAGAGGTTCAGCTGCTCTGCGGTGATCTTCTGCAGGCCGCCGAACAACACGTTCGACGCGGTGTCGGAACCGGTGAGCGCCACCCCCAGCCATCCGAGCAGCGTGCCGAAGAACGGGTAAAGGAAACCGGAGTGGGCGAAGGCGAGGCCGAGCGTGGCGTCCAGCCCGGAGAAGCGGGTCAGCGTCCCGATCGCGAGCATCGCCGAGATGGTGATGAGCGAGTAGCGCACCACGTAAATGGTCCGGCCGTAGGAGCGGATCATCGCGCCGGGCGAGAAGCCCATGACGAATCCCGAGATGATCGCGGCGATCAGCATGCCCGTGCCGGTGAACGACAGCCAGGTAAAGGCGAACACCGCGCCTTCCTTCGTCGGCTTCGCCACCACCGGCGGCACCTTGTTGATGAGGTTGTCCAACCCTACCACGTGGTAGTTCCAGGTGAAGATCGGATTCACCGCCGCCTTGAACCATCCCGTGCCCCAGACGAGCATGATGGCGCAGACGATGATCCACGGCGTGAGGCACTTCCACACCTGCGCGCTCGTGGGCTTGGCCTTGGGCATCGCGGCGGGTGCGCTCATGGTCGCGGCCGAGTCGTCGCGGCTGCGCAGCTTCGGCGAAGTCCACACGGTCTTCGGCTTCCAGATCTTGAGGAAGCCCATGAGGCAGGCCATGGAGATGAGCGAGGCGCCGATGTCCACAATCCAGGGATTGACGAAGTTCGAGATCAGGAACTGCGGGATCGCGAAGGAGACGCCGGTGACGAGGATCGCCGGCCAGATCTCCTTCATGCCCTTCCAGCCCGCGAACACCCAGATCAGCCAGAACGGCACGATCAGGGAGAAGAACGGCAGCTGCCGGCCGACCATGGCCCCGAGCAGGTAGGGATCGATTCCGGTCACCGAGGCGAGGCCCGCGATCGGCGCGCCGAGCGCGCCGAAGGCCACCGGCGCGGTGTTGGCGATCAGCGAAAGCCCCGAGGCCGCGAGCGGCGAGAAGCCGAGGCCGATCAGGATCGCGCCGGTCACCGCGACCGGCGTGCCGAAGCCCGACGCGCCCTCGAAAAAGGCGCCGAAGGCGAAGGCGATCAGGAGCAGTTGCAGGCGCCGGTCGGCGGTCACGCCGCCTATGGTCTGCTGCAGGGTCGTGAAGACGCCTTTCTCGACCGTGAGCCGGTACAGGAAGATGACGTTGAGCACGATCCACCCGATGGGGAAGAAGCCGACCGCGAGGCCGAGTATCCCGGCGCGGATCGCCATGCCCGCCGGCATGGTGAAGGCGTAGACGGCGATCAGGATCGCCACCCCCAGCGCAATCGACGCGGCGATGTGCGCCTTGACCTTGCCCGAGGCGATCAGCACGAGCAGCGTCACCACCGGGATCGCCGCCACCAGGGTCGACAGGACTTCGCTCGAGAACGGGTTATAGACCTGATTCCACATGGCATCCTCCTCGGGGCGCAAGGCCAAAAGATTTCTTCGCCGCCGCGCGCAGGATAGAGGAAATCGGCCCGCCGCTTCTTACAACTTGCTGACTTGGGTCAGACGCGGTACGGCCGATTCATTTGGGGACCCGCCTGTCCCCGCTCGAGACGATCCTGAGCCGACCCGACGCTTCGCGCCGCTCGCTCTCCTCGAGCGGCGCTCCCTGCTCCTCCAGGTAGGCCGTCAGCTCTTCCGCCGGGAGCGGCTTGCTGAAGTAGTAGCCCTGCATTTCATCGCAGCCTCTGCGCTCGAGGAATCGCACCTGGTCGTTGGTTTCCACGCCCTCGGCGACGACCTTGAGCCCCAGGC
>DATHHS010000198.1:0-2196 GCA_035317085.1 Burkholderiales bacterium
CGCGCCCGTTCTGCGTAGGAGAGCAACAGTCCGGAAGTGAGGTTATTGCCCTGATCGCGTCCCGCCTTCGAGAATCGTTCCAGGATGGCGGCCAGGTTCATGATCAGGACCACCCGGCCGTCGCCCAAAATCGAAGCACCACTCACCAGATCGGTGGCCACGGTCTGATCGTCGAGGGTCTTGATGACCAATTCTTCCTCGCCTTCCATGGCATCCACGATCAATCCCAGCTTTCTTTCGCCAAAACTGATGACCAGAATAAAAATCTTTCCCGCGCGATGGTCGGTGCGTTCGGTGCCCCGGCGTCCCATGCGCAACAGAGGAAGCACTTGATTGCGCAACTGCAGGACTTCGTAGTTGTCCACCCGATGCAGATCGGATTCGTGGGCGCGGGCAATTTCCGCGACCGCGTTCAGGGGGATGGCATACAGGCGTTGCTCCACGCGGAACAACAGAGCCTTGATGATGGCCAGGGTGAGCGGCAGCTTCAACCGGAAGGTGGTGCCCTCGCCGACCCGGGTGTGTATTTCGACCGATCCCTTGAGGCGGTACAGGACGCTGCGAACGACGTCGAGGCCGACTCCTCGCCCCGAGACTTCCGTGATTTCTTCGGCGGTGCTGAAACCGGGGCGGAACACCAGGTCAAAAATCTCCGCCTCGCTGAATCGAGCCACCTCTTCTGCGCTCACGATGCCTTGCTTTAAGGCGCGGGCGGTTACTTTCTCGGGATCGATGCCGCCGCCGTCGTCGCGAATTTCCACGATGAGCTGACTGCCCTGGTGATACGCGTCCAGACGAATGGTCCCGTGCGCCGGCTTGTTCGCGCGGGCGCGCTCTTCTGGACTCTCGATGCCGTGACTGACGGCGTTTCGCACGATGTGGGTCAGGGGCTCGGCCAGGGCGTCGAGCAGAGTCTTGTCGACGTCGGTATCCTGCCCGCTGATGACGAGCTCCACTTTCCTGCCGCAAAGACGGGAGACATCGCGCACCATGCGGGGGAACCTGCGGAAAAGCTGCTCGACCGGAATCATGCGGACTTTCATCACCGAGCGTTGTAAGTCGTTCAGCACGCGCGCCTGAAAACCCATCGCGTCGGCGAAACGCCCGCGGCTCGCATCTTTCGGATGGCGCTTGGCAAATTCACTCAGGGCCTGCTGCATCATCGATTTGCCGATGATCAGTTCGCCCACAAGATTGAGCACGTTGTCGATCCGTTCGGCATCCACGCGAAGAATGTTTTCCGAGGTGGCCGTGACGGAATGCACGGTCGCGCTGGGGGCCTCCTCGGCCGCCCACTCGTCGCCAGCCTCGGCCTCGGCCACGGCTTCGACGGAGGCGGCGATGATTTCCTCGGGAACAACCACCGGTTCCACACTCTTTGCCTTCTTCGCCGGCGCGGCCACGGTTTCGAGCTCAACCTGGGAAATTACGGTGGGAATTCTGCACTTGGCCGCTACCTGCTCGGCGGTTTTTTCGCTGGCCAAAAGCAGTTCGATTTTCTTTGAGTTCTCGGTCGAGCCCGCTTCCGGCCGCATCCCCAAGACTTCGCCCTGCGAGGCGACGGCGTTCAAGACCAGTTGCCGGGCGGCGATGGGCATCGCACAAAGCGGGTCGATCTGCGCGGTGATGTGGTAAACGCGCTTGCCCCCGGCCGCCGCGTTCTGGATGGCCAGCTTTTCGTACTCCGCCCAGACCGTGGTGGCCCCGGCCACCGCCGGTCTTTTCTTCTTCCGCGCTTTGCCCTGCGGCGCATCGGCCAGGGCGCGAATGGATTTTCGCAGCGCCTCCGCGGACGGCAGTTTAGTCTTGGCGCGATAGCCGACCAGCATGTCGTTAAAAATGTCGGCGGCGGCGAAAGCCACTTCCGGGAGCGAACTCAGCGAGGCGGAACTCTCCACCGCCAGCGCATCCTCAAATTCGTGGGCTAATTCGCTCAATTCCCGAAAGCCACAGGCGGCCGCGTCCCCTTTGAGCGTGTGCACAACCCGGCGAATGCTGCGAAGGACTTCCTTGTCGCTCGGATCCTTTTCGAGCTTGAGGGCTTCATCATTGAGCGCCTGCAGCAGTTCCTGCGCCGTCTCGAAGAACAGCTCCCGCAGTTCCGCCCCCCGTTCATCAGAAAAGTTGGTCACTTTGTCCCCTCGACCTTCTGATAGGCGGTGCCGCTGTCGCGATAGATCATCGTAAACTTGTCGG
>DATHHS010000199.1:0-13340 GCA_035317085.1 Burkholderiales bacterium
GCTTTCGAAGAACTTCCCGTTCGATCCCCTGCGCGATTTCGCCCACATCGCGCTCTTCGGCGGCCCGCCCGGCGTGCTAGTCGTGAACCCGGGGCTGCCGGTGCAGGATCTCAAGCAATTCATCGCCTACGCGAAAAAAGACCCCAGCAAGCTTGCTTACGGATCCCCGGGCAACGGCACGCAAGGGCACCTGATCGCGGAGCAACTGAAACAGGTCGCCGGAATCGATATGACCCACGTCCCCTACAAGGGCGCGAGCCTGGCGGTCGCCGACCTGATCGCGGGCCACGTGCCTGTGGCCTCCACGACGCTGACGACCGCAGCGACGCAGATCAAGGCGGGCAAGGCGCGCGCCCTCGCCGTGAGCTCGGCGAAGCGCGTTCAGGATTTTCCGGAAGTGCCGACTTTCGCGGAGCTGGGCTATCCGGAGCTGACCGCTTCGATCTGGTTTTCGCTCTCCGGCCCCGCGGGCATCTCGCCCGAGATCGTGAACCGGCTCAACGCCGAGGTGCGGCGGGCGCTGCGGGCTCCCGATGTGCGCGAGCGGCTGCGTCCCGAGGGCATCGAGCCCGGTGACCTCGACCCGCAGCAGTTCACGGCGTTCGTGGCCGCCGAGCTGAAACGCTGGGGGCCGATCGTGCGCGCTTCCGGCGCGACCGCGGACTGATTCATGCATTCGACTTGAGGACTGAACCATGCTGACCCAGGAACAGAACGAACAATTGACGCGGACTGATCGCGGCACCCTGATGGGAGATCTTTTCAGGCGCTACTGGATCCCGGCGCTGCACAGCTGGGAGATCGCGGAACCGGACGGCGCGCCCGTGCGGGTCCAGATCATGGGCGAGAAGCTCGTGGCGTTTCGCGACAGCAAGGGGCGCATCGGCGTGATCGACGAATTCTGCGCGCATCGCAGCGTATCGCTGTGGTTCGGCAGGAACGAGGATTGCGGCCTTCGCTGTCCCTATCACGGCTGGAAATACGACGTCACCGGGCAATGCGTGGACCTGCCTTCGGAGCCCGAGGAGTCGGGTATGCGGAAAGGGATCAAGCTCAAGTCCTATCCCGCCGGCGAAAAGGGCGACGTGGTGTGGATCTACAAGGGGCCGCCGGAACTGAAGCCCGCGCCGCCCGATCTGGAGTGGGCGACGGTGTCGGCCGAGCGGCGCTTCATTTCCAAGCGCGTGCAGGAGTCGAACTATCTCCAAGCGATCGAGGGAGGGATCGATTCCAGCCACGTGTCCTTCCTCCACTCGGGCGAGCTCGAGACCGATCCGCTTTTCAAGGGGAGCCGCGCCAACGCATACAACCTGAACGACCGCATGCCCGTCTTCGAAGTCGTGGATTTCGACGGGGGTCTCCTCATCGGGGCGCGGCGCAACGCGGACCAGGGGCGCTACTACTGGAGAATTACGCCCTGGATCATGCCCTGGCATACGATCATTCCGCCGCGGGCCGGGCACCCCCTCGGAGCGCACGCCTGGGTGCCGATAGACGACGAGCACTGCTGGGCGTGGAGCATCAACTATCACCCGAACCGCGTGCTCACGGATTCGGAACTGAAGGCGATGAAGGAAGGCGCGGGGATCCACGTGAAGTACGTGCCCGGCACCTTCGTTCCGCTCGCGAACAAGTCGAACGACTACCTGATCGACCGCGGCTCGCAAAAACGCGGCCGCTCCTACAGCGGGGTTGAGGGCATTGCGATGCAGGATGCGTCGCTGCAGGAGTCCATGGGCGCTATCCAGGACCGCACGAAAGAACATCTGTGCATGACCGACAAGGGAATCGTCGGAACGCGCAGCCGCTTGTTGCGTGCGGCCAAAGCAAATCGTGAAGGCAAGCCCATCCCGGGTCTGGACCCGGCGGCGCAGCGCGTGCGCTCCTGCGCCATCGAGTTGCCGGTCGGACAGCACTACAAGGAAGGCGCGAAGCACGGTCTCTTTCCGGCACTCGATACCGATCCGGTGACGGTGTAAATTCTTCCCTCACCCCATCCCTCTCCCGCAAGCGGGAGAGGGCGGCGAGCGTAGCGAGCGGGTGAGGGTGCTGACTACCCGGAACAAGAATGCCCAGACTCCAACTTTCCCTAGCCTGCTGGGACTACGATAGAACTCGCGCGCTCGCCGACGGAAGCGTGCGGCCCGAGGGCATCGACCTCATTTATCAAAACCTCTTCGTCGAGGAGACCTTTTTCCGGATGCTGCGCAACCGCGAGTTCGATGCGGCGGAGATGTCGCTCTCCTCGTATTGCGTGTCGCTGATGCGGGAGGATCCGGCGTTCATCGCCATCCCGGTGTTTCCGTCGCGCTTCTTCCGCCACTCGTGCATTTTTATTTCCGCAAAGAGCGGCATCCACGAGCCGAAGGACCTCGCCGGCAAGAGAATCGGCGTGCCGGAATACCAGATGACCGCACCCGTGTGGATCCGCGGCATCCTCCAGGACGAGTACGGCGTCGAGCCCGCGGGCTGCGAGTACCGCACCGGGGGCGAGGAGGAACCCGGCCGCGACGAGAAGCTCAAGCTCGACCTGCCCGGGAAGTTCAAGCTGAAACCCATCGGGCCGAAGCAGACGCTCGCACGGATGATCGCCGACGGCGAGCTCGACGCCTTGCACACCGCGCGCACGCCCTCGACCTTCGCCACGCGGCCCGACGCGGTGAAGCGCCTGTTCGAGAATTTCGTTGAAGTAGAGAAGGCCTACTATCGCAAGACGAAAATCTTTCCGATCATGCACACCGTGGTCGTCCGCCGCGAGCTGTATAAGGCGAACCGCTGGATCGCGCAATCGCTCTACAAGGCCTTCGTGCAGGCGCAACGCCGGACTTACGAAAACCTCGACACCACCATGGCGCTGACCACCATGCTCCCGTGGCAGGCTGCACACGTCGAGGAGGTGCGCCAGGAACTGGGCGACGATTGGTGGCCCTATGGTGTCGAGCCCAACCGCCACGTGCTCGATACCTTTCTGCGCTATCACCACGAGCAGGGGCTGTCGAAGCGGCGGCTGAAAGCGGAAGAGCTGTTCGCGCCGGAGACGTTGGAGTCCTTTCGCGTTTAACGAGGGCAAAAGGGGTGCAAGGATGCGCGGGCAGCGGGATTCAGGCGGCATCACGCGGAGAGAGTTCCTCGAAGTCGGCGCGGCCAGCGCGGCGGTTGCCGCCGCAGGCCCGGCGCTCGCGCAGCCGGTGCCGCACGTGAAAGGGCCGCGCGTATGGCTCGACCTGGACCAGAAGGAGCTGGACGACGCTTACACCCAGAGCGTCTATGCGCCCAACCAGCCGCAGGTCACCGGCCGGTTTGCGACCAACAGCGAAATCACGCGTAAGCGGCTCGGGCCGCCGCGCCGCTATTCATACGGCCCGACCCCGGTCGAAGGGCTCGATGTCTTCACGGCGAGGCGTCCCGATGCGTCGATCAATATCTTCATCCACGGTGGTGCTTGGCGCGCCGGCGCTGCGAAGGACTACGCGTTCCTCGCGGAACTGTTCGTGAATGCGGGCGCGCATCTGGTCATTCCGGATTTCGCCAACGCGCTCGAGTTGGGCGGCGATCTGATGCCGATGGCGGAGCAGGTGCGCCGCGCGGTCGCGTGGGCGCACCGCAACGCGAAAGAATTCGGTGGCGACCCGAACCGCCTCTACGTATCGGGGCAATCTTCCGGAGCGCACCTCGCCGGCGTTGCGCTCCTGACCGACTGGCGGAAGGAGTTCGATCTGCCGGCTGACGCGGTGAAGGGCGCGCTGCTTTGCAGCGGCATGTACGATCTGAAGCCGGTGCGGCTCTCCGCGCGCAGCTCCTACGTCAAGTTCACCGACGAGATGGAAGAAGCCTTGAGCACGCAGCGCCATCTCGGGAAGCTGAATTGCCCGGTCATCGTTGCGCACGGCACGCTCGAGACGCCCGAATTCCAGCGTCAGTCGCGCGATTTCGCCGCGGCGCTGAAGGCGGCCGGCAAGCCCGTGCAGTTTCTCGTCGCACAGGGCTACAACCATTTCGAGATCGTCGAGACGCTCGCCAGCCCGTATGGCCTGCTCGGCCGCGCGGTGCTGGAACAGATGAAGCTCGTGTCTGCGTGATTCGCGGCCGCGCCGCGGGGCTTGCCGCTGAGTGCAAATATCGGCGTGCGGGCTTACTTCCAGGGCATCAGCGAAGCGTGGATCACGTCCGGCACGCCCTTGCCTCCGACCGAGCGGATGGCGAGGTCGACGTCCTTCAATCCAAAGGTATGGGTCGTCACTTTCTCCAGCGGGAAGCGTTTCGAGGCGAGTTGTGCGAGAGCGAGTTCGCAGGCCCTGTAGCTGTGGCCGCGCGCGCTCTTGATGGTGATGAATTTCACCGTGACCCGCTCGAGCGGGAAATTCGGGAACTCCTTCATCTCGCCCTGGACCACGATCGTCCCGCCTTTGCGCTTCAATGCTTCCACTCCGAGGAGGATCGGCAGGGTGCCGGCGCCTGCGGTGCAGTCGAGTGCGACGTCCACGCCGCGGCCCCCGGTGATCTCCCGGATGCGCGCGAGCGGATCCTCCTTCTGCACGTCGATCACATAATCGGCGCCGAGTTCCTTGGCGACTTTCATACGTGCCGCGTCCTTGGACGTGCCGGTGACGATGATGAGCGAAGCGCCCGCCTGTTTGCAGATCACCGTTTGCGAGAGCCCCTGCTGGCCCGGACCCTGGATAAGCACTGTGGAGTTGTAGCCGACGCCGCCGTCGAAGAGCGACCACTCGACGCCGTTCGCCATGGGAGTGACCAGCCCCGCCAATTCCGGTGAGACGCCCGCCGGCACTCGGTGCACGACAGCATTCCACGGAAGATATACGTATTGCGCGAAGCCGCCCCACAAATGCGGCGCTTTCTCGGCCGAGGTGTAGCCGTAGCGGATGCCGTCGGGGTTGGAGCGCCAGTCGGTGTTCTCGCAATGCCGGTACTGTCCGAGATGGCACCACTCGCATTTTCCGCACATGACGTAATGTTCGACGAACACGAGGTCGCCTTCCTTGAATCCTTTTCGCCGCGTGAATTCGCGGCCGGCCTTGGCGATGGTGCCGATGTTCTCGTGGCCCATGATCACCGGGCTCTGGGTCGGCGGGTGCGCATAGAGCTTGACGTCGGTGCCGCAGATCCCGGCAACCTCCATTTTCAGAAGCGCACTGTCTTCCGGGATGTCCGGCATGGGAAATTCGCGGATCTCGGTCCGGCCCGGACCCGTCCGCACAGCCGCCAGCACTTTTTCCACCCGCGTTCCTCCAATCAACGACCGTTTGCGCATTTTCTCACGCGTTACGCGCATGCTCCAATCGGCGCAACCTGACCTTGAGCAGGGGACACTCAAGCGCCGGTACTGGTTCCAATTGAAGTGAACCAATACCCAGGCGCCTGCCTGCTTGACTTGCTGCGCCTGGCGACTGCATGATTGGGCACGTCTGCGAAACGCCCGGAGACCGCCGATCCAACCGCCGGGCGCCCCACCGGCAGCTCGACCCCTTCATCAGTTGAGGAAGGCAGAAATGTACCGTACTCTTTCCATCGTTACGGTCCTGTCGTTGTCGGCATGCGGTGCGCTGTCCCGTACCGCGCCCCAAGCCGCCGAACCCCGGAATGCGGAGCTCGAGCGCCACGCGGCGCAGCTCGAACTCCAGCTCATGGAGCGTGATGCCGTGATCGACAGTCTGAATGCGAGGCTCGATGAGGCCCTGCAGGAAGTGGTCGGGGCCATGGGAAAACTGCAATCGCTGACCAGTCGAGCGGAGGCTGCCTCGGCCATGGCGGAGGCAGACGTGGCGCTGCAATCGATCACCAGCTCGGGCCGCGATTCACCCGAGTCGAGGCAGGGCTTGCGGCTGATGCAATTGAGCTCGGCCGAATTCAAGCGCAAGAATTTCGGCGGTGCGCTCTACCTGGCCAACCAGGCGAAGGCGGCGGCGCGCGCTCACCAGCTTGCGGGCGGGAGGTTGGGCAGTATGCGTTCGGGGGAAACGCCGTTCGCGGTACCGGTCAAGCTGCGTGCCAGCGGACGCGCCAATGTCCGTAACGGACCGGGTACGAACTTCGCAGTCTCATTCACTGCAGAATCAAGCAGCGCCTTGTCCGGCCTCTCGTACCTCGGGGACTGGATACGGGTGACGAACGATGCCGGAGCCGAAGGCTGGGTTTCGCGCTCGCTGGTCGTCCGGCGCGCCGACACGGGCCGCTAGGAAGCCACCGCCTTCTTGCGCTTTGCGCTGGCGCACATCACCCGATCCCGGCCGGCGCGCTTGGCTTCGTAGAGCGCGGCGTCCGCCTGCCCGATAACCGACTCCGCAGTATCGCCCTGCGAGGGATATTCGGCCACGCCGATCGAGATCGTCACCGACCCGCCCTCGAACCGTTCCGCCTGGACCTGTTTCCGAATCCGTTCCGCGGATTCCTCGGCGCGGTCGAGCGAAGTCGCCGAAAGCATGACCAGGAACTCTTCTCCGCCGTAGCGCGCGGCACAATCGTAGGGACGGATGGAATTGCGCAGCACAGCGCCGACGCGCGCGAGCACCTCGTCTCCGGCCTGGTGACCGTGGGTGTCGTTGTACTTCTTGAAATGATCGACATCCAGCATGAGAACCGAGAAGGGCTTGCCGGCCCGCTTTGCGCGCTCTGTCTCATGAGCCAGGAGGTCCATCAGATGCCGCCGGTTGCTCAATCCCGTCAGGGTGTCGGTCGTCGAGAGACGTTCGAGTTCATCGTGGTGCTTGCGCAGGCTTTCGACCATAGTATTGAAGACCTGCGTTAGGTAACCCACTTCGCCACCTCCGCTCGCGGGGAGTTCCACTGGCAGATCGCCTGCGGACACCTGCGCCGCGGCGCTCGTCAGGCGGTGGAGAGGCCGCGCAATCAGGGCTGCAAGCCAGTAGGCAACGACAGCGATGACAACGAGAAGGACGCCGATGACGAGCAAGGTTACGTTTCTCAACCGGTTCGCCTGGCGATAGGCATCGGCTACGGGCATGTCCGCAACCGTGAGCCAGGCGGCCTGTGACAGACGTTGAGCGCTTCCCAGAACTTCGTCTCCGTCGATACCGCGGTGCTCGACGACCTTGCCCTCGGCTGCCAGCAATCGATCCGCGACTCCCAGCGTCAAATCCTTCATCGTCCGGTCGGCAGGTCCATTCCGCGAATCGGCAATCAGCGTCCCCCGGGCAGTCGCCAGGTACACGTGCCCCACCGAACGGACGCTGAAAACGCGAAGGACTTGCGTGAGTTCCGCAAAGTTCGTGCGTGCAACGAGCGCGCCCGATATCCGCCCGTTTGCCTGCAGAACGGGCACGCCGAGAATGACAATCATCTTTTGCGCCTTCTCGTCCCAGTACGGTTCACCGACCAGGCTGCGCGAAGATTCGAACTTTTTTGCCCACCCTTCGGGGAGGTGCACCGGGCCCGCGCGGCGGGCGCTGCTGCCAATCAATCCGGCATTGGCATCGACAAGCTGAAGTTCTTCGTAGTCTGCGACGCGCGCCCGGACCGAGTTGAGGTACTCCACAAGACGTCCCGGCTGGCCGCGACGGGCCACGGTTTCGGACACGACGGACGAGGCGGCGAAAACACGCAGGTCGTACAGGCGCTCCTTGAGCCACACGTCGGTTTCCCGCCCGGCTTGCGACCCCGTGGTCACCAACTCCTGCGTGATCTTTTCCGTGAGCGCACGGTGGCTCTGCGCGTAAGCGATGAGCGAAATGACGAGAGAGGGGATCAGCGCGGCAAAAATTGCAAAGGCAACAATCTGGCCGTGAATACTATCCAGCCGAAACTTCAATAGTGCTTTCTGCATCAGCTGCCGCACGGCGGAAGATTTTCCGATGATGGCAAAGGCGGGAATCCAGCGGCGAATGCTATCCGGCCGAAACTGCGATAGTGCTTTCTGCATCAGCTGTCGCAGTGCGGAAGATTTTCCCAGGATTGCAAAGGCGGCTATCCGGCGGCGAATACTATCCAGCCGAAACCGCGATAGTGCCTTCCGCATGAACTGCCGCACGGTGGAAGATTTCTCCATGAATTAGTCAGAGCTCGCTAGCCAGATGCACATTCTGCGCCTATCCGCGCCGTCCTGGCGGGTCCTCCGCCACACAGGTTCGCGGGAAATTCCGCTATTATCGGCGCCTCACGAAGGTGCAATTTCTCAAGGGAACCCATGTCGAAGCTGAAACTCACCATCGCGACAACGGATTACGACCATTTCCGCGATTTCAGGCTGGGCGTCGTCCAGGCCGAGGGCATAGACCACAACTGGCTCAACCTCGGCCATCACGAGTGCTTCGCGCGCTTCACCGCCAATCGCGAATTCGATTTGTCCGAGCTTTCCTTCGCGAAATTCGCGGCCCAGGTGACGCGCAAGGACAGCGACATCATCGGGCTTCCGGTGGTCTGTTCGCGGCTGTTCCGTTTCAGCTCCTTCTATGTGAACAGGAAAAGCAGGATCAAGACCGTGAAGGACCTGAAAGGCAAGAAGATCGGTTCGCCTGAGTGGGCGCATTCCGCTGCCGTATACATGCGCGGCTGGATGCACAACGACATGGGCGTGAAGCTTACCGACGTCCACTGGGTCCAGGCGGGCGCCAACGCGCCCGGCCGCCAGGAAAAGGTCGAGCTCAGGCTTCCGAAGGGCCTGAAGCTCACGCGCATCGCCGACAAGTCGCTCAGCCAGCTGCTCGCGGCGGGCGAGATCGATTGCGCCATCATCGCGCGCCCGCCGACCTCTTTCCTCGAGGGCCATCCCGACGTGATGCGGCTCTTTCCGGATTACCTCGAAATGGAGGAGGAGTACTACGAGCGCACCAAAGTCTGGCCTATCATGCATATCCTCGCGATGAGGAAGCGGATCGCGGATGAGCACCCCTGGGCCGCGCGCAACCTCTACAATGCGTTCCTGGAGTCGAAACGCCGCAGCGTCGAGCGGTTGCTCGACCCCGCGGTGTCGCGCTACCCGCTGGCGTGGCTTCCCACTTACGCGCGCAAGATGCGCGACAAATTCGGCGGAGACCCGTTTCCCTACGGCATCGAGGAGAATCGCGCGACCTGGGAACAGATGGCGCTCTACACGTACCAGCAGGGCATCGCGCAACGACAATTCACGCCCGAGGAGATTTTTCCGGAGGGCATCATGACCCAGGTGATTATTTGAAACCAGGAACGGAGAAAGCATGAACGGCAATGCGCCCCAATCGGGTGGCCCCGTCGCGGCCGAACGGGTCGGCGATCTGGCCGCCGCCAGTCGCATCCTCGTCGCGCAAGGGGTCGTCGACGGCTTCGGCCACGTCTCGATGCGCCATCCTCAGGCGCCCGACCGCTACCTGATGGCACGCTCGGTCTCGCCGGCCCTGGTGACGCCGGAGGACATCATCGAGTACGACCTGGACAGCAATCCCTGCAACGCCAACGGTCGCTCCAGTTTCCTCGAGCGCTTCATCCACGGCGAGATCTACAAGGCGAGGGCGGATATCATGGCCATCGTGCACAGCCATTCTGCGTCGGTGATTCCATTCGGACTGGTCGGCGTGCCTATGCAGGCGATGTTCCACAATGCGGCCTTCATCGCAGGGGGCGTGCCCGTGTTCGACATCAGCAAGAAGTTCGGCGCCACCGACATGCTGGTCAGCAACGCGCCCAAGGGCGCGGCGCTCGCCTCGGTCATGGGCAAGAAGGACGTCGCGCTCATGCGCGCGCATGGAGCGGTGGCCTGCGGGCCGACGCTGCAGACGGCGGTGTTCCGCGCCGTGTACACGGAAGTCAATGCCCGCGTCCAGCACTGGACCGCGGCGCTCAAGGGCGGCGCGCCGATCGCCGCGCTCGATCCCGAGGAAGGCCGGCTCGCCGACGCGGTCAATCAGACCGCCGGGATGCGCGCCTGGGAACTGTGGCGCAGTCAGGTTCGCGCGCAGGTCAACTGGTAGCCAACGAATCCGGAAGGAACGCGATGTCGCAGACCCAACTGAAGCAGCACAAGGACACGACGGCGGAGATCGAAGCCAAGCAGCAACTCGTCGACTGCATCCGCATGCTGGAGCAGTCCGATATCATCGACTACAACGGCCACTGCAGCATCCGCCTCGAAGACGGCCGCATCCTCATCAATATCGGTTCGTGCCAGCGCAGCCGGCTCACCGCCGATGACCTCTGCACGATCGACCTCGAAGCGAATCAAATCGAGGGGAAAGGCAATGCGCCGCTCGAGCGCCACCTGCACTGCGGCATCTACCGGGTGCGGCCTAAGATCAAGGCGATCGTACACGCGCATCCGAAGTGGTCGACCTTCCTCACCATGGTCGGCGAAAGCTACAAGCCCGTTTACGCGCAGGGTTCGCTCGTCTATCCGGTGCCGCTGCTCGACTCGCCCAACTCGATCAACAACCGGCCGATGGCCGACCGCCTGGCAGCCACGCTCGGGGACCGGCCGGCGGCGCTGATGAAGTCGCACGGCGCGGTGACGGTCGGCAAGGACATCGTCGAGGCGTTCGTGCTCGCGAACTACATGGAGGAGAACGCCTACCGGCAGTACATGGCCCTACAAATCGGTAAGCCGTACGTCTTCAGCGAGGCGGAGATCGCGCTCTGTCGGGAGAAACTGTGGAACGCGAACCTGTTCCAGCGTACCTGGGATCATTTCCGCGCGAAGCTCGAGTGAGCGGCACTCTGCCGCTCACATCGTCATTCCCCGACGCGCGCGCGTCGGGTTTTTACCACTACGGCATCGCGACGTGCCAGGTGCCGCCTACGCCATCGCCGGTCTTGTCGCCAGGCTTCTGATCCTTCGCCCACAGATACAGCGGTTTGCCCTTGTAGGCCCACTGCTTTGAACTGTCGCCGCGGGTAACGATCGTGTAGCTGCCCGTTGCATTTTCGCCGACTGCGACCATCGGAGGCCAGTTTATGGCGCAGTTGCCATTGCAACTGCTATTGCCTCCCACGTCCTTGTCGAACGTATAGAGGGTCATGCCCTTGCCGTTGACCAGAACGCCGTTCGCACTTCTAACCGGCAATTCCGCAAAGGCCAGAGCGGGGACGACCAAGGCGACCGCAAAAATGGCATGGATAATTTTAGACATGTCGTGATTCCTTTTCTTTGGATGGGTGAATGCGATTTTTCTGAATGAGAGTCGAAGGTCGCAAACGTCGCAATTATTACCCTCTCTCCATGGAATGCTCGGTGCGTTGGCGCACGTAAGAATCGGAACATTCATATACAACATCCGCGCAGAGCCCGCGCGCATCCAGTGCGGTTGTATTGTCGGGAGCCAACGACACCACCCTCCCCAGAGCGGTTGAGGGTGCCGCGAGCAAGGCGTTCTTTTCCGCGCTATGAGCGCCGGCGCACAGAAAGTCCCCTCTGCGAAAGGCACAATCAGCGAGCGTGAATAGGCGCGATAGCGGGCAATTTCGCCATCGCAGCGCCCAATGGTCCAGCAAACAAAGGAACAACCGTGAACAAGTTCAATATCAATGCTTTTGCGATTGCGATCGGCCTCGCTTTCAGTACCGGCGCGATGGCGCAAACCATGTCGAAAGAGCAATACAAATCCTCCAAGGACGGCATTGCTGCCGAGTACAAATCCGCCAAGGAGGCCTGCGGATCCCTGTCCGGCAATGCGAACGACATATGTGAGGCCCAGGCCAGCGGCAAGGAGAAGGTCGCGAGGGCGGAGTTGCGGGCGAAATACAAGCCCTCAGTGGACGCCCGGTACAAGGTGCGCATTGCCAGGGCAGACGCCGACTATGCGGTGGCCAAGGAAAAATGCGATGACCAGGGCGGCAATGTCAAAGACGTCTGCGTGGAGAAGGCCAAGGCCGACGCGGTTGCCGCCAAAGCCGACGCAAAGGCGCGAATGAAGACCGCAAAGGCGAATAAAGAGGCCGCCGAGACGTCCGGCGCGGCAAACGACAAGGCAATGACCAAGGGCGTCAATGCGCGCAACGACGCGCAATCGGACAAGCGCGATGCCGATTACGCCGTGGCGAAGGAAAAATGCGATACGTTCGCAGGCGACACGAAAAGCAATTGCATGAACGACGCGAAGGCGCGCTTCGGCAAGTCGTAAGCGGCCTCGGGACCGGGCAGGTATTCTTGTTCGATCCGTACCTGCTGTGTCGACGGCATAATCGCTTCAGCGCAAGTCAATCGGCCACCGGCGAGCGGTTTCGCGCTCGCCGGTTCCGTCTCAGCTCACCAATAGGCAGAAACGCGTGCAGGAAACCGATCACGCCGACTGACATTGCGTGAAAACCGCCGCGATAGCGGGCAATTCCGCCATTGCGGCACCCATTGATTCAGCAAACCAAAGGGAACGACCATGAGTAAGTTCGGTATCAATGCGATTGCAATTGCGATGAGTCTGGCTTTCAGCGCCGGCGCGATGGCGCAAATGTCGACAGACGCAATGTCGAAAGACCAAGACAAGTCCGGGAAAGACAGCATGACCGTCGACACGTCTGCCAACGCAAAGAGCGATGCGAATAACATGGGCGCTGCCGATGCACGCAAAGACTCGCAATCGGACAAGCGCGATGCCGATTACTCCGCGGCGAAGGAAAAGTGCGACGCTCTCGCAGACGACGCTAAAAGCAATTGCATGAACCAAACGAAAGCGCTATACGGCAAGTCGTGAAGTGTACTGGAACAGGCGATATTGTTGCCTGATCCGTGATGGCGGCAGCGCGGTGCGCGGCCGCCATCACCACTCTGTCACCTGAGGGATCCGGGCCGCGCAAGCTTACTTGCTGACCTTGCGGTCCTCGCTCTTGGCCTGCTGCATGGCCTCCGGCTCGAGTTCCTCGGCATCCCGGTTGCAGCGGATGAAGTAGCCCCATCCCGCCATCAGCGCGCCGACGGCGACGAGAATGCTTGCGGCGTAGGGAAGATGCGCCGGATCGTCGCGCAGGGCCTTGAAGGTCGCGATCAGCCCTTCGATCGCAATGGCAACCACGACCACCACCATGAATCGCGAGAGGAACCGGCGCACCCGCGTCGGCCCGCTCACATGGGCGAAGCGCACGACCTCCTCTTCCATGATGGTCTGTGCGATCTGCAATGCGACTACGGCCACGGCGGCGATGCCAATGGCCTGGATGATCCCTTGCGCTGCGGCCTCGTTGACGCCGTCCACGAGGGCTGTCCCGCCGGCGTGAGCCGCGATGACGATCAGCAGCAAGGCCGCGCACACGAAGAGGAAGGCGATGAACCCGTGGGCGGTCGCGAACAGCCGGAGGACGAGTTTCATGGTGTCAATGTTCGCATCAGGAGGCGTGAATCGCCTGCGGGGATCGCGCCACCGAACGCCGCCGGCGCGGCAGCGGGCGGGGGGTTCTTGCGGGAGTCG
>DATHHS010000200.1:0-14141 GCA_035317085.1 Burkholderiales bacterium
ACGACCAGCGCGAGGATCAGCATTCCGATCGACTTGTGCCACACGAAAAGGTTGAGCTTGGTGGGCGACAGATGCCAGCCCGCCGCCGTCAGCCCGAGCGCGATCTGCGAGAGGATCAGCGCCGCGATGAGCCAGTGAAAAACCTTGGCCGGCGCTCCCCAGGATTCGATGGTGTTCCTGAGCATTCGCCGAATTCTTGCACATTTGGGTTATGCTTCGCCACCGCCGCGGAGAAATTCGTGTTCAATCCTTTCGAAAAGATCAAGCACATCGAGGCGCGGCCTTTCACGTCGCTGCCCGCGAAATTCCGCAAGAAGCGCCGCAGCGCCTGGTCCGATCCCAACCGCGGCGGAGCGCAGGTGGACAGCTTCCTCGAAGGACCGTCCTTCGACCGCGAGGGAAACCTGTGGTGCGTGGACATTCCCTTCGGGCGCATTTTCCGCATCGACCCGAAAGGCGAGTGGGAGCTCGCCCTGCAGTACGACGGCTGGCCGAACGGCCTCAAGATCCACAAGAGCGGCTGGATTTTCATCGCCGACTACAAGCGCGGGCTGATGCTGTTCGACCCGAAGACCGGGAAAATCGAGACCTATCTCGCCACCGCCTTCAGCGAGGGCTTCAAGGGACTGAACGACCTGCATTTCGCCGACAACGGCGATCTGTATTTCACCGACCAGGGACAGACCGGCATCGCCGATCCGAGCGGGCGCGTGTATCGCCTGCGCGCGAGCGGCGAGCTGCAGCGCCTGGTGGACAACGCGCCCTCCCCCAACGGCATCACGCTCAACCCCGCCAATACGCACGTGTACGTCGCGGTCACCCGCTCGCAGCAGATCTGGCGGCTGCCGCTCATGGAAGGCGGCACGCTCTCCAAGACCGGCGTCGCGATCCAGCTCTCGGGAGGGCACGCGGGCCCCGACGGCATCGAGGCCGACGAGGAAGGCGGCCTCGCGGTGTGCCACCTCGGCGTGGGGATCTGGCGTTTCGACTCGAACTGCCTGCCGACCCACCTCGTTCACGGAGGAAAGCATCACCGCCTCCTGACCAACGTCGCCTACGGCGGACCGAAACGCAGCACGCTCCACATCACCGATTCGCTGAACGGCGAGATCCTCACCGCCGAGATGCCGGTGCCGGGAAAGAAAATGTTCGCGCATCGATGACCAATGCCGTTGTGACCAATGTCGTCATTCCCGCGATTACTAACGCCGTCATTCCCGCGCAAGCGGGAATCCAGAGGCGTTTCCTGAAAGTCGCTGGATCCCCGCTTCCGCGGGGACGACGTGAACGGAGGTTTGTCATGAGACTGTCGCGTTTGATGTTCGCTCTTTGCTTCACCGCTTTCGCCTTCGCTCTGCCGGTGTCGGCGCAGTCGCCATATCCGAGCCGGCCGGTGCGCGTGCTCGACGGCTACGCGGCCGGAAGCACGACCGATCTTATCGGCCGGCTCATGGCCGGACGCCTGAGCGAGTACTGGAAGCAGCCCGTATTCGTCGAGACTCGCGCCGGCGCGGCGGGCAATCTCGCCGCCGATTCGACCGCCAAGGCGCAAGGCGACGGCTACACCCTGCTCTTCGCCCAGAACGGCCTCGCGATCAGCGCCGCCGCGCTCGCCGATCTGCCTTACAAGGCGGAACGCGATCTCATGCCGCTCGTGCCGGTATCGGCGACGCCGCACATCCTGATCGTCGACCCCGAGTTTCCGGGGAAGACCGTCCAGGATCTCATCGCGCTCGCGAAGAAGGAACCCGGCAGGCTCACCTTCGCTTCGTCGGGAGTCGGCAACTCCGACCATCTCGCCGGCGAGCTGTTCAACATGATGGCCGGCATCACGGCCATTCACGTTCCCTACAAGGGCGGCGCGCCGGCGGCCACCGACCTCATGGCGGGGCGCATCACCTACTATTTCGCCGGCATGCCGGTGGGCCTGCCTCTGGCGAAATCCGGCCGCGCCCGTGCTCTCGGAGTGACCAGCAAGCAGCGCTACGTCGGCGCGCCCGACATCCCCACCATCGCCGAGCAGGGATTGCCGCAATTCGAAGCCACGCTGTGGCAGGGATTCTTCGCCCCCGCGACCATCGATCCGGCGCTCGCCGCGCGCATCTCGCGCGACATCGAAACCGTGCTCAAGCAACCCGAGACGCGCGAGAAAATGGAAAAGGTCGGCGCAGTGCCGTTCGAGGACAACCAGGACAATTTCAGGAAATTCTTCCACGCCGACATCGAGAAGTGGAGGAACCTGGTGAAGAGCACCAACCTGAAGCTCGAATAAGCGGCCCATTGCCCGCTCATGAACTCACGGTTGACTTACAAAGGTTCTTGTCACTGCGGTCGAGTCTCGTTCGAGCTCGACGCAAAGCTTGACTACGTCATGGAGTGCAGTTGCTCGCTGTGCCGTCGAGTCGGAGCCTTGTGGCACGGCGCGTCAGACTCAAGCCTTCGCATCACCGCTGGAGAGAGTGAGCTGACGCTGTACCAGTTCAACACAATGACTGCCAAGCACTACTATTGCCGGCACTGTGGTGTCCATCCCTTCTCTCGGCCGCGTCTCGATCCAACCAGGTGGGCGGTCAATGTGCGGTGCATCGAAGCAGTGGATCCGTCGTCTCTTCCCCTGAGGCGCTTTGACGGTGCGAACTGGGAGCAAGCCGCAAAGGCACTGTATGCGCAGCGCAGGTGACTGGCCGCGGCCTAACCCTTCGTTGCACCCGACGCGCGTGAAGCATCGCGCCTTGACTGACAATCGCAGTCGCGTGCTCGGTGAGCATGGACGTTGGGCCGCTCGGGCCAAGGAGAGATTATGCCTCGTTATGTTGCATTCCTTCGTGGCGTAAGCCCGATGAATGCAAAGATGGCGGAGCTGAAGCGCTCCTTCGAAGACGCTGGCGTTACGGACGTCAAGACGGTGCTCTCGAGTGGCAATGTCGTGTTCAGCGCACGCGCCAAATCTGAAACCGCGCTCGCACGCCAAGCCGAAGCCGCGATGACGAAGCACTTTGGCCGTACCTTTTACACAATCGTGCGTCCGGCAAGTGTCTTGCGCGATTTGATCGAGGCCGACCCCTACGCCAGCTTCCGCCTGCCAGCGAACGCAAAGCGAGTCGTTACGTTCCTGCGTGAACCCAGCAAAGCGGAGCTTTCGCTGCCGCTCGTGACCGACGGCGTGCGCATCCTCGCCATGAATGGACGCGAGATCTTTACCGCTTACGTCCCGAACCCGCGCGGACCCGTATTCATGACGCTGATCGAGAAGACTTTCGGCACCAACGTGACTACTCGCACATGGGATACCGTAAAGAAATGTGCTGCCGCATAGGCGCAGCGGCCCACCGGCGGTTCCTTACATGGCTATCCTCCAAACGAAATATATCTGGAACTTCTAGGATGAGAACATGAAAAAATCGGGCGCGAGCCAGGGCCAGTCGGCATCGGAGCTCATCTCGAAAAGAATCGCCGAGCTCGGGGACTGGCGCGGGGAAACCCTTGGCAGAATGCGCAAGCTCATCAAGGCAGCGGACCCGGACGTCGTCGAGGAATGGAAGTGGATGGGCACTCCGGTCTGGTCGCACGACGGAATAATCTGCACGGGCGAATCCTACAAGATGGTCGTGAAGCTTACCTTCGCCAAGGGCGCGTCTCTGAAGGATCCGGCCCGTCTCTTCAACTCGAGTCTCGACGGAAACGTACGCCGCGCGATCGACATCCACGAAGGAGAAGAAGTTGACGAGTCCGCCTTCAAGGCGCTCGTTCGCCAGGCGGTCGCCCTCAACAGTTCCGGCAAGTCGAAACCTTCGAAGAAAGCGAAGTCCTGAGGGCTTCCGCCACTGAACAGGTCCGGAATCGGAGTGGCGGAGGCTACATGAGCTCCGCAAGCCTGCGGATTCCAGTCCGGATTTCCGCTTCCGTCAGGGAGGCATAGCCGAAAAGAAGACCGGAGCGGGCGGGCGGGCTCGCGTAATACGGGCTGATCGGGTAGAGGCCGACGCCGGCCTGCGCGGCACGCGCGATCAGCGCTTCCAGGTGCCGCGGCCGGACATCGTTCAGCCAGACCAGCAGGTGAACACCGGTGTTTTCGCCGGCGACTTCGATGCGCTCACCGAACTCCTTTCCGAGCGCCCCAATCAGGGCGCGCCGGCGCGCCGCATTGCGGTTGCCCGCGCGGCGCAGGTAGCGCTCGAACTGGCCGCTGGCAATGAATTCCGCCAGTGCCTCCTGAGGAAGCATGGTGGAGAACCGGTCCGATATCCACTTCGCCGCGAGGAACGGCCGCACCAGCGGTCGGGGCAGCACGAGGTAGGCCAGACGCAGCGCCGGAAACAGGGTCTTGGAGAAGGTGCCGATGTAGATCACCCGGCCATTGCGGTCGAGCGCCTGCAATGCCTCCAGCGGGCTGCCTTCATAGCGAAATTCGCTGATGTAGTCGTCCTCGACGATCCAGGCGTCGGTGCGCGACGCCCAATCCAGAAGCGCCATGCGCCGTTCGAGCGGCATGATGACCCCGGTCGGAAACTGATGACAGGGCGTGACGTAGACCAGCCGCGCGCGCGCGCGGGAGGACGGGAGCTTCGCGGTATTCAAGCCCTGCCTATCCGTCGCGATCCGGATAATCCGCGCTCCGACGGCTTCGAAAGAAAGCGTCGCGCCGGGGTAGTGAGGTTCCTCCACGATCGCCGCGTTGCCGGGATCAAGCAGGACGCGGGCGGCAAGATCGATGCCCTGCTGCGAGCCGTTGACAATGACGACCTGAGCGGCATCGCATGACAGGCCGCGCGCCCGTTTCAGGTATTCGGCCAATGCTTCACGCAGCGGTCCATGGCCGGCCGGGGACGCATAGCCCAGGGCGTCTCGCCCGGTTCTTCTGGCGCGCGACGCGAGCAGGCGCCGCCAGATCTCGCGGGGAAACTCGTCTACGGCGGGGCGGCCGTAGCGAAAGTCGTAGCGCAGTCCCGGGCGGCTCGCGTAGGAAGCCGACGGCGGCATCGCGGGGTTCTGCGTGAGGCGCTGCGCGTAAGCCGAGACCCTTGCGCGGGCCGTGGCGGGAAGGTTCGGCAGCGCAGCCGGCGGACGGGGAAGCACGACGCCGGCAACCAGGGTAGTCGAGCGGTCCCGGCTGACGACATAGCCTTCGGCCAGGAGTTGCTCATAGGCCAGCATCACCGTATTCCTGGAGACTCCGAGATCGGCGGCAAGCGCCCGCGTCGATGGCAGGCGTGCAGCCGGAGCGAATCTGCCCTCGCGGATGCCGGACTTGAGTGCGCCATAGATGCGGCGGTACAGGGGGCCACTCGCTCCACGCAGGTTCAGAAGCATGCACTCTCTCCGGCAAAATTATCTGGCATCAAAGAATACACAAAATCTGGCTCTTTTCATATGCCAGTGCAAGGACTAGCATTCTGGTCATAGCGAGACAATCAAGGAGGCCGTCGTCATGCAAAACGCCGCACTCAAGCAAGACAGGCAAGACAGCGCCAGGGCAAAAGATCGGCAAATCCTGGAAGACCTCAATCGCAACTACCTGCGCTCCGCCGAACAATCGGATGTGCGCTGGTATGCCGAGAACCTGGCGGAGGACTTTCTCGGCAGCAATCCCGACGGCTCGATCGTCGACCACGCGGGGTTCTTGCAGCGGATGGCCCGGCCCTATCAGGGCTCGAATCCCGAGGCCGTCGACGTGCGCATCCGGTTCTTCGGTGAGATCGCGCTCATCCATGCCGGATTCAAGTACCGGAAACCGGACGAGCAGATGGGGCTGGGCCGCTACACCGACGCCTATGCACGGCGCGAGGGCCGCTGGGTTTGCGTTTCCGCGCATTTCAACCGTTTCTGATGGAGGCCACGGCCATGCAAAACGCCACGCGCAAGCAAGCCAATCCCGGCACCACCGATCTCGAGATATTGCAGGAACTCAACCAAGGCTTCATCCGCTCCGTCAGGATGTCGGATGTGGCCTGGTTCGACCGGAACCTGTCGGAGGATTTCCTCAACAGCAACGCCGACGGCACGCTGGTCGACCGCGCGGCATTCCTGCGCCAGATTGCACCGCCGTGCCCGGTATCCGATTTCGGTGTCGAGGATGTGCGCATCAGAGTTCTCGGCGACGCGGCGATTGCTCACGGACGGACGACCTACACCAAGCCCGATGGCCAGGCCGCAGCCGGGCGCTACACCGATGTCTGGGTGCGCCAGGGCGGGCGCTGGGTCTGCGTGTCCGGCGACGTGACCCGGGGCTGAGTCGCACCAAGGTTGTACCGATGTTACGTTTGCGCGTAAGACCGGAGGCCCTGCACGCCGGCTGACCTCCCGATGCGCGTTCTTCAATCCGAGCACCTGATGCAGATGAGCGCGGATCTGGACGATCCGCTGGTGGTCCCGGACGGCCCTGCCGGCACGCGTCGCATCCTTTACGCCAGGCGAGGAACGTTCGCCGGCGCCAGACTCCGGGGCGAGCTGCTGCCGGGCGGGGGCGACTGGGTGCTACAGCGCAGCGACGGAATTGCCGCGCTGGATATCCGCTTCGTACTCCGCACCGATGACGGACAGCTGATCTATGTCACCTGCGGCGGCTTATTCGATATCTCGCCGGAGATCCGCGAGCGCATCAGGTCCGGGGGCGAGGTCGATCCGTCCGAGTATTACTTTCGCACGGTGGTCACGTTCGAGACCGGCGCGGAGAAATATCGCTGGCTGAATCGGCTGCTGGCGGTGGGCATTGGCAGGCGGACTCCCGCCGGAATGGTGACCGAGGTCTTCGCAATCAAGTAATATTCCCTGGGCGATCCATGCTGCGCTCCTGCGGGTCGCACCCTATCTTGAAGGGAGCCCTACAGGTGCCAAGCCCACAATGGGCACCGCCGGGGGATAGATGAGCAAAGCATTGCCAGCGGTTGCAGCCGCTCTATTTTGCATTTCGCTTGCGCATGCGCAAACCGACGTGCTGATCGAAGTCGACAGGGGGCGAACGGAGGGAGTTTTCACGAAGTCCCCGGTGTTCCAGCGCGCGATCCTGGCCAAGCCGGCCAGACCTGCCGATACGGCGCTTCTGTTTTTCCGTGGCTATCCGGGCATTGCAAGAATTCAATCCGTGGCGGACAAGCAGGCTAACCTGCAGCCTTTCATGAGAATGAATCAACAGATTTTCGCGGAAGAAGGCATTGCGCTGGTGATCATGGATTGCCCCACCGACCAGTGGGGTGTACCCGGGCCCCGCGCGACCAGTTGCCTTGACGGCTATCGGTCGTCGAAAGAGCACGCCGACGATGTGAGAAGCGTCATCGCCAGGCTCAGAGGCGAGTACGGGTTTTCAAAGATTTTTGTGATGGGACATAGCCTCGGAACCATCAGCTCGAGGTGGCTGGCAAAGAATCTCGGCAACGAAATCGACGGCAGTATTCATTCCTCGTCGATGAACGGGCCTGATCGCCTGGGGTTTGCGACTTCGCTTTCCGGCTTTCGCTACGACACCATCGCCGCTCCGATGCTTCACGTTCACAACGAGAACGATGCTTGTGCGAGCACGCCTTATTCGATGGTGAAGGAATATGCCGGCGAGAATCTGGTGACGGTGCGGGGCGGCGTGCCTGGAGGTGATCCCTGTGGCGCCACTCACCTGCACTCCTTCCAGGGGCGCGAGGAGCTCGTCGTCCGATCGATCATTTCCTGGATCAAAACAGGGAAGGTAGACCGGGTGATCGGGGAATGATGAGGATCGTCTTTCTGACTGCGAATTGGATGGAGGCACAACTGGTCGCCGGGCTCCTCGAGGGCAACGGCTTGAAACCGCTTCTCCTGGATGCCGAACTGAGCCGGATGAATGCGTTTTACACGGGCGCCGTCGGAAATATCAAGGTAGCTGTCCCGGAGGACCAATTCGACGACGCCCAGGCAGTCCTCCAGGAATACCGTGGAAAACAGGGTCTGGACCCCAACTATGGAAGTCCTTCCGCTTTTGCGTAGCAAAGTACCTGCCTTGATGCAAGAAAAGGCGGACAAACTACGGCGCTGGATATAATTTCGTACAACAACTGCCCAACATAGGGCTGGGGGGGCGAAATGCCAATCATCGGGGCAATCGTAGTTCTGATTCAATTCTGCTTCGCATTTCACGTTCTGAAGACCGGCCGCGCCTATTGGTGGATATTCATCATCATGGGCTTCCCCGTGATGGGCTGCGTCATCTACTACTTTGTCGAAGTATTTCCGGGTTCGCGCGAACAACGCCGCGCAAACAAGGCGGCGCGCACACTCGCGCGGGTATTGCAGCCGGATGCCGAGCTCAGGAAGCGGGCCGAAGAGCTCGAAATCTGCGGCAGCGTGGACAACAAGATCGCTCTCGCCGCGGAATGCATGAACCATCAGATGTACGCCGAGGCCGCGAAGCTGTATGAGAGCTGCCTTCAGGGAGCGTTCGCTTCCGACGGCGCCGTTCTCTTCGGACTGGCCCGGGCCGCGGTAGAGGGCCGGGAGTGGGACAAGGCAAGTACGGCGCTGGCCCGGCTCAAGGCAGCCGCACCCAGGACACGGCCTCTGGAAGTCCGCCTGCTCGAGGCCAGGGTGCTGGAAGGACGCGGGCAGACGGACGCCGCCCTGGAAGCCTTTCGCACCCTGATTCCGGTGTTTGTCGGGCTCGAAGCCCGTTTTCGCTATGGCGACCTGCTATTGCGCCTCGGCAAAAACGAAGCGGCGATGGACATGTTCAACGAAGTCATGAAGCACGCAAAACGCTTCGCGTCGTCCGTCGAGGACGAGGAACGCTGGGCTTCGGCTGCCAGACAGGCTATCGGCAGCTCTTAGCTCGATCCAATCGACGAGAAACGAAAGCGCGGATTGAAGGACGCCGCAACCCGGCATTTCGCATCGAGCGCCGCGCTCAAAACACCCCGCAACCGCAAGCGTCCCACCCTCCCCCGTCGACGATCAGCTGCGGCTGCGAGAATGCACGCGCCATCTGCTGCGCCTGCAGTTCCGCGCGCTTGTAGTACTCGCCATACTGGCGCACCGGCAGCCAGTCCTGGGAAACCGGCGGGAGCGGCGGCGCGAGGCGCGAAAACGAACCCGCGCCGTAGACGACCTTGCCGCCGACCATGGTCATCACCGATTCGATGTCCTTGATACCGTCCACCGCGACATTGAAGTAGTCGGCGGAGAGGATAGCCAGGTCGGCGAACTTACCGGGTTCCAGCGTGCCCTTCTTGCCTTCCTCGCCTGAAATCCAGGCACCGCCCGACGTAAACAGGCGCAGCGCTTCGCTGCGGTCCAGAAGATTCCTGTCGCCCTGCAGCTTCGCGCCGCCCAGCGTCTTGCCCGTCACCAGCCAGTGCAGCCCGATCCAGGGGTTGTAGCTGGTCGCGCGGTTCGCGTCGGTGCCGCAAGCGAGCGGAATCCCCATCTCGCGGATGCGTGCGATCGGCGGCGCGTCGGCCGCGGCCTGCGTCCCGTATTTCTTGAGAAAGGCCTCGCCGTCGAGGGACATGCGGTTCTGGATGTCGATCGAGCCGCCCAGCGCCGCCAGGCGCTCGAGCGTTTTCGGCTGTAGGGTTTCGCAGTGATCGAGCCCCCAGCGCAAATTCCTCAACGGAATCTCGCGGTTCACCTGTTCGAGCACGTCCAGCACGCGGCTCGCCGAAGCATCGAAGCTGGTGTGCTGGCGGAAAGGCCAGCCCTGCTCGACGATGTACTTCACCACCGCGGTGAGATTTTTCTCCATCACGCCGGGCGGCGGCACCGGGTAGTCCTTGGCGAAGTTGGCCACGTCGCCGGCCGCGTAAAGAATGTATTCGCCCGTACCTATCATGCGGTAGTAGTCGTTGCCCTGGCCGTACTTCACCAGCTTCGACCACGCCGTGTAGTTCTCGAGCTCCTTGCCCGGCGCCTGCGCGAACAGCGTGTAGCCGATGCGTAGCGTCATCTGCCCGTCGGCGGCGAGCTTGGCGATCGCCGCGTAGTTGTCCGGATAGTTCTGGCCGCCGCCGCCCGCATCGATCACGCTCGTGATCCCCAGCCGGTTGTGCTCGCGCATGAAGTGGCGCGTGGACAGGATCTGGTCCTCGGGAGAAAGCCGCGGGATGCGCAACCACACGGAAACCAGGCTCGCGAGGCTGGTGGTCGACATCACCAGGCCCGTAGGATTGCCCGAGGCGTCGCGCTCTATCGTCCCGCCGAACATGTTGGGCGTGTCCTTGTTCCACCCGAGCGCGCGGATCCCGGCGCGATTGAGCCAGGCGCGATCGTACAGATGCATGATCATGCACGGCGTATCGCCGGTCGCCGCGTTGATTTCCTCGAGCGTCGGGTAGCGCTGCTCGGCGAACTGCGCCCAGGTCCAGCCGCCGATTACCTGCACCCAGTGCGGCGCGGGCGTGCGCTGCGCCTGCTCGCGCACGCGGCGCATGCCTTCTGCGAGCGATGGCACGCCGTCCCAGCGCACCTCGTTCGTGTAGGTCAGCCCGCCGCGGATGAAATGCGTATGCCCGTCGTTCAGACCCGGGATGACGGTGCGGCCCTCTGCGTCTATCACCTGCGTATTGGGGCCGCGCAGGCCTTCGACGTCCGCCGCGGAGCCGATGGCAACAATGTTACCGCCGCGAATCGCGATCGCGCTCGCCGCCGGCGCTCGCGGATTCAAGGTGGCGATGCGGCCGTTGGTGATGATCGTGTCGGCCGGACTGCTGTCTTGCATGAGAGGCATCGCGCAGCCGCCGAGAACGCTGATGCCGGTGAATCCCGCCGTCGCCGCCAGCGTGTCTTTCAGGAAGTCGCGCCGGCCGAAGTCGACCGCGTTGCGCGTCGCTCCCGGACCGCACGACAAATGAGTACAGCCGAAATCCCCGCATCCGTTCGACGCTGCCATGTTCTCCTCCTTGTGACCGGTTCGTTCATTGGAATTTTTCGCACGCTAGCGCGTATCGGGAAAAAACTATACACCGTGGAGAGACCGGTTTGGCGGAGGATTTCTGCGTGGGCAGCATCCCATTCGCACCGATCCGGCGTCCGCCGTTCCGAAAATCCGCTTCACCAGGGCACTTCGGATCCGTCGTGGTTGAAGAACCTGCCGGATTTCTCGGGAGACAGGCCGGCGAGGACTTTCCGCATGCCGCGGATCGAGCTTTCCGGTGCAAGCGGCGCGCCCTTCCCGCCCATGTCGGTGCGCACCCAGCCCGGGGTGAGCGAGACCACGGTGATGCCGCGCGGCGCAAGAGCGGCCGAGAGCCCCTTGCCGAAGGCGTTGAGTGCGGCCTTGCTCGAGGCGTAGAAGTAATCGCCTCCGCGCATTTCGGCGATCGAGCCGAGCCGGCTCGACATCATCGCGATGATCCTCTGCTCGCTCGCCGCGACGTTTTCCAGCAAGGCCTCGGTCACGGCGGCGGGCCCCAGGAGATTCACGCGCAATACTTCTTCCCAGGCCGCGTAATCGAATTTCCCGGGCTTCATGCCGCGCGGACCGTAGATGCCGGCATTGCAGATGAGCACGTCGACCGGCACGCCCTTCAGGCTGGCGGCCAGGCGCGCGATCGACTTGCGGTCGGTGACGTCGGCGATATGCGCTTCGGCGCCGAGCCCGGCCAGCGCGGCCTTCGCTTTCGCTTCGCGCACGCTGCCGATGACCTTCCAGCCGTCCGCGGCGTACTGCCGCGCGAACTCGAGGCCGAGTCCGCGGCCGGCACCGGTGATGAGGACCGTCGGCATGCGCGGCCGGGCTACGCCAGGTACTTCCCGAACCACGCGAGCGTCTCGCCCCAGGCGGCCTTGGCCGCCGCGGCGTCGTAGCGCGCGCCGGTGTCGTTGTGAAACGCGTGATCGACGTTCGGATACACGATCTTGCGAAAGGTCTTGTCGTTCTTTTTCATGGCCGCCTCGATCGCCGGGATGTTCTGGTTGACGCGTTCGTCGCGCCCTGCGTAGATGGCCAGCACCGCCGCGCCTATCCCGGGCGCCTCCGCCTCCGGCACCGGCACGCCGTAGAAAGGGACGGCGGCCCGCAGGGCGGGCATGCCCGCCGCGACGCGCCAGGTCACGCCGCCGCCGAAACAGAACCCGACCATGCCGACGCGGTCCCCGCGCGCCGCGGGCTGGGACTTCGCGTAGGCGAGTCCGCTCCTGAAATCCTGCACGTGGCGCGCCGGGGGCGCCTTGCCGAGCAGCCCGGGAATCGCCTCGAAATCGTGCAGGCCGGTGCCGCCTTCGCGCGAAAGCAGATCGACGGCAAGACCGACATAACCCGCCTTCGCCGCGCGCCGCGTGACGTCTTCGATATGGCGCGTGAGGCCGCGGTTTTCGTGGCAGACGAGGACGATCGGGAACCGCCCGGACTGCGCCGGCCGCGCGAGGTACCCGGAAAGCCGCACGCCTTCGCCGGGAAATTCCGCGATCCCGGCGACGATGGCCGGGTCGTCCGGCGCGACCAGCGGCGCCGTACTCGGCGGCGCCTTTGAGCCCGCGGCAGGAGCACCCTGCCCATGCGCCTCCAGTATCTGCGCCGCGAGCACCGCCCCGGTGAGGCCTGCGATCGCTTTCAGTGCCTCGCGGCGCGACAGCCGCCCCTCCTCGTAATCCTCGACAGCTTCTTCCACCAGATAACGCTGCAGATCGTTCACGATCTTCTCCTTGGTCAAATTAGAACCGGGGACAGACCACCATTTTCCTTGACGCAAGTGCGTGAAGAATAATGGAAGGACCGAAAATGGTGGTCTGTCCCCGGTTTCATTATAGTTTCGCCCGCAGCCAGGCTTGCGCCTCCCGAAGAAAATTTTCCAGCGCCTCGCCGCGCGCGGTCGGCAGGTTCGGATTCACCTGGGCGCCGTTGCGCGTCTGCAGATAGGCCAGATGCCGGTAGCCTTCGGGAAAGCGCTCGAGCAGCGCGCGGTCGAGCGATATCACGGCGCCCGGAACGACCGGATCGATGCGGTCCTTTTCGTAAATCACCGAGCGTTTGGAGATGCGCCAGACGCCGTCGCGCCTTTCCACCCGGTCGAAGAAGCGGCCGATGCACAGCGCATCGACCTCGACGCCTTCGAGCCTGGAACGCACGCTGATCGACATCCGGGTCTGCGCGAGCGCGCGCGCGCCGTTGATCTCCGCGACCGTGCCGCCGAGAAAATGCTGCGAGCGCGATCCCTTGCGCCACGACGCCTGGCAGGCTTCGATAAAATCGTCGAAAGTCCCGTCGAACCACGTGGCGGTCATGGTGGCGCCGGGGTGCGCGGTGCCGCGCAGGTTTTCCCAGTCGCCGGTGTCACGCGCCAGCGCCCATCGCTGCGCGAGCGCGGCGATGGCGAGCTGGTCCTGGAGATCCGGCATTACTCGGGCTCGATGCCCGCCCGGCGCAAGAGCGCAGCCCACCGGGCGACTTCGGCTTTGACAAATGCCTCGGTCTCCTGCGGCGTCATGCGCAGGCTCCTGCCGCTGCCCGTCTCCAGCCGAGCACGCACTTCGGCCGACAGCATCGCCTTGTCCACTTCGGCGCGCAGGCGCTCGACGATCGCACGCGGCGTGCGCGCCGGCGCGAACAGGCCGAACCAGGTTTCCATTTCCAGGTCGATCACTCCGGTTTCGACAAGCGTGGGCACTTTCGGCATGGTCGGGGCGCGGGCGCGGCTCGACACCGCGAGCGCCTTCACCTGGCCGGAGTCCACGTAAGGCTGCGTCGTGGTGGTGTTGTCGAAGAACAGGTCGAGGCGTCCGGCGAGCAGGTCCTGGTAGACGGGCTGCGCTCCCTTGTAAGGCACTTTCACCATGTCGACCCCGGCGAGCGCGGCGATGATGGCCGCGCCGATGTACTGTCCCGTGCCGATCCCGCTCGTCCCGATGTTGAGCCTGCCCGGGTTCGCGCGGGCGAAGCCGATCACGTCCGCGAGGCTCGCGAGCGGCAGGTCCTTGCGCGCGATCAGCGTGTAGGAATGACTGACCACGAGCGCTATGGGCACGAAGTCGGCGAGCGAATCGTAGCCGGGTTCCTTGTACAGGCCCATGTTGAGCGCGATATTGGAAAGCCCGCCGACGACGAGGCTGTAGCCGTCGGGCGCGGCACGCGCGACGAGCTGCGTGCCGACCAGGGTCCCCGCGCCGGAACGGTTTTCCACCACGAAGGGCTGCCCCGTCTGCTCGCCCAGCTTTTGCGCGAGCACGCGCCCCACCAGATCGAAACC
>DATHHS010000201.1:0-3582 GCA_035317085.1 Burkholderiales bacterium
CACCTTGTTCATGCCACGCATGTCCAGATGCAGCGAACCGGGCTCGGCGATCTGACCGCCCTGGCTGAAGCGCCCGCCGCCTATCGAAACCGCGCCGGGCCAAGCGCGCAGCGCGGCCTGGATCTCCTCGGTCGAGCGCGGGCGCCGTGCGTCGGCCACTTCCACCGGATTGAGCTGTGAGACGTCGTTGACGACCGTCTTGCCGGCCCGCGCGGGCGACGGGACCAGGGAAGTAAGGCCTGAGGCCGCGGCGGCCTTGAGGATTCTGCGTCGCGCGGGATTCACTGGATTTACCCGCTTTTCTGGCTTCCCTACGCCAGAGGAAACGCCTTGTCCGCCAGATCGCCGTAGAACCGCCGGCAGATCCGCCGCCGCCGCTCGATCGGGTCGAGCCCGGGCGGCAGCGATGCCTCGACCAGGGCGCGCGCCGATTCGAACATGTCGGCGCACATGCTCACGCGCTCCGCCGGTGCGAGCGCAAGGAGACGCTCCCGGACCACTTTTCCGAATTCAGGCGTCGTGTCGTTCATCGAGGCATTTCTCCAGAAGCTCGGCGACTCCGAGGCCGCCGGCCCAGCGGCGAAGGTAGCCGATGTCCGCGCCCCCGGCAAGCAGCGTCCCGACGTCGCGAAGCTGCAGTTCCGATCCCGAAGGCTGGGCCCAGACGAGCTTGGAGAGTATCAGGTCCTCACGGGTCGCGATCCAGATGTCGAAACCGGCGAGATGCACGCGCACGCGCCGCCCGAATTCGTGGCGCCGGAAAAGCTCGTCCTTGCGTACGATGAGATCGAGCTTCACCAGCTTTTCGAGATGGAGGACGTTGAACATGCCGCGCTCGCGCAGCGCGCGCTCCACGTCGGCCTCCGATACGTAGTACTCCGGCTCGAAGAGCGCGGCAAGCCGTTTCGGATCCCCGCCGGCGAATTCAACCACGAGGTCGATGTCGCGCGTCATTCGAGGCTCGGCGTAGTAGCTCAAGGCGAGCGAACCCGTGAGCATGTACGCAACCCCTTCGTGCTCGAGCCGCGCGAGGGCATCCTGCAGAACCTCAAGCTCGGCGCTCATGGAGCGTCATCATGGCGATGCGGCTTCATCAAACAACGGGGTCGGTCACGGCGATGCGGCGGGCGCGAAAGCTGGCCGCGTCATTCCCTCCCCGCCTCCATGATCATCCGCGCGAGCAGGTACAGCCGCGGCTCGATGGAATCCAGCTCGACGTATTCCGCTTCCTGGCTGTGCTGCCCGTACCCCATCAGGCCGAAGTTCTCCAGCACCACAGGCTTCCCCGACAGCGCCGCAAAGGCGGCATCGGTCCCTCCGCCCTTCCCCGAATCGTCCACGCCGAGCTGCTTGCCGATTTCCGCGTAGATTCCCTGCGCTCTCTTCACCAGGGCGCGCTGGCGGTCGTTGATCTCGAGCGGCGGGCGGCGGCGCTCGAAGCTCGCTTCGACTGTGGTGTCGGGAATGAGCTGGCTCCTGGCGACGCCGTCGCGGAAGGCTTTCTCGATCGCGTCGTAGTCGGCGATGCGCCGCACGCGCACGTCCGCGTTGGCCGTGGCGAGATCCGGGATGGCGTTGCGCACGGTGCCCGCGTGCGCGATGGTCCAGTTGAACTTGATGCCTTTCGACGGATCGCTCAGGTTGCGCGTCGCGAGCATCTGGTGCGCGAGCTCGAGGAGCGCGTTGCGCCCGTCCTCCGGCTGCATGCCCGCGTGTGCCGCGCGCCCGTGCACCACGATCGTCGCCGCGCCGATCCCGGCGGTGGTGACCGCGAGCTCGTCCTTGGGCGCGGGCGTCGACTCGCACGAGAGCACGACGTCGTGCTCGGAGGCGACGCGCGTGATGAGGTTGCGCGCGCCCGGCGTGCTCACCTCCTCGTCGGCGTTCACGACCACGGTGAGAACCCTGTAGTCGCTGAAGCCGAGCGCCTTCAGGATCGCGAGCGTGTGCAGCACCACCGCGATGCCCCCTTTGTCGTCGGCGACGCCCGGGCCATAGGCGCGAGCGCCTTCGTAATTGGAGGCCTTGTCGCCCTCGACGCGGAACGGGCGCTTCGCCAGAGTGCCGCGCGCGTACACGGTGTCCATGTGCGCGAGCAGCATGACGTTCTTCCGGCCCGTGCCCTCGAAGCGCGCGACCACGACACGGCCGATTTTCTCCGGCGTGTCGAAGAGCTTCACCACGTCGGCGCCGGGCTCGACGAACGCGACTTTGCCCCCGAGCGCCGCGAGGCGGACGCGGAGGACTTCGGAGATGCGGTCCAGGCCCTCGCGGTCGCGGCTTCCGGATTCGATGTTGACCAGCTCGCGCAGCGTGTCGATGACCGCGGGCTTTTCCTTCTGTGCGAGCGAACGCACCGGCTCGAGCGGCGCGGCACTGATGGAAGCGGAGAACGCCGCCGCCGCGAGGAAAGCAGTCCAGGACCTCATGTTCACCCCTCCCGGATCCGGGCGTTCAGCGTACATACGCGATGATCATCGCGATGAGCTGAAGGTTGAGGAAAGCGTAAGCCGCGTTGATGCCGAACAGTCCCCAGCCCTTGCCTTCCCACGCGACCGCGTTCAGCTGCATCGGCACGTAGAAGCCGATCCACACCCAGAGCCCGGTGAGGAAACCGTACACGTAGCCCGGCGAAGCCGGGCCGCCGCCCCAGACCGAGGGGCGCCAGATGTCCGACATGAACACCAGGGTGTACGCGGTTAGAAAGCAGCCGATCACCATCAGCACCATCCCGCGCATCATGACCTTCGGGTCGGGCTTCATGTCGGTCGGAAATTTCATCAGGCTCGCCCATTTCTTCCCGAATAAGGGCCCGTACCACAGCCAGCCGAAGAAAAAGCTGGCCACCACCGCGACGACGACCGCAACCCAGTTCAAGTGAATCTGTGGATGCATGGCTCCTCCTTGATGAAAAAACTCCGACGATCTCCTCCTAATGGAGGCTTGGGCGACACGGGCCCAGGCTAGCGCTTCATACCACGAAGTGTCTCGACAACCTTGTCGGCGTGATCTTCGATCATCCCTCGCGACGTGCCCCAAGCAGTGGGATTTTTCGATTCAACGGTGAACTCCGACAGAACCTTTCCGCTCGCCGGATCTTTCACCCTGACTGCGCTCTGAATGTTGTCGGCCCCCGCCATGATACCGACCATCGCCCGGGTCGCGCCGTGTCGCATGTAGTAGTTCGTTACCGTGACTTCGACGGTTCTGGCCGAGGCGTCAGCTGCTGTCGCCAGAAGCCCATTGCTGGAAAGCTGTGATGTCAGTCGTTCGCGAAGAATAGTGATTCCTTCCTCGCTGGCAGCTGCAGGTGCGGTCAGTTGGAGCTTGAACTTCTCGCCTTGAGCCAGGCGGTACTCTGATTGAACTATGGCGGCGGTGCCTGCGCACCCGGCTAATAACGAGCTTGCAACAATCAGGATTGACGCAACTAACTTCTCCATTGGCTTTGCTCCTTGATTGTTGGAAAGGTGGTTGATTTGGCGCCCAACATTCCTGCATCTCGCCGCCTTCATGCCTTCTTCATCACCCACACGTTGCTCAAGGTGGCGCTGCGCTCCCGGTGGCGCCGCGTATCGTCCT
>DATHHS010000202.1:0-7486 GCA_035317085.1 Burkholderiales bacterium
GGTTGCTGGTCGAGAATCACGGGCAGGACCACGACGACAAGCACCACCAGCGCGATGGCTCCGACCAACCGCCGGCGCGCGCGGCGCTTAAGTACGTTGCCGTCGTCAGCCAAACGAAGACTCCAAAAAATTCCGAAGTAAGCCGAAGGATTGGCCGCGTTGGAGCGCTACCCGCCAGAAACCTTGAATCAGCCGATCCAAGCGACATCCCGAAACGCCCCGATCGTGCTTCCTCAAGACCCTCGCCGCGCTTCCCGAAGCTCAGTCCGGGCAGCCTCAATCGCCTGCAAGACCGCGGCCACGGTGTGGAACGATCCGAACACCACGATTCTATCATTTTCGTTTGCCCGATTCCTTGCCGCGGCGAATGCCTCGCGGGGGTTCTCGAAGCAAAGCACGCCGCCACTGCCTCCCGCGCTCGCTATGGCATCGGCCAGCATCGGGGCGCTCGCGCCCCGGGGCACGGAGAGATCGGCCGCAAACCAGGCCGAAATCTTCTCGCGCATCGCTTGGCACACGCCACGGATGTCCTTGTCCCGCAACATGCCGAACACGGCGTAGGTCTCCGGATAAAAACCCATCCTGGCGAGGTCCTCCGCAAGCACCGCCGCTGCCTGCGGATTGTGTGCGACGTCCAAAACCACCGTCGGTCGGCCGGGAAGCACCTGGAACCGCGCCGGAAGCTCCACCTGCGCAAGACCGTTGCGAACGTCCTGCATCCCGACCGGAAGACGTGCACGAAGCGCATCGAGTGCGGCAAGCGCCGCGCTCGCGTTTGCGAGCTGGCGCGCGCCGCGCAAGGCCGGAAAAACGAGCGCGGCACGGCGTCCATCTCGTCCCCAATACGTCCATTGCCGCCCTTCGCTCACGTACCCAAAGTCACGGCCGATCAACCACAGGTCCGCGCCGACTGCCTGCGCCCGACCGAGGACGCTATGGGGAGGATCGGGGTCCGAGACGACGGCGGGTTTCCCTGCACGAAAAATTCCCGCTTTTTCGGACCCGATGCTCTCGCGCGTATCGCCGAGGTAATCCATGTGATCGAGGTCAATGGACGTCAACAACGCACAATCGCTGTCGAAAACGTTGACCGCGTCCAGCCGCCCCCCCAGGCCGACCTCCAGTATCACGGCGTCGAGCGCTTCAGCGGCGAAAATCTCCCAGGCCGCCAGCGTGCCGAACTCGAAATAGGTCAGGGCCACCTCGCCTCGGGCGCGCTCCACCGTCTCGAACGCTGCGCACAACGCCGCGTCGTTCACCGGTACGCCGTCCAGACGGACACGTTCGTTGTACCGAAGGAGGTGCGGCGAAGTGTATAGCCCGACTCTGTATCCGGCGGCGAGCAGGATCGCCTCCAGGATGGCGCACGTCGAGCCCTTGCCGTTGGTCCCGGCAACGGTGAAGATCGCGGCCGGGCTCGATCTGCCGAGCACATCCCGCACCTGGGCCACGCGCTCCAGCCCGAGCTCGATGGACTTGGGATGAATGCGCTCGATGTAGTCGAGCCACTCGGCAAGACTCCGGCCGGGCATGAAAGCCGGAAGGAAGGCTTAACTCGCCGCGGCAGGCTGCCGCTGCAAGAGGGTAAGAAGACTGGCGAGCTTGTCGCGCATCTGGCGCCGGTCGACGATCATGTCGATCGCGCCTTTCTCGAGCAGGAACTCGGCGCGCTGAAAACCCTCGGGGAGCTTTTCGCGCACGGTTTGCTCGATGACGCGCGGCCCCGCGAATCCGATGAGCGCACGCGGCTCGGCCATGACGACGTCGCCGATCATGGCGAAACTCGCCGACACTCCGCCCATGGTCGGATCGGTGAGAACCGTGATGAAGGGAAGCTTGCGCGCCGTGAGTTGCGTCAGGGCCGCCGTCGTCTTGGCCATCTGCATGAGCGAAAACAGGCCTTCTTGCATTCGCGCACCGCCGGTCGCCGTGACGCACACCAGCGGTAAATGCTGATCGAGACACGCGTGTACCCCGCGCACGAAACGCTCCCCCACCGCCGAGCCCATGGATCCGCCCATGAATTCGAATTCAAACGCGGCCACAATGAGGGGAACGTTTTTTATTGCACCCTGCATCACGACCAAGGCGTCGGTTTCGCCGGTCGCCTTCTCCGCTTCCTCGAGTCGGTCGGAATAGCGCTTGCCATCCTTGAATTTCAGGCTGTCTACCGAGCCGACTTCGACCCCGATTTCGAAGCGTCCTTCTGCATCGAGCAGCATATCGAGCCGCACCCGCGCCGAGATGCGGTTGTGAAAGGCGCATTTGGGACAGACGTTGGCGTTCCTTTCGAGATCGGTGGCGTACAGCACCGCCGAGCACGAGGGACACTTGCTCCAAAGCCCTTCCGGAACGTTTCTCTTCGCACCGGTCCCGGTGCGGTTGATCTTGGGGGGAAGCAGCTTCTGCAGCCAACTCATGCGTCCATCGCTCTGCGAATTTCCTTGAGCAAGCCCGCGCCCTTCTCCACGCAAGTTTCCGGAGAGGCCTGCTCGATTTCCTGGATGATCCGGCTGCCGATCACGACGGCGTCCGCAATGCGCGCTACGGCGCGCGCGGTTTCCCCGTCGCGGATTCCAAATCCCACACCCACAGGGAGCCTCGTCTTGCCTCGAATCGCGGGCAGTTTTGCGGCCACGTCTTCCAGATCGAGATTCTTGGCCCCGGTCACACCGCGCAAGGACACGTAATAAATATACCCGCTCGCAAGCTTGGCGACTTGATCGATGCGCGCCTCGGTCGAGGTCGGTGCGAGGAGAAAGATCATGTCCATGCCGCGTGCGCGGAGCATTGCCGCCAGCTCGACGCTTTCCTCGGGCGGATAGTCGATCACCAGGACCCCGTCTATTCCCGCCCGACGCGCGGCGTCAACGAAGCGCTCCAGTCCCATGGCCTCGATTGGATTGGCGTATCCCATGAGGACGACCGGAGTCGATTCATCCTTCTTGCGGAATTCGGCGACGAACGCGAGTACCCCATCCAAACCGATATGGTTCCTCAACGCCCGTTCGCTTGAGCGTTGAATCACCGGCCCGTCCGCCATGGGATCGGAAAAAGGCACACCCAGTTCGATGACGTCCGCTCCCGCCGCGACCAGAGCATGCATGAGCGGCACGGTGACCGCCGGCTTGGGGTCCCCGGCCGTGACATAAGGAATCAACGCTTTCCGGTGCTTGCCTGCGAGCCGTTCGAAGGTGGAGGAGATTCGGGACACGGAGGCCTTCAGAGCACTGCGGCGGTTCGGACCGGCCGCGCAGCGGATTCGGCATCCGATTTGAAAAAGCGGGCCACCCGCCTCTTCGCAGAAGCGCAGTACTCCGGATTGATCTCAAAGCCCGCAAAGCGCCGGCCAGCCTTTAGCGCCGCGACTGCCGTTGTACCGCTCCCCATGAACGGATCGAGCACGAATCCACCGGGGGGAGAGCTCGCCAGCACCATACGCTCGATGATCTCGACCGGCTTTTGCGTGGGATGGTCCTCGCGCTCCGGATCCTGCCGGTGCAGGCGGGTCACGCTCCAGACGTCCTTGGGGTTGTAGCCCACTTCCAGCCATTTCTTTCCGACGAAGATCGAGCGCGTCCGGGCGCGCTTGGTGTCGGCATCATAGGGTATGCGCACGCTATCGATGTCGAAGTAATAGTCCTTCGAGCGCGCGAACAGCCCTATCGTATCGTGCACGGAAGAGAATTTCCGCGTACTTCCGCCCATGCTCGGTACTTTCCGGTCCCAGATGATCTCGTTCACCATCGTCAGGACCGTCTTCGCGTAGCTGAAAACCTCCGGACTATGCTGCCAGGTCAGAAAAACGTAGAGACTTCCCGTCGGCTTGAGCTTCGGGATCACGGCATCGATCCAGCGCCGGCTGAAATCGAGATAGGCTTCCCCGGTGAGCTGATCGGAGTCGTTGCCGTAGTCCTTCCCGAGGCCGTAGGGCGGATCGGCGACGATGAGGTCAACACTCGCATCGCAGACGCGACCGATGCCCTTGAAGAAATCCTCGTTGTACAACGTTGCGCGGGCGTCGTTCAAATTCGGATTCCCGATTTTTCCGCGACGGTGTGCATGTCCTTGTCACCGCGTCCCGACAGATTGACGAGCAGGATATTCTTCTTCGGTAGAGTCGGCGCGAGCTTCGCCGCGTGCGCGAGCGCGTGCGCAGACTCGAGCGCGGGAATGATGCCTTCGTAGTGGCACAAGTCATTGAAGGCCGTGATCGCGTCCTCGTCGTTGACGGTGACATATTCGGCGCGGCCGCTGTCCTTCAGCCAGGCGTGCTCCGGACCGACCCCGGGATAGTCGAGCCCGGCCGAGATCGAGTGCGTTTCGGCGATCTGGCCGTGTTCGTCCTGTAGAAGGTAGGTCCGGTTGCCGTGCAGGATGCCCGGCTTGCCCGCGCAAAGCGATGCCGCGTGTTTGCCGCTCGCGATGCCCAGGCCGCCGGCCTCGACCCCGATCAGCCTGACATTTTCGTACGGGATGTAGGGATAGAAAATGCCCATCGCGTTCGAGCCACCGCCAACGCACGCGATAATTGCGTCCGGCTGGCGGTCGGCAAGCTCCGGCATCTGCCATAGGCACTCCTTGCCGATCACCGACTGGAAGTCGCGGACCATCATCGGGTACGGATGCGGCCCGGCGACCGTGCCAATGATGTAGAAAGTGTTGTTGATATTGGTCACCCAGTCGCGCATCGCCTCATTCAAGGCGTCTTTCAGCGTTTTCGACCCTGAATCGACGGGCACGACCGTTGCGCCGAGGAGCTTCATGCGATAGACGTTCTGAACCTGGCGCTTGATATCCTCCGAGCCCATGTAGACCACACATTCGATGCCATAGCGCGCCGCGACCGTCGCCGTCGCCACACCGTGCATTCCGGCGCCGGTCTCGGCAATCACGCGCGGCTTTCCCATGCGCTTCGCCACGAGCGCTTGCCCGATAGTGTTGTTGATCTTGTGCGCTCCGGTGTGGTTCAGGTCTTCGCGCTTGATGTAGATCTGCGCGCCGCCCAGCCGCTCGGACAGGCGTTTTGCGTGATAAACGGGGCTCGGCCGGCCGACATAGTGCTTGAGCTCGTGCTCGAATTCAGCGACGAACTCGGGGTCGTCTCGGCAGCGCTCGTAGGCCTGCTTGAGCTCGTCGAGCGCGTGCATCAGCGTCTCGGCAACGAATACTCCGCCGTAGCGGCCAAAATGTCCCCGCTCGTCCGGAAGGTCATACATCTTCATGTTTTACCGCTCCGATAAAAGCCGCGATTTTTGCCGCGTCCTTGATCCCTTTGGACGCCTCGACACCCGTGGAAACATCGACGGCGTAAGGTCTGACGCGGTGGATTGCGTTGGCGACATTGGCCGCCGTCAAGCCGCCCGAAAGTACGATCGGCCTCGCCATTCTCCCGGGCACCATGCTCCAATCGAACGCGCCGCCCGTTCCGCCCCAGAGGTCGTCGTGGAAAGCGTCGAGCATCCACGCCCGGGCAGCGGTGTAAGGTAAGAGGTATTTTATCAAATCCAGTCCCGGACGAATCCGTGCCGCCTTGATGTAGGGTCGGGCAAAACTGGCACAGAACTCGGGGGATTCGTCACCGTGGAATTGCAGCAGCGCGACCCCGCACTCGGCGATCACCCGTTCGACCTCCTCCGAAGACGGGTTCACAAAAACCGCCACGGTCGACACGAAGGGCGGGGTCTCTGCGACTATGGCCCGCGCCTGCTCAAGAGGCACGCAGCGCGGGCTGGGACGATAGAACACCAGCCCGATCGCGTCTGCGCCCTGAGCGACTGCCGCGAGGGCGTCCTCGACCCGGGTGATGCCGCAGATTTTCACTCGCGTCCTCACCGTGGCATTTCCGTCTGGAACGGCATCATGCGGGGAAATGCAGGCAGGTTCCAGTTCTCCCCATAGCGCACGTGCGAAAGGTACAGCCCCTCCGCTGCAAACGTCGGCGCAGCGAGCCGCCGATCGCGGGCGGCGATCAACTCGGCGAACCATTGAGGGGGACGCTCGCCCTTTCCGATGTGAACGAGCCCACCGACGATGTTACGCACCATATGATGCAGGAATGCGTTGGCCGTGAAGTCGAGGAGGAGATATGGGCCACTTTCGCCAATCTCCACGCGTTCCACGGTCCGCACGGGGCTTTTCGCCTGGCATTCCGACGAGCGGAAACAGGAAAAATCATGCTCGCCGATCAAATATCGCGCGGCTTCCCTCATGTCGCCCAGCTGGAGCGGGAGGTGGAACCAACCGACGAGGCCGCTAAGCATTGCCGGGCGCACGCGGTGGCTGTAGAGCACGTAGCGGTAGCTTCGCGATATCGCACTGTAGCGCGCATGGAAATCCTCCGCGACTGCCGAGGCCCATTGTACGGCGATCGAATCGGGTAACAGGGAGTTCGCGCCACGCACCCAGGCAGAATCCGGCCGGGATGCCTGGGTCTCGAAGTGAGCCACCTGGGCGCTGGCGTGCACCCCGGCATCGGTGCGGCCGGCGCCCGCGACACTGACTCGCTCGCCCGCGATCTCGGAAAGGGCGCGCTCAAGATAATCCTGCACGGTATTGCCGGAGGGTTGCGATTGCCAACCTTCCATCCCCTTGCCACAGTAGGTGATCCCGATTGCGATCCTCATCATGCGAAAAACAAAAATCGGCGCACGCGGCGCCGATTATCATGGTTCAAAACCGGTCGGATCAGCCGAGTGCCTGCAACATCGTTTGAGCCTGCTGCTGCTGCGCCGTGTCGCCTTCTTTCACGACTTCCTTTAAAAGTTCTCGGGCCCCGTCCTTGTCGCCCATTTCTTCGTATGCTTTGGCGAGATCGAGCTTGGTCGCGACCTCCTGCCATCGGGCGTCCGGAGCGCCGCCCGAGCCATTGCCGCCGCCGGGGGCACCAAGATCGAGGCTGATCGCAGCGAAATCCACAGAGGGCGCCTTGGCCGCCTCGGCCGTCGCTTCACCGCCAGACGACGATGTACCAAGGTCGAAATCAAGCCCACCCAAATCCGGAGCGGGGGCCGCCGGGGCTGCGCTCCGTGCTGGCGTGTCACCTATGGGCAGGGAGAAATCAATACTCAGCCCCGGATCCGTCGAAGGGGACGCAACCGTTCTTTCCGTGGCCGTCGTGGTCACGACAGCGGCTCTGTCTCCACCCAAACCGAGGTCGAAATCGAGCCCTGCCGGCGCGAGCTCGGTGGATGGCGATCCAAGGCCCAGATCGAGATCGGGCAACGGAGCCGGCCCGCCAGTCGTCGATGCGCCGATATCAAAATCAATGTTGAGGGGCGCAGCCACCTCCACCGTCGGTTCGGCGTTCGTAGTCGTGGTCGTAGTCGTAGTCGTAGTACTGAAGGCCGGCATCTGTGCCGTTTCGCTGAACACCCGCGCTGCGGCGCCCGGCTTGCCGCCATAGAGCGGATTGGTGGGATCGATTGACAAGCCCAGGCCGGCGATCTTCTCCCAGTCGGGGCCGCGTCCACCGGTAGCTGCGCGC
>DATHHS010000203.1:0-5352 GCA_035317085.1 Burkholderiales bacterium
ACCTGCTCGGGACATTGCAGCCCGGGGATTCGCTGGCGGTGGCACGAGTGAAGAGCCGCAGCTTCAGCGAGAAGGACATCGTCGCGAAAGTCACCTTCGACAGTCAGCCCTCGCGCGCAAACATTCAGAAGCGCGCCTTCAAGGACAAGATCGACGCCTTCGTCAAGACCGTCGGCGGCAGCGCCTATACGGACATCACCGGCGGTCTCATCCAGGGCTCGATGTACCTGAAGGAGACCGGGGCGGGCACGAAGACCATCCTGATCTTCTCCGATATGCAGGAGGAGCTCGACAAGGCGACCATCCGCGACTTCCCGATCGATATGAAAGACATCCGCGTGGTGGCGCTGAACGTCGTCAAGCTCAAGACCGACAACGTCGACCCGCGGCGCTACACGGGACGGCTCGAAGCCTGGCAAAAGCGGGTCGAAGGCGCCGGGGCATCCGAGTGGCGCATCATCAACGATATCGAGCGCCTCGACGCGGTCCTCGGAAAAGGCTAGTCGCGCCGCTTCAGGCGCAAACTATTTCTTGAAATTTGCCGAAGCGCTCTCGAACGCTTTGCGCATTCTCGCCCAGGCCTCGTCCGCGCCGCGCTGAAGCTCAGTCCAGGCGTCGCCCGACGCCCCCTGCACCTTGCGCAACTGCTCCATCGCCTGGGTCTGGTGTTGGCGGATCGCGGCGAGTTGCTTCTCGTACTCCGCGCGCATGCTCGCCTGAGCTTGCGCAGCCTGGCTTTCCCATCTCGCCATCTCGGCGTTCCATTGATCGAGTTGGGTCTTCAATTTCCCGACGTATTCGTCACGCTTGGTTTCCATGGCGGCATCCTTTCACGCTAGTCCCTGAAATCCAATACTACTCCCATCCTTTCGGCCGATGCAGCAAGCGCTCGTCCTGACCGGAATTTACGGCTTCTTTACGCGCGGCGCCCGAGTCTATACGCCGATTTGACGGCTTGATCGCCTATAGTTCGCTCCGCTGATCCGGCGGCTTCCGTTTGATTCGAAGCAAACACCCGCAACGGGAGCCGGGTCAGGCCTTCGAGACGCAATTTTCTGGAGACGGGACATGGACCTGCTTTACGTCGGACTGATGGTGGCGTTCATCGCCGTGAGCATCGCGCTCGTGCACGCCTTCGACAAGCTCAAGGGGCGGTCATGAACTGGATCTACATTCTGAGCGGCGCAATCGCCGCCGCGATCTTCGTCTATCTCGTCGTCGCTCTGCTCTGGCCGGAGAAATTCTAATGACTGCGAATGGCTATCTGCAAATCGTGTTCTACCTCGTCGTCGTCGTCGCGCTGGCGAAGCCGCTCGGCGCGTACATGGCGGCTATCTACGAGGGCAAGCCCGCCATCCTGAACCAGTTCGGGGCGCCGATCGAGCGGCTGATCTACCGGCTCTGCGGCGTGAAGGAGTCGGAGGAGATGCGCTGGACCCAGTACGCGCTGGCCGTGCTCTGGTTCAGCCTGTTCGGCCTGCTGTTCGTCTACGTCCTGCAGCGGCTGCAGAACTATCTGCCGCTCAATCCCGCTGGCATGACCGCGGTCTCGCCCGACTCCTCGTTCAACACCTCGGTGAGTTTCAACACGAATACCAACTGGCAGGGCTACGGCGGCGAGTCAACCATGAGCTACCTCACCCAGATGCTCGCGCTCACAGTGCAGAACTTCGTCTCTGCGGCAATGGGTATGGCAGTGGTGATCGCGCTGATCCGCGGCCTCGCACGCCAGAGCATGCAGACCATCGGCAACTTCTGGGTGGACCTGACCCGCGGCACTCTCTACATCCTGCTCCCGATTTCATTCGTGCTCGCCCTGGTGCTTGTGTCGCAGGGCGTGGTGCAAACCTTCTCGGCCTACGTGACGGTACCGCTCGTCGAGTCGGTCGAATACGACAATCCGAAGCTCGACGCCGCCGGGCAGCCGGTGAAGGACGAGAAGGGCAACCCGGTGACTGAGAAGGCGACGCAGAAGGAACAGGTCATCGCCGTCGGCCCGGTTGCCTCGCAGATCGCGATCAAGCATCTCGGCACCAACGGCGGCGGCTTCTTCAACGCCAATTCGGCGCACCCGCTGGAGAGCTCGACGCCGCTGACGAATTTTCTCGAGATGCTCGCCGAGCTCGTGATCGCGGTGGCGTTTTGCTATACGTTCGGCGTGATGGTGGGTGATCGCCGCCAGGGCTGGGCGCTCCTCGCCGCCATGATGATCGTGTTTGTGAGCCTGATGTCGGTCGCCGTCCGGTCCGAGCAGGCCGGCAACCCGGCGCTCGCGAAGCTCGGGGTGGACCAGACCGCGTCGGCGACCCAGGCGGGCGGCAACATGGAAGGGAAGGAAACGCGCTTCGGCGTGGTCAACTCGGCGCTGTTCGCGGCCGTCACCACGACGACTTCGTGCGGCGCGGTGAACTCGATGCACGATTCGTTCACCCCGCTCGGCGGCGTCGTGCCGCTGTGGCTGATGCAGATCGGCGAGGTGATCTTCGGTGGAGTCGGCTCGGGGCTCTACGGAATGCTGCTGCTGGTGATCGTCGGCGTGTTCGTGGCCGGCCTCATGATCGGCCGCACGCCCGAGTACCTGGGCAAGAAAGTCGAGGCCTATGACATCAAGATGGCGTCGATCGGGGTGTTGGTGCCCTTGTTCACCGCTCTTTTCGGTACCGCCGTCGGCGTGATGACCGACGCCGGCCGGGCGGGCGTCGCCAATCCGGGAGCCCACGGTTTCTCGGAGATTCTGTACGCCTTTTCTTCGGCGACCGCCAACAACGGCAGCGCGTTCGCAGGGCTGTCGGCCAATACGCCCTTCTACAACACCGCCCTTGGCGTAGTCATGTTCTTCGCGCGCTACTGGATCATCATCCCGGTTCTCGCGCTCGCCGGTTCGATGGCAGCGAAAAAGACGGTCCCGGCCGGCGCCGGTACGCTGGAGACGCACACACCGCTGTTCGTATTCTTCCTCATCGGCGTCGTCGTCATCATCGGTGCGCTGACCTTCATTCCGGCGCTTGCGCTCGGACCGATCGTCGAGCACCTCGTGCTGTACGGCGCGAATTAGGCCACCCTGGAAAATCGGAGTCAGATCGCCATGAGTACCCAAGCCCTTTCAATGGTTCCCTTGCCGCCGCGGGCCCTCGTCACGCGCGGAATCCTGCGGGACGCTCTGATCGAATCGTTCGTCAAGCTGCTGCCCCAGCATCAGTGGCGCAATCCGGTGATGTTCGTGGTGTACCTCGGCAGTTTCCTCACTACGATCCTCTGGGTTCAGGCGCTCGGCGGCAAAGGCGAGGCCCCGTCGGGTTTCATCCTCGCGGTGACACTGTGGTTGTGGTTCACCGTGCTGTTCGCGAATTTCGCCGAAGCGGTCGCCGAGGGTCGTAGCAAGGCGCAGGCAGCCGCGCTGCGCAACGCCAAGCGCGACACCATAGCAAAGAAGCTGGACAAGCCACAGAAGGGAGCCAGTCGGTCGTTCGTCCCCTCCGCTGCGCTGCGCAAGGGAGAGGCGTTCCTCGTCGAGGCGGGCGATTTCATCCCGGCGGACGGCGAAGTGATCGAAGGCGTCGCTTCGGTGGACGAGTCGGCGATCACCGGCGAATCCGCGCCCGTGATCCGCGAGTCGGGCGGGGATTTCTCCTCCGTGACCGGCGGCACGCGCGTGCTGTCGGACTGGCTGGTCGTGCGCGTCACCGTGAACCAGGGCGAGTCCTTCCTCGACCGTATGATCGCCATGGTCGAGAGCGCGCGCCGGCAGAAGACACCGAACGAGATCGCGCTCACCATCCTGCTGGTCAAGATAACGCTGATCTTCATGTTCGCGACGGTCACCCTTCTTCCGTTCTCGATCTACGCGGTGGATATCGCCAAGACTGGGAATCCGGTGACGATCACGGTCCTGGTTGCGCTGCTGGTCTGCCTTATCCCGACCACCATCGGGGGGCTGCTCTCGGCAATCGGCCTCGCGGGCATCGGGCGTATGCTGCGCGCCAATGTCATCGCCACTTCCGGCCGCGCGGTCGAGGCGGCGGGCGACGTGGACGTGCTGCTCCTCGACAAGACGGGCACGATCACCCTGGGGAACCGCCAGGCTTCCAATTTCCTCCACGCGCCCGGCGTGACCGAGGGCGAGCTCGCCGACGTCGCCCAGCTCGCATCGCTCGCCGATGAAACCCCGGAAGGGCGCTCGGTCGTGGTGCTGGCGAAACAGAAGTTCAACCTGCGCGAGCGTGACATCAAGTCGCTGGGCGCCACTTTCGTGCCGTTCTCCGCGCATTCGCGCATGAGCGGAGTGAATCTCGAAGGACGCGAAATCCGCAAAGGCGCGTCCGACGCCATCCGCGCCTGGGTCGGGTCCAAGGGCGGAACGTTCCCGGGCGAAGTATCGATGCTGGTGGACAACGTCGCGCGGCGCGGCAGCACGCCTCTGGTAGTTGCGGACTCGGCGGCCGGGAGCGCGCGCGTGTTGGGGGTGATCGAGCTGAAGGACATCGTCAAAGGCGGCATCAAAGAGCGTTTCGCGCAGTTGCGCCGCATGGGCATTCGCACGGTGATGATTACCGGAGACAACCGGCTCACCGCGGCGGCGATCGCCGCCGAGGCGGGCGTGGACGATTTCCTCGCCGAGGCGACACCCGAGGCGAAGCTGAAGCTCATCCGCGACACGCAAGGCCAGGGACGCCTGGTCGCCATGACGGGCGACGGCACCAACGACGCGCCGGCTTTGGCGCAGGCCGACGTCGCAGTCGCGATGAACACGGGCACCCAGGCGGCGAAGGAAGCCGGCAATATGGTGGATCTCGACTCCAATCCGACGAAGCTGATCGAGATCGTCGAGATCGGCAAGCAACTGCTGATGACACGCGGCTCGCTCACGACGTTCTCGATCGCGAACGATGTCGCCAAGTATTTCGCAATCATCCCGGCTGCTTTTGCGAGCACCTACCCGCAATTGAACGCGCTCAACGTCATGCACCTTGCGACGCCGGGGAGCGCGATCCTTTCGGCGGTGATCTTCAACGCGCTCATCATCATCGCGCTGATTCCACTCGCCCTGAAGGGCGTTCGCTACCGCCCCGTGGGGGCTGCGGCGGTGCTGCGCGACAACACGCTGATCTACGGCGTGGGCGGGATTATCGTGCCCTTCGTCGGCATCAAGCTGATCGACGTGATTCTCGTTGCCATGGGAATGGCGTAGGCGTTTTCCGGAAAGATCGGAGAGAAACCATGTTTGCTCAATTCAGACCTGCTCTTGTATTGATGATCCTGATGACCGTGCTGACCGGCGTGATCTATCCCGCGCTGGTCACAGCCATTTCGCAAGTCGGCATGCCGGAGCGCGCGAATGGAAGCCTTATCGTG
>DATHHS010000204.1:0-2214 GCA_035317085.1 Burkholderiales bacterium
CACCGGCCGGCCGGTGCGCGTGCAAGGCATGCGGGAGGACGGCATCGCCTGGGATCCGAAGGGACCGGCCTGCGTGCATCGCGCGCGCGCCGCGCTCGACGCCTCGGGCAAGGTCATCGGCTACGAGTTCATCGCCAAGGGTTTCTCGCGTCTCAACATCCAGACCAACGAATCCGATCCGCGCGACAGCCTGGTCGGCATGGCGATAGGCATGCCGCCCAAGCCCGAGATCGGGTTCGGCATACCCGACGACTCGTACGGCTTCGACAGCAAGCTGCTCGCATGGGAGACGATCCCGCCTCTGCTCGATTCCTGCTCGCCGCTACGCAGCGCGCATCTGCGCGATCCGGTGGGACCGGAAATCCATTTCGGCAGCGAGCAGTTCGTCGACGAGCTCGCCGCGGCCACCAACGAAGACCCGGTCGCGTTCCGGCTGAAGTACGTGACCGCGCCGCGCGATGCGGTTGTGATCAGAGCCGCCGCGGAAAAAGCCGGCTGGCAGCCGCGCAGCGGCCCGCGCGACCGTTCGGGAGACGTGCTCTCGGGGCGCGGCATCGCCTACGCGCGGCGCAACGGCACCATCGTCGCCGCGGTCGCCGAGATCGAAGTCGACAAGAAGACCGGGCGCATCCGGGCGAAGAAATTCACCGTCGCCCACGACTGCGGTATCGTCGTCAATCCGCAAGGCCTGCGCTACACCATCGAAGGCAACGTCGTACACGGCCTCTCGCGCACGCTCTTCGAGGAAGTGCAATTCGGGCGCGACCGCGTGACCAGCGTCGACTGGTTGACCTATCCGATCCTGGATATCGGCGACGCCCCCGAAACCATCGACGTGGTGCTGATCAACCATCCGGAGCTCCCGCCCACCGGCGCAGGAGAACCCACCATTCGTGTGATCCCGGCGGCAGTGGCGAACGCGTTCTTCGACGCGACCGGCGTGCGGATGCGCAAGGTGCCGCTCACGCCGGAGCGGGTGAAGGCAGCGCTCGCTCGGGCGTAAGAAGTCTGCTACAGACCGGCGGGTGACGTTTGAGGGCGCTCGCCGGCCGCAGGCGGGCTTGATATCGAAAAATCAGGTAGCAACTCGCCTGCGCTCGCGGGGTAACCTTGCAAGGTCCGTATATATTGCGTAGGTGGCCCTAAATGGAGCGATCTTCCATGCAAACTATGCTCAAAACTTCCGGCGTGTTTCTTCTAAAGGCCATTACTTTTTCAATAATTTTTTGGGTTATTTGGGTATATATAGTCCGACCAATTACTAACGCACAATCAAGCACTGTTTCACAAAGTTCAAAGACTGAAATGAAATCAAATGAAAACGAAGAAGCAATGAAGATATACAAGGAGCAAGCCAAGAAAGCGGAAGAGCAGCAAAGAAGGGTGGACAAGATTATTTCGAAGCAAGAGGAACAAGGGCGTCGCCTAGATGCAGTGCTATCGGGTTGGGAAAAGACAATCAAAGCGCCCAAATGAACCAGCCACCTAACTCTAGGTGGAACGGACCGGCCGTTAGCGCAGCGCTTTGTCGGGCGTTGGACATCCAGGCCGGCCGTTCACCTCGACGTTATGCGTCACTCAAGACATGCTTACTCAAGCTGATCTAAAGGTGCTCAACTACCGAGCGTCGCGGGGGATGCGGCGCGTTGTCCCTGCGGCGCTTGTCCTTGCTGGACTATTTCTTGTCGGGTTTGGTATTGCGAACGGAGTGCTTGCCTCAAAGTTCGCAGCATTTGCCCAGATGTCCCTATCGGACGTCTGTTCACTGTGGTTCTCGGGCTTTAAGAATCAGGCTTATCCAGGTGCGGCGATAAGGGCAGTTGATAGGCTGTCTACCGGGGTCATTCAAATCTTCCTCGGGATTCTTTTCTTTCCCTGGGCATTTGCTTCCTGGAAGCAGGCGCAGTGGTTTCAACGCATTCGGGATGCATTGCATGCGAAAGACGCATAGCAGCGCACCCCGCGCGGAGCCTCTGAAGCAGCGCTCCCTGTGGCATCCTTCATCTCGTCGGCCCGGTGGGCGCGAACGTTAGCTTGCAGGGGACCACAGTGGCACAAGTAATCTCCTATAAACCCGGCGCGTATTGTCAGCTAAGACTTGAGAGTCGCGAGCGCGTTCTGATCAGCTGTGCGCAGACTGGAATCAGAATTATGAAGCTGGGTCTCGGCGGTCTGATTCCCACGAAGACTATTGCCGATTGGCCAGTTTCGCGG
>DATHHS010000205.1:0-2040 GCA_035317085.1 Burkholderiales bacterium
GTCCGCCTGTTCGAAATCGGCAATGTCTTCGCGGCCGGCAGCGACGCGCCGGCCGAGACAACCCGCATCGCCGGCGTCGCCGCCGGCAGCGCATTCGCGGAGCAATGGGCCGAGACGCCGCGGCGCGCGGTCGACTTCTTCGACGTCAAAGGCGACGTCGAGTCGCTGCTTTCGTTGACCCACGCGTCGGGTGAATTCCGCTGGGATCCGGCCGATGCGCCGTGGCTGCATCCCGGCCAGGCTGCGGCGCTTTTCCGCGGCGATGATCGCGTCGGGTACGTCGGCGCACTGCATCCGGATCTGATCCGGACGCTCGACGCCGACGCGGACATCTACGCGTTCGAGCTCGATCTCGCGGCCATTTCCAGCCGGCCGCTGCCGACCGCCACGCCGGTTTCGCGCTTCCCCTCGCTGCGCCGCGATCTATCGTTCGAGCTGCCTGAAAATGTGCCCTATGCCCGCGTCGAAGCGGTGATTCGTGACGCGGTCGGCGAAAACCTTTCGGACATCGTTCTGTTCGATCGTTACGCTGGCGTCAATTTAGGAACGAATATCAAAAGTCTCGCTATAGGCTTGATTTTACAGGACCGTTACCGCACGCTTACGGATCAGGACGCGGATCGCTGCAGGGCTCTCGCAGTCGCCGCCCTGGAAGTCGGTTGCAAAGCAAAGCTGCGAGGGTAGGATGGCGTTGACGAAGGCGGAGATGGCCGAGCGTCTGTTTCTGGACGTCGGTCTTAACAAGCGCGAAGCCAAAGAGTTCGTCGACGCGTTCTTCGAAGTCGTACGCGACGCGCTTGAAAAAGGGGAGCAGGTCAAGCTGTCCGGTTTCGGAAACTTTGACCTGCGTTTCAAGAACCAGCGGCCCGGGCGTAATCCAAAGACCGGCGAGGAGATTCCAATCTCCGCGCGGCAGGTCGTGACGTTCCGTCCGGGGCAGAAGCTGAAGGTCCGGGTCGAGGCCTATGCTGGATCAGGGCAGCAATAGCGAACTGCCGGTCATACCGGCCAAGCGCTATTTCACCATTGGGGAGGTCAGCGAGCTCTGCGGGGTCAAGCCGCACGTGCTGCGCTATTGGGAACAGGAATTCCCGAACCTCAAGCCGGTGAAGCGCCGCGGTAATCGCCGTTATTACCAGCGCCACGACGTGCTGATGATCCGGCAGATCCGCTCGCTCCTGTACGACCAGGGTTTCACGATCACCGGCGCCCGCCAGCGGCTGGAAGGCTCGCAGGGCAAGATGGAAGTCAGCATCTCGAACCAGATCGTGCGGCAGGTGCGGCAGGAACTCGAGGAAGTGCTGCAGATCCTGCGGCGTTGAGGGTCCGCCTCACGGGCGATGTCCGCATTTGTCTGGAAACAAGCCGAGCGGAGCTAGGCCCGTGGCTCGTTCGCCTGAACAACAGATCACGTGGGCGGCGGCCGCTTACGCTCTTCTCACTATTACGCCAGTCGGCGTGTTCGCAATCCTTCTTGATGCCATGGACTGGCGCCTCGACGGGCTCTTCCGGAATCTGGATATCACGGGCGGCCTGCTCCTTGGTTTGTTGCTAGCGTTTCTGGTGAATGCAGCTCTTGCGCTGGGGGCTTGGAATTTTCTCAAGCTATCGCGACCGCTTCGCACAGCTGTGCTAAGTCTCGCTGTCGCCGTCGCTGCCTTATCGGTTGTAGGGCTCTTGTGGGATACATGGTCTTGGCTGCATGGTTCTCCACGGTTCGAGAGTGTTGACAAAGCCACCATAGTTTCGGGTTTCGGTGGCCGATCCCTTTTGGCCATCAGCTACATTCTTCTCCTTGTCCCGCTGGCGCGTGCGCTCCGTAGCCCGCGCGCGCGCGCTAAGGCCTGACGGGCTATCTGCTACAATTCGCGTCCTTTTCAAGTAACCGCAACGTCGGGGCGTAGCGCAGCCTGGTAGCGCATCTGCCTGGGGGGCAGGGGGTCGTGGGTTCAAATCCCGCCGCCCCGACCATTCGCGGTTTCGAGTAGAAAGATGCGGGGGCTGCAATGACCTCCCGCGCACTCCGCACGTCCTCTTGTG
>DATHHS010000206.1:0-5963 GCA_035317085.1 Burkholderiales bacterium
CGTGGAGATCCAGGAAAAATCCCGGGCCGGATCGTAGGGGAGCTTCCGCGTCGTCGCCGCCTGCGTCACGAAGGCGCCGCTCACTACAAGCAGCGTATAGCCGTCGGCGGCGGACTTGGCGACATACTCGTTGGCAATGATGCTGCCCGCCCCGGTGCGGTTTTCCGGCAGGACCTGGCGACCGAAGCCCTCGCCCATCTTCTGCGCAACGATCCGGCCAACTACGTCAACGTTCCCACCCGTCGGAAAACCGATGATCAGCCGGATGGGTCTGCTAGGGTAGTCCTGCGCGTGGCTCGGCGCCGACACCAGCGCTGCCAGCGCCGCGACGAACGCGCCGCAGCTGCGCTTCATTTCGTTCCCTTCAGTCCGCGCGAACGTTGTTGTCCCGCACGACCTTGCCCCATCGATCGATCTCGCCGGCGACAAACTTCTGCAGGACCTCCGGACTGCTCGCCGCGAGATCCATGCCGAGCGTCTCGGTGAGTTGCTTGCGCAGGTCGGGCTGATTGAGCGCCTTGGCAAGCTCGGCGTGAAACCTGTCGATGATGGGTTTCGGCGTACCGGCGGGCGCGAGAATCCCCCACCACGCGTAGGCCGAGAATCCCGGGAGGCCCTGCTCGGCGAGCGTCGGTACGTCGGGCATAACGCCAGAGCGCTTCTCTCCCGTGACCGCGAGTGCGCGCAGCTTCCCGCCCTTGACGTTCGCCGAGAGCGCTGCTACCGAGGCGATACCAAGGTCGATCTGGTTGCCCATCACGTCGGTCATCATCGGGCCACCGCCCTTGTAGGGCACGTGGGTGACCTTGAAGCCGCCCATCTGCTGCACCACGATCATGGCGAGGTGGCCCATGCTGCCGTTCCCGACAGAGCCGATGCTGAGCGCCTCGGGTTTCGCCTTTGCCGCGGCGACGACATCGCCGAAGGTCTTGTACGGCCTGGCCGGACTGGTGACTATGGCCATCGGCGCGGTACCCACGAGCATCACCGGCGCGAGATCTTTCAGCGTGTCGTAGGGAAGATTCGGGATCAGCGACTGGTTGACCGCGTGCGTGTCGAACACGACTACGTAGGTGTAGCCGTCGGGTGAGCTCTTGGCGACGAAAGCCGTGCCGATCGAGCCCGAGGCGCCGGGCTTGTTCTCGACGATGAACTGCTGCCCGAGCGAGTCCTGGAGTCGTGCGCCGAGCACCCGCGCGAGCGGATCGACCGAGCCGCCCGGCGGAAACGGAACGATGAAGTGCACGGGCTTGGTCGGCCAGGCCTGCGCTCCGGCGGCAAACGGCACGAGTACGACCGCAGCCGCCGCGACAAAGCGAACAACGAAGCGGACCATGATTTCCCCTTTTCTCCCCACAGACGCGGGCAGGTTACCACTGCGCGCCGGTATAATCCACGGTCCTCGGAACCGAACTCGCGCCGCACTGAAAATGAAAATCGCAATGATGGGCTCGGGCGGCGTGGGCGGATTTTTCGGCGGGCGGCTCGCCCACGCCGGCTACGATGTGAGTTTTATCGCGCGCGGCGCGCACCTCGCCGCGATGCGCGACCACGGCCTCGTCATCGAAAGCGAAGTGCACGGCGACATCCGCATCCTCAAGGTTCGCGCCACCGACGATCCCGCGTCGCTCGGACCCGTCGATCTGGTCATCCTTTCGGTGAAGCTGTGGGACACCGAATCCGCGATCCGGCAGATCAGGCCGCTGCTCAAGCCCGGCACCGGGGTGCTGTCGCTGCAGAATGGCGTGATCAAGGACGACATCCTGCGCCGCGAGCTGAGCGACGCGGCCGTGATGGGCGGCGTCTGCTACGTCGGCACGACCATCTCGCGCCCCGGCGTGATCCTCCAGACGGGCGCGATGCAGCGGGTGGTGCTCGGCGAATACGGCGGAAAATCCTCCGAGCGTGCGCGCTTTCTGCACGAAGCGCTGCTCAAGGCGGGCGTCACTTCGGAGCTCTCCGGCGACGTACGCCGCGCAATCTGGGAGAAGTACGTGTTCCTTGTGGGCTTGTCGGCGACGACCGCCGCGATGCGTACGACCATAGGGCCGATCCGGAAGAATCCGCGCACCCGCGCCTTCCTGCTCGAGATCATGCGCGAAGTGGTCACTGTCGGGCGCGCGCAGGGCATCGCCCTTCCCTCCGACTACGCCGACGCCTGCCTCGCTCGCGCCGACGGGCTTCCCGACGACATGGCCGCTTCCATGGCTCACGACCTTCAGCGCGGCAATCGGCTGGAAGTCGAATGGCTCTCCGGCGGCGTGGTGCAGCTCGGCGCCGTGGCCGGCGTTCCGACCCCGGCCAATCGCGCGGTGTGGGACATCCTCGCGCTATACGCCGAGGGCGGCAAGCCCGCGTGAACCATCCGCGGCTCACGCTGCGCGCGCTCCGCGCGAGGGGCGTCGAAGTGCCGATGAAACTACCCCTTGGCACGAGCGCCGGCACGATACGCTCGGCGCCGCTGCTCCTCGTCGACCTCGAAACTGAGGAAGGCGTCACCGGCCGCTCCTGGCTCTTCTGTTATTTCCCGGCGGCTGCGGCGGCGATCGCGGCGGTGCTCGGAGAGATCGAGCGCAGCGTGAAGGGCGAGCGCGTCGCGCCGGCCGATCTCTGGGAAAAACTCGCGCGCCACTTCAGGCTGATCGGCGTGCAGGGCATAGTGCGCATGGCGATGGCCGCGTTCGACGTGGCTTGCTGGGATGCGCTCGCCATTGCGGCCGGAAAACCGCTGGTCGCGCTGCTCGGCGGCGAGCCACGTCCCATTCCGGCGTACAACAGCAACGGCCTCGGACTGATGGCGCCCGGCGCCGCAGCGGACGAGGCGGAGAAACTTCTCGAACGCGGATTTCGCGCGGTGAAGCTGCGGCTCGGCAACGCAACGCTGGAAGCCGATCTCGCCGCGGTGCGCGCCGTGCGCAGGCGCCTCCCGGAGGATGTGAAGCTCATGGTCGATTTCAACCAGGCGCTTTCGCTCGACGAGGCGTTACGACGGGGCCGGGCGATCGACGGCGAGGGCATTTACTGGATCGAGGAACCCATCCGCCACGACGACTACCGTGGCTGCGCAGAATTGGCACGGGAGCTCGCTACGCCCGTGCAGATCGGCGAGAACTTCTCTCTGCCACAGGCCATGGCCGAAGCGATCGAGGCGGGTGCCTGCGACTACGTGATGCCGGACCTCGAGAGGATCGGTGGAGTGACCGGTTGGCGGCGCGCTGCAAGCCTCGCCCAGGAACACGGCCTTCCCATGTCCTCGCATCTTTTCCCGGAAGCGAGCGCGCATCTCCTTGCCGTCACGCCGACCTGTCACTTCCTGGAGTACGTCGACTGGGCGAGTGCGATCCTCGCCGAACCGCTTTCCATCGTCGACGGATCGGCGATCATTCCCGATCGCCCGGGAACCGGAATGGTCTGGGACGAAAAAGCAGTGAAGCGCTACGCGATGGCCTAGGCCCCGCTACGTGGAAAGCGCCCGGTCGAGCGCCGCCACCAGCGGACCCAGCTTGGGCGGACTCGCCTCAAGGGCGATTCTCACGCCGTGCCCCTCGAGCGCGGCGCTGCATACCGGGCCGATGGAAGCGACGAGCGTACGGTTCAGGTGAGAGGCAAGCGAGTCTCGTCTACCCAGCTTTCCGGCGAGCGCGAACAGGTTGTGCGCCTGTGAGGCGCTGGTGAACACCGTGGCATCGACCTGCTCGCGTTCGAGCGCGTCCATCAAGCGTACGAGCGGCGCGGTATCTTGCGGAAGCGCCCACCGGTAAGTGGGGATTTCCATGACGTCCGCGCCTTTTGCGCGAAGCGCCTTTTCCAGCTCGACGTTGGTCTCGCCGTAGCGCTGCACGACGACGCGCGAGCCCACGAGCGACAGATCCCGAAGCGATTCCAGCACCTCGACCGTCGTGAAGGGTTCCTTGGCGCTGCAGTCGATGCGCACTGCGCGCGAGCGCAGCGCAGCAGTGGGCTTGGGCCCGCGCGCAGCCACCACGCACTGCGCCAGCAAACCCAGAAGCCTGGGCGTGATCCCGAGCGAATCGGTCGCGGAAAAAAGCGCCTGCGTACCGACCCCGGTCTGGAAAATGGCGACTTGCGGAGGATGCGATTCCAGCTCGCCGACCAGCCGCAAAATCATGGCGTGGTCGACGTCAGGGACCTCCGCGAGCGCGGGGGCGAGCATCGGCCGTCCCCCGTGCTTTGCGACGAGCTCGCCCAGTTGCGGCCCGAGCCGGCTCTCGAGTATCGCGACCGTCTTGGGTTTCACGGAATACCGCGCGACCGAAGAGCGTTACGCCGGGTGCGGCTGCACCGTCAGGGAATCGCGATCGGATGTGCCCGCGTCAGTAGTAGCGCACCAGCATGATGATCCCGCAGATCACCGCCGCCACTGAAGTGCAAGCGACGATCCAGCCCGCAGGCGTGGGATGAGCTTCGACCAGCAAGTCCAGACCCATGTGCATGTCGTCCCCGCTCCGGACAATTTGCCGCGACGATATCCACCGGTTTGCATACTTCTCGAGCGTAAGCTCCGCGTTCGGATAGAAGAGCAGCATTGCGCCGACCACGACACCGAAGGCGCTGCCCAGGATCAGGAACCACTTGAGGCTGTCGAAAGCGATCGCGGCGACGGGGGCAAGACGGTCCGCCAGCATGGCGCCGAGGGCGCGCGAGTCGAACCCGGTCACCAGGCCGAAAATCGCGACAAGACCGCCGAGGACGAAGCCTCCAGCGATCCAGCGCTGGTATCTGTGCGCAGCCCGATCCGTCTCGCGCGGCACCTCCACCGATTTCAGGGCGTGGCGGGTCGAGATCCAGCGGTTGACTGCGTGAAACATGCGCACGATTTTCTGACTGGAAACGATCAACCCGATCCCCACTCCGAGGCCAGTGACAGACACAACGATAAACACCAGGATCAAGCATTGGACGAGCAAGTGCCACAAGAAATTGCTGTACGTACCCATGTGTCCTCCGATTCTGGACCGGTCGACCGCCGAATCTGCGAGCCCGATCGAGTCTTCCCTCAAGAAACAACGTCAAAGTAGCTGAGCTTACAGGATCGCGTCAACTCCGCCACAACCGGCATTCCTGCGCTCCGGGCGGACCGACCCGTCCAGGCCGATAATCTCCGCCGTTTCGATGGATGCTACTAGTCGGCCTTGATGTGCGCGTCGCGGATCACTTTGCCCCATTTCTCGAAATCGTCCTTCACCAGCCTGGCGAATTGCTCGGGCGTGCCCGTGTTCGGCACCAGGCCCTGCTTCGCAAGCTGCTCGCGCATGTCGGGCTCAGCGACGATCGCCCTGACGTCGGCGTTGGATCGCGCGAGCAACTCCGGCGGCAGTCCCGGCGGCGCCCATACGCCGAGCCACAGCTCCACGACGTATCCGGTGACGCCCTGCTCATGTAGCGAAGGAATGTCGGGAAACAGCGGATGGCGCTCCTTCAGGCTCTCACCGAGCACCTTGATCTGACCCGCCTTGATCTTCGGGAGCGCGACATGGACCGGCAGGAACATCGCGGCAATGGTGCCCGCGATCAAGTCGTTCTCTGCCGGCGCCGAACCCTTATACGGCACGTGAACGATGTCCAGGCCGGCATACAGTTTCAGTAGCTCCATGCAAAGGTGGTGGTGCGTGCCGTTTCCCGGAGAACCGTAGTTGAGTTTGCCGGGCTGCGACTTCACCCAGGCAATGAATTCCTGTGCCGTACCGGCCGGCACCGATTTGTGCACCACCAGCGCGAGACTCGTCGAGCCGACGCCCGTGACCGCGGAAAGGTCCTTCACCACGTCGTAGGAGATATTCGGATAGAGATGCGGCGCGGTGACGATGGACGCGGGTCCGACCATGAGCGTGTGGCCGTCGGGCGGCGACTTGACCACGATCTCCGTGCCGATCGTTCCGGAGGCGCCCGGCCGGTTCTCGACGAAAATAGGCAGGTCCCAGCGCGCCTGCAGCTTGGGGGCG
>DATHHS010000207.1:0-14818 GCA_035317085.1 Burkholderiales bacterium
GCGCGCGCCGCTCGAAGTGTAGGGGCGCGCGACTTCGGGCGGCAGCGGCGCAAGCCCTTTCTCGGCGCGCACGCGGTTCAGGGCGCGCGCGAGGTCGGGGGCGGTGTCGGCGAAGGTGCCGTCGAGGTCGAACAGGACTGCGCGAATGCCGTTCAATTTCCCCCACGCGTGCAATGAAGGAGGTAGTTGACGCCGGCGTCGCGCCCGAGCGTATAAGTTTTCGTGAGCGGGTGGTAGCTCATGCCGATGATCTCGCGCACCTCGAGACCCGCGTCGCGGCAGTGGCGCGCGAGCTCCGAGGGTTTGACGAATTTCGCGTAGTCGTGCGTGCCCTTGGGCAGGAGCTTCAGCACGTATTCGGCGCCGATCACCGCGAAGACGTAGGACTTCAGGTTGCGGTTGATGGTGGAGAAGAAGACCTGGCCGCCGGGCCGCGCGAGTTGCGCGCAGGCGCGCACGGTGCTCGCCGGATCGGGAACGTGCTCGAGCAGCTCCATGCAGGTGACCACGTCATAGGAAGCCGGCGAGCGCGCGGCTAAATCTTCCGCCGCGATCGCTTCGTAGTTGACCGCGAGCCGGCTCTCGAGCTTGTGGATCTCGGCGACTTTCAGGGCTTTTTCCGAAAGATCGATGCCCCGCACGCGGGCTCCCCGCTTCGCCATGGCTTCGGCGAGGATGCCGCCGCCGCAGCCGACGTCGAGCGCCGATTTTCCAGGGAGATGAGCGATGCCGTCGATCCAGTCCAGGCGCAGCGGGTTGATCTCGTGCAGCGGCCTGAACTCGCTCTGCGGATCCCACCAGCGGTGGGCGAGCGCGCCGAATTTCTCCAGTTCCCGGGGATCGGCATTCATGTCGCGGCGTTCATATCGGGCTGTCGTCCTGAGCGCAGCGAAGGATCTGCTTTTCCAGGCAGATTCTTCGGGCTACGCCCTCAGAATGACATTGTAATCACTATAGGGCATCGCAATAAAAAAAGCCCCGCCGGAGGCGGGGCTTTTTAGATCGATCGACTCGTGATTACTTTGTTACGGACCCGACCGCTTCCGCTTCGACGCGGCGGTTGGGTTCGAGACAGGCGATCAGCGCCTTGGTCTTGGAGGTTCCCTTGCAATCCTTCACCGGCTGGCGCTCGCCCTTGCCTTCGGTGTAGACGCGGTTCGCGGCGATACCCTTGCTGACCAGGTAGGCCTTCACCGAGTCGGCGCGGCGCACCGAGAGTTTCATGTTGTAGGCGTCGCCTCCGAGGCGGTCGGCGTGTCCGACGGCGATGATGACTTCCAGGTTGACGTTGCGCAGCTTGCCCACCAGGTCATCGAGTCCGGTTCTCGCGTCAGGCCGGATCACGTAGCGGTCGAAATCGAAATTGACCGTGGACGCCGTGGTGACTTTCTCCGGCTTGGGCGCGGGCTTGGGCGCGGCAACCGCGGGCGCCGGCGGAGGAGTAATCGGCAGGGATTGCGGCGCGGGCGCCGGTGCCGGCGTGGGCGCCGGAGGAGGGGCTTCCGGCGTGCTTGCACAGCCTGCGAACGCGAGCAGGACAATCGCGGATAACGCGGTGCTCAGTTTGTTCATCGTGCTTCCTCTCGTAGGTGGTGGCTTGGGCCGCGGGCTCGATCAGTTTTTGTGCGTCGTCCGAAACCCGGGAAATCCTGCAAAACTCCCTCTTCGGCTTTTGTCTCTTTGGCGTCTCTTAAGCTTTTGTTTCTGCTGCTAACTTATTTTGTTTCCGCTGCCAACTTATTTTGCCATAGAAGAGCGCGGTTGTTCAAGCTGCGATTGTCCAATCCGGGGAGGCGCCCCTCCTCGACGCGCAGCTCTCCCGCGACCCACACGTGGGAAACGTGCTCGCGCCCCGCCGCGTACACCAGGTGCGAGACCGGATCGTAGCAGGGCAGAAGTTCGGGCCCTTCGAGGGCGACGGCGCACAGATCGGCAAACTTTCCCGGCGCGATGGACCCGATCGAGGCCTCCAGGCCGAGCGCGCGCGCTCCGTGCAGCGTGGCCGCGGCGAGGGCCTGATGCGCGGGCATCGCCTGCGGATCGTCTCCCACCGCCTTGGCGAGCAGCGCGGCGCTGCGCATCTCCTGGAAGGAGTCCAGGCGGTTGTTGCTGGCCGCGCCGTCGGTGCCGATGCCGATGTTGATGCCGGCCTTCAACATCCTCGCCACCGGCGCGAGGCCGCTCGCGAGCTTCAGGTTCGACGAAGGGCAGTGCGCCACCGAGGCGCCGTGGCGCGCCAGCATTTCGATCTCCGCATCCGTGACATGCACCGCGTGCGCCGCGACGAGGCGCGGGCCGAGCATGCCCAGAGCGCTCATGCGCGCCAGCGGCCGCGCCTTGTGCTGGCTGAGGCTTTCCTCGATTTCCTGGCGGGTTTCGTGCAGATGGGTGTGGATGGGAAGGTCGAGCTCCTCGGCGATGGTGACGATTTTCCCGAAAGTTTTGTCGCTCACCGTGTAAGGCGCGTGCGGCGCCATGCAGAAGGAAAGCAGAGGCTCCTCCTTGAACGCGTCGCGCGTCGCCAGTCCCTTGGCGATGTAGTCGTCGGCATCGGCGGCGTAGGACGTGGGGAATTCGAAAGCGATGATGCCGAGGGCCGCGCGCATTCCGGAATCGAGCGCCGCCTTCGCCGCCGCCTCGGGGAAAAAATACATCTCGTTGAAGCAGGTCACGCCGCCGCGCAGCATTTCAGCGCAGGCGAGCAGCGTGCCGTCGTAGACGAATTCACTCGAGACGTGCCGGGATTCGGCCGGCCAGACGTGATCCTTCAGCCAGGTCATCAGGGGCAGGTCGTCGGCGAGGCCGCGCATCAGTGTCATGGCCGCGTGGGTGTGCAGGTTGACGAGGCCCGGAATCAGTGCGTGCTTCTCGAGGCGCAGATGCTCGCGGGGGAGAAAGCGCTCCGCGGCGCGAGCCGTGGGCAGCACCGCCACGATGCGTCCCGCGCTCACGGCGACGCTGTGATCGTCGAGGACGGTTGCGGCGGGCTCGACCGGGATCACCCAGCGTGCGCCGATCAGCAGATCGATCTCTTCCATGCCGCGCGGCCAGTCGTTCTCCGGACCTTCTTGTCGGCGGGGATCATACACCACATCCGCGAGCGCAAACGCGGGAGCGCGCGAGAGAAAAAATCGCCATACTCGGTTGACGCACCGTCATTCCCGCGGACGCGGGAATCCAGCGTCTTGAAACGAAAGTCACTGGATCCCCGCCTTCGCGGGGATGACGGAGAAATGTCATGAAGCTTAGGTAATTCTCAATAAACTGATAAAATTTCATCCTTTCGCGGGCTGTCCCGCAGCCCAAGATCGCAGCTCGAAAAACAGCAACCCTCATGGATCAATTCGCCAAGGAAACTCTTCCGGTCAGCCTGGAAGAGGAGATGCGCCGTTCCTACCTCGACTACGCGATGAGCGTGATCGTGGGGCGCGCGCTGCCGGACGTGCGCGACGGGCTGAAGCCGGTGCACCGGCGCGTGCTGTTCGCGATGCACGAATCGAACAACGTCTGGAACCGTCCCTATGTGAAATGCGCCCGCGTGGTCGGCGAGGTGCTCGGCAAGTACCATCCGCACGGCGACTCCGCTACTTACGAAGCCCTGGTGCGCATGGCGCAGGACTTTTCCATGCGCTATCCGCTGATCGACGGGCAGGGAAATTTCGGCTCGATCGACGGCGACTCGGCCGCGGCCTACCGGTATACCGAGTGCCGGCTGGACCGCGTCGCCTCCGAAATCCTCGCCGACATCGAGAAGGAAACCGTCGACTTCGTCCCGAACTACGACGCCAAGGAGCAGGAACCGTCGGTGCTGCCGAGCAAGGTCCCGAACCTGCTCATCAACGGCTCCTCGGGGATCGCCGTGGGCATGGCGACCAATATTCCGCCGCACAACCTCGGCGAAGTGGTCGATGCCTGCCTGGCGCTGCTCAAAAAGCCGGACACCGAAATCGACGAGCTGATCAAGCTGATGCCGGCGCCGGATTTCCCCACGGCGGGAATCATCTACGGCGTCTCCGGAGTCCGCGAAGGCTACCGCACCGGCCGCGGCCGCATCATCATGCGCGCGCGCACCCACTTCGAGGACGTGGAGAAGGGCAACCGCCAGTCGATCATCGTCGACGAGCTGCCCTACCAGGTCAACAAGAAGACCCTGCTCGAGCGCATCGCCGAGCTGGTCAACGACAAGAAGATCGAAGGCATCGCCCACGTCCAGGACGAGTCGGACAAGTCCGGCATGCGCGTGGTGATCGAGCTGAAGCGCGGCGAGATACCGGAAGTCATCCTCAACAATCTCTTCAAGCACACCCAGCTGCAGGACACCTTCGGCATCAACATGGTGGCGCTGCTCGACGGGCAGCCGCGCCTCTTGAATCTCAAGGAGATGCTGCACGCCTTTCTCGCGCACCGGCGCGAGGTGGTGACGCGGCGCACGCTCTACGACTTGCGCGAGGCGCGCAAGAAGGCGCATATCCAGGAGGGGCTCGCCGTTGCTCTCTCGAACGTCGACGAGATCATCGAGCTGATCAAGAAATCCCAGACGCCGCCCGAGGCGAAGGTCGCGTTGATGGCGAGGACCTGGAAATCGCCGGTGGTCGAGGAGATGCTGAAGCGCGCCGCGACGGACGCCTCGCGTCCCACGGACCTGGGCAAGGAATTCGGCCTGCAGCAAAGCGGCTACAAGCTGTCGGACGCGCAGGCGCAGGCGATCCTCGATATGCGCCTCGCACGGCTCACAGGCCTGGAGCAGGACAAGATCGTCGCCGAGTACAAGGAGCTGATCGGGCAGATCGCGGATTTTCTGGACATGCTCTCCAAGCCCGCGCGCATCACGGCGATCATCTCCGAGGAGTTGAAGGCGCTGAAACAGCAGTACGGCGACAAGCGGAAGAGCGAGATCGTCGAGCAGGCGGAGGACCTGCAGATGGAGGACTTGATCGCGTCCGCGGACGTGGTGGTGACTTTCTCGCATGCCGGCTACATCAAGTCGCAGCCGCTCACCGACTACCGCGCGCAGCGCCGCGGCGGGCGCGGCAAGCAGGCGGCGACCACCAAGGAAGACGACTTCATCGAGCGTCTCTTTATTGCGAACACCCACGACACCATGCTGTGCTTCTCCTCGCGGGGCAGGGTGTACTGGCTGAAGGTCTACAACGTACCCCAGGGCACGCGCGTGAGCCGCGGCAGGCCGATCGTGAATCTCTTCCCGCTCACCGAGGGCGAGAAGATCAACGCGGTGCTGCCGATCAAGGAGTACGACGACAAGCATTACGTGTTCCTCGCGACTTCGCTCGGCACGGTCAAGAAAACTCCGCTCTCGCAGTTCGCCAATCCCCGCGAGAAGGGGATCATCGCGGTGGAGCTCGATGACGGTGACCACCTGATCGGCGCCGCGATCACCGAGGGCAAGCACGACGTGATGCTCTTTTCGGATGCGGGCAAGGCGGTGCGCTTCGAGGAGGACGACGTGCGGCCGATGGGCCGCCAGGCGCGCGGCGTGCGCGGCATGAAGGTCCCCGAAGGCCGGCGCGTGATCTCGATGCTGGTCGCCGACAGCGAGACCCAGACCGTGCTGACGGCGACCGAGAACGGTTTCGGCAAGCGCACGGCGATCGCCGACTACACGCGCCACGGCCGCGGCACTCAGGGGATGATCGCGATCCAGGCGAGCGACCGCAACGGCAAGCTGATCGGCGCGGTGCTGGTGGGCGACGAAGACGAAATCATGCTGATCTCCACCGGCGGCGTGCTGATCCGCACCAGCGTCAAGCAGATCCGCGAGATGGGGCGCTCGACCCAGGGCGTGCGCCTGATCGACCTCGACGAAGGCACCAAGCTCGCCGGCGTGGAGCGCGTCGCCGAGAAGGAAGAGGAAGAGGAAAACGGGCAGTAGTGATGGCCCGCGTCTACAGGGGTTGATGCTTGCGCTTTGAGTGGCACCCGGAGAAGGCGTCGGACAACCTGTCCAAGCACGGGGTTTCCTTCGAAGAAGCAGCCACCGTTTTCCGTGACCCGCTTTCGGCCACAGGCGCCGACCCCGACCACTCGGTCGGTGAAGAACGCTTTGTCACCTTCGGCGTCTCCGAGTGGCCGTCTGCTCGTCGTCGCTCATACGGAGCACGGGGATATAATCCGAATCATCACAGCGCGTCCCGCGATACCGGACGAAAGGAAACTCTATGAAGAAGGCTAGTCGAAAGTCCGCTGACGAGCTTCGTCCCGGATACAAGCGTTCGGACTTCACTTCCCTGGTCCGCGGCAAGTACGCCGCGCGGGTCGCTGAAGCAACCAACGTCGTCGTTCTGGAGCCAACCGTCGCGCACGCCTTTCCAAACGATCGATCGGTCAACGAAGCTCTGCGAGGACTGCTGCGCTCGAAGAAAGAATCTGCCCGCCCGGCTCCCCGTCCAACCCGGACACGGCGCGCCGGTTAGCGGGGCGTCATGCCGCAAGGACGAAGAGTAGACCCGTGATGCGGGTCATCAATTTCAGCGCCGGCCCGGCAATCCTGCCCGAAGAGGTGCTCGCGCAGGCCGCCGCCGAAATGCTCGACTGGCACGGTTCGGGCATGTCGGTGATGGAGATGAGCCATCGCGGCAAGGAGTTCATCGAGATAGCGGCGCAGGCGGAAAAAGATTTCCGCGACCTCCTCAGGGTCCCCGCCAATTACAAGGTGCTGTTCCTCCAGGGCGGCGCAACCCTGCATTTCGCGGCAATTCCCATGAATCTCCTCGCCGGGAAAAAGTCCGCCGACTATATCTATACGGGCGAGTGGGGCAAGAAGGCGATCAAGGAGGCGAACCGCTTCTGCGAAGTGAACGTCGCGGCGAGCTCGGAGGGCAAGAATTTCACCTACGCGCCCGAGCAGTCCGCGTGGAAGCTCGACCCGAAGTCGGCCTACGTCCACTACACCTCGAACGAGACCATAGGCGGGGTGGAGTTCCACTGGATCCCGGACACGGGGAAGGTGCCGCTCGTCGCCGACGCCTCCTCGCACATCCTTTCGCGGCCGCTCGATGTGTCGAAGTTCGGCCTGATCTACGCCGGCGCGCAGAAGAACATCGGCCCGGCGGGCCTCGTCATCGTCGTCGTGCGCGAAGACCTGCTCGGCCATGCGATGGAAGGCACACCGACCGTCCTCGACTACAAAGTGCAGGCCGACGCCGACTCCATGTCGAACACGCCTGCGAGTTACGCGTGGTACATCGCGGGCCTCGTGTTCCAGTGGCTGAAGAAGCAGGGCGGTTTGGTGGAGATGGAAAAGAAAAACATCGCCAAATCGAAACTGCTCTACGACTTTCTCGACGGGAGCGCCTTCTTCAAGAACCCGGTGCGCAAATCCGACCGCTCGCGCATGAACATCCCGTTCACCCTCGCGGATGCGAAACTCGACGCCGAGTTTCTGAAAGGCGCGGAAGCGCGCGGCATGGTGCAACTCAAAGGCCACCGTGTGGTCGGCGGCATGCGCGCGTCGATCTACAACGCCATGCCGGTCGAGGGCGTGAAGCGCTTGGTGGAGTACATGAGGGAGTTCGAGGCGAAGCGCTGATTGTCGGCGCCGGAATGCGGGAAAGCCCCGGAAGCCCGGGGCCGATCGTCAGGCCGCGATCCTCTCGGGCAGCAGGCGACCGGATTCCCGGCTGACGACTGCGTAGCACTCGCAGACCCGTTCCTCCAGCTTTGGCCGGTCGAGCACTTTGATGCGGCCGCGACTGTAGTGGATCAGTCTGGCCGCTTGAAGGCGCCCCGCCGCCTCCGTGACGCCCTCGCGGCGCACCCCCAGCATATTCGCGATCAGTTCGTGCGTCATGTGCAGCTCGTTGGAGTACAGCCGGTCCAGGCTCAACAGCAGCCAGCGGCACAGTTGCTGGTCCACCGAGTGATGCCGGTTGCAAACGGCAGTCTGCGACATCTGCGTGATCAGCGCCTGGGTGTAGCGCAACAGCAGATGCTTCATCGGGCCGCTGCGCGTGAATTCCCTCTTGAGGATGTTTGACGGGAGGCGGTACGCGGTGCCGGCGCTTTGCACCACCGCCCGGCTGGTTGTGGAGTCCCCGCCCATGAACAGCGCGATACCGAGCACGCCTTCAAAGCCCACGACCGCAATTTCTGCCGACTCTCCGCTTTTCATGACGTAGAGGAGCGACACGATGCAGTCGGTGGGGAAATACACGTAGTCCAATTGACCGCCGGACTCGTAGAGCGCCGTGCCGAGGGGCAGCGACACCAGCTCGAGGTACGGCAGCAGGCGCCGATACTCCGCCGTGGGCAACGCGGCAAGAAGTTGATTTTGAGTGGGGGCAGGCGTTCCGGATGCAGCGAGATTCGTACTCATGAACAACTCCAATCAAATCTCCCCGCGCGTATGGTCCCTTTTCCGTACCTTATGCAACAGGGTATAGAAGAGAACCCTAACGAAAGCTTGATCTTTCTGTGGCGCATCGTCGGCCGGCTGTAGCTGGCTGACTACGTCCGCGGCGGGCTCCGAGAACAAGAATTTCGGCTACGCGCCCGAACAAGAAAACACATCGCGATCGCACCACGCGCGTCCTGCTGCAGGACCGAAAGGTGGAAAGCCGGCGAAGAATTGTGGCAGCATCACCGGCGATCATGAACGCGTACACCGCCAAGGAAGCGCTCGCGAGGCTCGTCGCGGGAAACCAGCGCTTCGTGAGCGGCAAGGCGCGCTTCCCGGTCATCCGCAAAGAGGTGCTGAAGCAGCTGGCGAAGGGCCAGCGTCCCTATGCGACCATCCTCGGCTGCTCGGATTCGCGCGTGCCGGTGGAGCTGCTGTTCGACGCAGGTTTCGGCGAGCTGTTCGTGATCCGGGTGGCGGGCAACGTGATCTCACCCGAGGTCATGGGCTCGATGCAGTACGCCGGCGTGGTCCTGCGCACGCCGCTGTTCGTGATACTCGGCCACGAGGGCTGCGGTGCGGTGCAGGCGGCGCTCGCCGCGAAGCTGAAGGGCACGCGGCAGGGCCGGCACATCGAGGCCCTCCTCGCGAACATCCTGCCGGGGCTGCAAGGCGCGGGCTCGCTCGCCGCCGCGGTGGAGGCGAACGTGCGCTGGTCGATGCATCAAGTGCTGGAAACGCCCGAGGGAAAGGCCGGCGCCGCGAGGGGCGTCAAGCTGGTCGGTGCAATATACGAGCTGGAGACCGGACGAGTGCGGTTCCTCGAGCCCTAGCCCTCGCTTCCGGCGCGCCGATTCGCGAGCCGCCCTCGTTCCTGGAAATGGCGACTATTTCGCGGCAGCCGGAAAAGCCGGCAGCTTGCCGATGTCGCGCAGGTCGTGCTGGATGATCACGGTCGCGTTGAGGTTCGCGGCGATCTTCTTCAACCGCTCCATCGACGCTACCGTCTGCGCGCGGTCGTAATTGAAGGCCGGCACGCCGTTCGATTCGTAGTTCTCGCGGAAGTGCACGGCGTCGCCGGCCAGCAGGAAATTGTGTCCCGACTTGAGGCGCACCAGGAGGCTCGAGTGCCCGGGCGTGTGGCCAGGCGTGCGCAGCACGACCACCGTGCCGTCGCCGAACACGTCCTTGTCGAGGACCTGCGGCTCGACCTTGCGCTTCTCGTCGAGCCAGACCTTGAAGCCGGCGACGTTCGCGCCCTGCATCGGCGGGTTTGCCGTGATGCCGTCCCAGTCGCCCTTGCCGATGTAGAGCGTCGCGCCGGCGAACGGCGAGAGCTGGCCGGTGTGGTCGCCGTGGAAGTGGCTGATGCCGACGTATTTCACCTGCTCCGGCTTCACGTTCAACTCGGCGAGGCGCTCGACGATGCCGACCTTAGGCGCATTCGGGTTCGAGCCCGGCGCGAAACCGGTGTCCCAGACCATGTACTCGTCGCCATGCTTGATCAGGTAGCAGCTGAACGTGAAAGTCAGCGCGAGGTCCGGCTTGTACGCGAAGGTGTCGCTGAAGCGTTCGGCGACGATGGTGGGCTTCGCGCCGGTGCCGCATTCGATCCGGGTCAGCGTGACTTCGGGTGCCGTCTGCGCCACCGCGGACAGCGAGAACAGCGTGCCGGCGCCGATCGCCAGCCAGATTCTGGTATTCATCGTTTAACTCCTTCTAAGTAATTGGCCAATGATATCCGCTTCGCGCTCGACCCTGCCGTCGATGAGCCGGCGGGCCCGGAGCGAGCCGGCGGTGGAGAACGCATAGTAGAATCAATTCGCCGCCGAAGCCAGGGTGGCTGCGCGCTCAACGAGGGAAAAAAATGAAAAAGACCGTCCTTTTCGCCGCTGCACTTCTCGGCCTCGCGGCGGCGGTTTCGCCGGCCTCGGCGCAGCCTTATCCGAGCAAGCCGGTGCGCTGGCTCGTGCCCACGGGCGCGGGCAGCGCGCTCGACGTGGTGGCGAGGCGCGTGGCGCCGAAGCTGGCCGAAGCGCTCGGCCAGCCGGTGATCGTCGAAAACAAACCGGGCGGCAACAGCGTGGTCGCGGCGCGCGAGGCGGCGCGTTCGGCCCCCGACGGCTACACGCTCTACCAGGGCGTGATCAACAACGCCATCAACGACGTCCTCACGCCCGACCCGTGCTGCCTCCTGAACGACAAGCTGGTGCCGGTGACGCGGCTGATCTCGACCTCGCTCGTCATGGTGGTGCATCCGTCGGTCCCGGCGAATTCCGTCAAGGAGTACGTCGCGCTCGCGAAGTCCAGGCCGAATGCGCTCACCTACGCCTCGGGCGGCCCGGGTTCGATCACCGAGATGATCGGCGAGCTGCTCAAGTACACCACCGCCATCAAGGTGCGCGAGATTCCCTACAAGGCGATCGGCGCCGAATATCCCGACCTGACCGGCGGCCACGTCGAAACGGCGTTCCTCGCGCCGGTGGTGATCCGCGACGCGGTCGCTGCGGGCAAGCTGCGCGCGCTCGCCGTGGCCGACAGCCAGCGCGTGAACATCCTGCCGGGCGTGCCGACGATGGCGGAAGCCGGCTTTGCCGGGGTCGAAGGCGTGGGCTGGAACGGCATCTTCGTTCCCGCCGGCACCCCGGCGATCATCATCCGGCGGCTGCACAAGGAAATCGCCGCGATCCTGCAGGGCAAGGAAATGAAGGACGACTCGGCCAACCTCGGCTACCGCCTCGGCGGCGAATCGCCCGAGGAGTTCGCCGCATTCGTGCGCTCGGAGGAACAGAAGTGGAGCAAGGTGATCAAGGACGCGAACATCAAGGTTGAATGAGGGGCTGACCATTGGGTACGATGATTCATCTGGCCGTCGGTCAGCTTGAGGTAGATTGGGGCAAGAACAACTTCTTCACCAATCACAGTGCTCTTTTCCAGTCGTCCGATCTGAAACTCGTGCCTTCCTATTACGCTGGTGACAACTGGCCGGACGGTGACCCGATTGTTGAAATGAACGAGGGACTCGGAAAGCCACTTGGGCATGTAGTAGATCGCCTGGAGCTGTTGGGGCACACGCTGCGCGCGACAGAGCACCACTACAACAGGCTGCACCAACTCCACGATCTTGAAGAGCAACCAATACCATTCGATCAACTACGTGAGGCACTAAGGAAGGTAGACGTAACGCGAGTTAGCGGTAACTACCGAGAGGACTATAAGCCTGGGCAGTTCGTAAGGACGGAAATACTGGATAGGTTGGCGCTGGACTCAGAAAAGCACGACTACTACCAGTCCGGACTTCGCCCGGACCACTGGGAAGTTGACCTTCTTTTGGAAAACTTCGGGGCCAACGGAGCTTTACGACTTCTTGCAGAAAACAAAGTAAATCATGCGCTCGATGTAAGTTGGGACTTTACTCCATTGGTCGAATCGGGCTGGGCGACACGTGACGAATTCCGACCAGGACCATTGCCAGAACAGCGATTCCTGATTGTGACCGAGGGCAGTTCGGACGCGAAAATACTGCAAAAAGCCCTTGAGCTATTCCGTCCTCATATTTCGGATTTCTTTAGGTTCGTGGACATGGAGGAGGGATATCCCTTTAGTGGAACTGGAAATCTGCACCGATTTGCACAAGGGCTAATAAGTATCGGTGTTCAGAACAATACGGTGATCGTCTATGACAATGATGCGGAAGGCATCGCCAAGATGGCCGAAACGAAACGGCTGTCGCTGCCACCGAACATGCGAGTGATGCAACTGCCGCCTCACGACGACTTTATACACTTCAAGACGATCGGGCCGACCGGTGTTGGGATCGCAGACATCAATGGAAAGGCAGCAGCAATCGAGTGCTATCTAGACTTGCAAAGAGTCGGACTTCCTGAACCTATCGTCCGTTGGAGTTCCTTCAACCGAGATCTCGGCATTTATCATGGCGAACTTCAACACAAGACGCAATATATGAAGGACTTTCTCCAGATGAGGTCCCTGGAGCAAGGCTATGACAAAAGAAAGATAGAACTTGCTCTCGATGCCCTCGTCACAGAGAGCATCGCAATCGCAGAGGGGAAACTTATTGCAACCACGTAGTGCGCGAGATCCGCTACCAAGTGGTATATGTGATCATCTGAGCGCGACTGTCACCCGCCCGTCCGAAGAGATCGCGAGAAATAACCATGATAAAACAGAGCTTGTCATTCGAACTGCCCGTACCGTGGCTAAAGAAAAGGTTTGAAACCTCCCAGATCGGGACAATCAATTTCCTTGTCGGCCCTAACGGCAGTGGCAAATCAAAGTTCGCAGCGACGTTGCAGTCAAATCTGAACAACGCACGCATGCTTGGAACGGATCGACTTAGTGGCATGGAGCAGTCTAGCGTGATGAGGATCTTTGGGGACCATTTCGCGGGCGGACTCGCCAAGAACCATTTTGTCCATTTCAAAAACGCAGGTCTCCATGGATCAGGAATCGATACGATTGTGCTTCTAGAAGAGCGGATGGAGCTCCGCATTCAGGTCGAAGCGACGCTCAGCCATCTGTTCAATCGTAAGATCATTCTCGAGTGGGACTCTGGAAATCTCGTCGCACGGGCTGTGCTTGGAGAAACCGGCGATTCTTATAGGCTTGATCGCGACGAGTGTCATGGGATCAAGGAACTGCTCGTCCTCCTGACGCATTTGTACAACGATGAGCATCCGTATTTGATTATCGATGAACCGGAACTCAACTTGCACCCCCAGTACCAGGCATTCTTCATGCAGGAGGTTCGCAAGCTCGCAGGCGATCCAGGTGTGGACAGGAAAAAGAAGTTTATCTTTCTAGTCACGCACTCTCCTTTTATCCTCGACTTTCGATCTGTCGAGGATGTGAAGTCCGTTATTTCCTTCAATCTAGATCACTCGATTCCAAACCACATTCTCGACCTTGATCCGGCGGCGACAGCGAGGTTATCGGCATTGGTGCCACGATTGAATGTGCACCACAAGCAACTATTCTTCTCTGACAACCCGATTTTCGTTGAAGGAATTCTCGACGCTCAGCTCGTTGGGACAATGCAGGAAGCGCGCGGCGTATCAGTCGCTGGGGCGGGGAGTTGCATTATCGACGCTGGTGGGTGTGAAGAGGTAAATCGCTATCTGGAATTGTGTATAGCATTTGGCAAGAGCGCCTATTTCTTGTACGACCTGGACAGCCTGTTTGGAGGCAATCTTCGAGCGTGTGTAAAAGACGACGGTTCGGTGCAGAGCTTCCTGGTAACGGCGGGTGTAGGAAGCGATTTTTCAAAATACTGTGGAGAATTGGATGGGAAGTTGACGGCCGTAGTCGATCGCCTCCTCGCGCTTAATCCTGTGCCGCAACCGCTCGCGCGATTGGCAGAGTTTCTTACCGAGATTGGGCCAAGAGCACAGTGGAAGAAAAACGCTTGGTCGAAAGCTCGCATCGCGGTTATGACGGCGATTAGCCGTAGTCGCTCGGCTTTAATCGCGGCGGTATCTCAAACAGCTGTCGAGGAGATCGAGGGACGACTAAGGCAGCTTGTGATCGCGTTGAAGCAACGAAATGTCATTCTCCTGCCCGGCGGAACATTGGAAAGATACTTGCCTAAATATACGGGAGACCACTACGAAATTTCAGACGAAGACAAGCGACAAGCTATTGACGGCGAGATCGAGGAAATGTCAAAGGCAATGACGACTACAGAACTAGCGGCGAGATATGGAGAGCTATATGAGGCGGTGTGTGCGCTCCCGTCTAAGGTAAGCGTAGACGTGGAGCGAGTTCTTAGAGATTACCTAAGTCACTACATCCATGATCTACAAGCTGCAGTCGTCAGTAATCCGACCTGGACGCTTGATCAAGTTCGATCACACCTGAATTCGATACAAAGAGCCACAGTTAGGGTTTTTTCTGTTTCGGAGCTGAACCGAGGACCGCACAAGGAATTCAGTGCCGTTGTCGCGATAACTGAAATGCTTGGTCAGAAGGAAAGGCTCGTGCGTGTGAGTCATCAGACCAACGCGGGCATGGGCGACTTCAAGATCGAGTTCAAAGAGTGAACCAAGACTCAAACCACGTAGGTTATCCGATCGACGTAACCTCTTGTCAATGCCCGCCTCTTGGTCGAAACAACCAGTTCACACAGGAGACGTCATGAAGCAATTGATTGCATTCGTTGCCGGCATCTTGACCCCGACTCTCATCATGATGGCCGGGGGCATTTCGAACCCCGCACTCGCCCAAACCTGGCCGAGCAAGCCGATACGCATCGTGATCGCGCAGGCGCCCGGCAGCGCGACGGATGTGATCAGCCGCGTGGTCGGCAATCAGCTCTCGCTGAGTCTGGAGCAGCCGATCGTGATTGATGCGCGGCCGGGGGCGGGCGGGGTGCTCGGCACGGAGGTGGCCGCGCGGTCGGCGCCGGACGGCTATACGCTGTTCATGGGGAACAATTCGACGCACGGT
>DATHHS010000208.1:0-4804 GCA_035317085.1 Burkholderiales bacterium
GTCCATGTTCACGTCGATCAGCTGCGCGCCGTTCTCCACCTGCTGGCGCGCCACGGCGAGGCCTTCGTGGTAGTCGCCGGCGAGGATCAGGCGGGCAAAGGCCCGGGAGCCGGAGACGTTGGTGCGCTCTCCTGCGTTGACGAAGAGGGAATCGTCGCCGATATTCAGCGGTTCGAGGCCGGAAAGCCGCAGCCTCCGGTCGGCGGCAGGCGGCTTGCGCGGTGGCAGGGCGCGCACCGCGTTCGCGATGGCGCGGATGTGATCGGGTGTCGTGCCGCAGCAGCCGCCGACGATGTTCAGAAAGCCGCTTTCGCCGAATTCCCGGAGCAGGCCCGCGGTATATTCCGGCGGCTCGTCGTAGCCGGTATCGGAGAGCGGATTGGGGAGGCCCGCGTTGGGGTAGCAGCTGATATAGGTATCGGCGACCTTCGACAGCTCTTCGATGTAGGGGCGCATGAGCTTCGCGCCGAGCGCGCAGTTCAGGCCCACCGCGATCGGCCGCGCGTGCCGCAGGGAATTCCAGAAGGCCTCGGACGTCTGGCCCGTAAGGGTGCGCCCGGACTGGTCGGTGATGGTGCCGGACACGATGACCGGAAGACGCTGTCCGCGTTGCTCGAAGAGCGTCTCGATGGCGAAGATGGCTGCCTTCGCGTTGAGCGTGTCGAAAATCGTCTCGAGCAGGATCAGGTCGGCGCCGCCGTCGGCAAGTCCCCCGAGGGCCTCGCCGTAGGCTTTCACCAGCTCGTCGAAATAAATGTTGCGGAAACCCGGATCGTTGACCTCGGGCGAGATCGACGCGGTCTTATTGGTCGGCCCGAGCACGCCGGCGACAAAACGCGGCTTCCCCGGGTCGCGCTCGGTAGCCCGGTCGGCCGCGTCGCGAGCGAGCCTGGCGGCGGCATGGTTCAGGTCGTACACCAGGCGCTCCAGGCCGTAGTCGGCCTGCGAAGGAGCGTTCGAGTTGAAGGTATTCGTTTCGATGATATCGGCGCCGGCCTCGAGATACGAGGCGTGGATCTCGGCGATCACGGCCGGCTGCGTCAATGTGAGCAGATCGTTGTTGCCCTTCAGGTCGCGCTCGGACCTGGCGAAGCCTTCGCCGCGGAAATCGGCCTCCGAGAGCTTGTAGCCCTGGATGGTCGTGCCCATCGCGCCGTCCAGTATCAGGATGCGGCGGTCGAGCAGGGCCCTAAGTTCCTCGCTTCTGTCAGGCCGCATGATGGCGGCGGGCGGCCGCGCGAACGCGCATGCGGCGGGCCGCTTCGGCCATTCTCGCGACAGTCATGCTTCGCTCCTTTGACGAATGGAGCATCATCGCTTATGCTTATATATGAATCCAGTGAAAGTTTATACGTATAGTATGAAAATTATTCATAGCTTATGCTCGAAGTCCGCCACCTCCGAACGCTGATCGCGCTCGCCGAGGCGGGCACGGTGTCGCGCGCCGCCGAGCGCGTGCATCTGACCCAGTCGGCGCTTTCGCATCAGTTGAAGGCGCTGGAGTCGCACTACGGCCTGGCGATGGTGAAGCGCCACGGGCAATCGGTGCAGCTGACCGAGCCGGGACGGCGGCTGGTGGCCCTGGGCCGCACCGTGATGAACGAGGTCCAGACCGCGGAGCGCGATCTCACCAAGCTCGCCCGGAAGCCCGCGGGGACGCTGCGCATCGCGCTCGAATGCCACACCTGCTTCGACTGGCTGATGCCGATCATGGATGCTTTTCGCAAGCACTGGCCGGAAGTGGAGCTCGATCTGGTATCGGGTTTTCATCCCAAGCCGCTCGCCCTGCTCGCCGATAACAAGACCGATCTGGTGATCGGTTCGGAGAACAAGCCGCGGCGGGGCATCGTCTACCACCCGCTGTTTCGCTTCGAAGTGCTCGCAGTGATGCCGACCGACCACCGGCTGAAGGCGAAGCGCTATCTCGCCGCGAGCGACTTCGCGAAGGAAACGCTCATCACTTATCCGGTGCCCGAAGAGCGCATCGACCTGATCCGGCGGGTGCTGAAACCCGCCCGGGTCCATCCCAGGCGCCGCACCACGGAACTCACGGTCGCCATCCTGCAGCTGGTCGCGAGCCGCCGGGGCGTTGCCGCGCTGCCGAACTGGGGAATCAAGAACTACGTGGACTATGGATATGTGATCGCGCGGCGCATCGGCAAAGGCGGGTTGTGGAGCAACCTGTACGGCGCCACCACCGGCGAAGTGGCGCGCCTGCCCTTTGTCCGGGATTTCCTGGAAACGGCCCGGCGCGAATGTTTCGCCAAGCTCGACGGGGTGGTGCCGGTGCAGTGACTACCTGTTCATCCAGCGCACCGGGATCGCCGTGATGTCGCCCTTTCCCAGGCCCGCGCGGGACGCGTCGTCGTAGCATTGCAGCGCGCTCGAGGTGACGGGAAGATCGGCGCCGAAGGATTTCGCCTCTTCGATCATCGTCCGCAGGTCCTTGCGCATGGCGTCGATGTCGACGGTGATGGGGCCGACGTCTTTTCCCTGCAGCGCCGCAGTGAGCGCCGCTCCCCGATTTTTCAGCACATTGGGTCCACCTGAAGTATCGGCGAAGATATCGACGATCTTCGCCGGCTCGAGCCCCAGCGTGCGGCACAGTGCCAAGGCCTCGCCAAAGGCCTGCCAGAAGACGAGCAGGGGCAGGTTGATCGCGAGCTTCATGCTGGCGCCGGCGCCGACGGGCCCGACGTGCTCGATGCGGCGGCATAGCTGCTCGAGCAGGGGTTTTGCGCGGGCGACGTCGGCCGCCTCTCCTCCGACGAAGCCGAAGAGCTTCCCGTCCTTCGCGGGGCCGACGGTTCCCCCGACCGGGCATTCGATCATGGCCGCACCCTTTTCCCTGATTCCTGCCGAGAGCTCGCGCTCGGTCTCGGGCCGGACCGTGCTCATTTCGATAAAGAGCTTTCCGGCCACGCTTCCCGACAGGAGCCCGTCTCTGCCGCGGTAGGCGGTGTCGATCGCCGCGGCATCGGTGAGAATGGTGATCACCGTTTCCGAGAACGAAGCCAGCTGAAAGGGCGTTGCGGCGATTTTCGCGCCGGCCGCGGCGAGCGGCTGGGTCTTCGCCGCCGTGCGGTTCCAGACGGTAAGCTCATGCCCGAGACTCATGAGACGCTGGGCGATTGCCGCGCCCATTCTGCCGGTGCCTGCGATTCCGATTTTCATTTGAAGTCCTTCTTTCGCGACGCCGGGTTGACACCCGCTGCCGCGTGGGTTCAAATTAGCTGCCACAATAAATATAACAGTTGCAGCAAGGTTTGCTGGCGAAGGCCGCTTCACCCCAAGGAGAGCGAATGGAGTCGCCCAAGAGCGAGCTCCGCGACGGGATGCGCATCGACTGGGACGTCCCGATCGCAATGGACGACGGGGTCGTGCTCCGGGCGGACATCTACCGGCCGGAGAAGGAAGGGCGGTTTCCGGTCATTCTCAGCTACGGCCCCTATGCCAAGGGCCTGGCCTTCCAGGACGGCTATCCGAGCGCCTGGCAGCGCATGGTCGCCGAGCATCCCGATGTCGCCTGCGGCTCGACCAACCAATACCAGAACTGGGAAGTCGTCGATCCCGAGAAATGGGTTCCGGAAGGCTATGCCTGCGTGCGTGTCGATTCGCGCGGGGCAGGGCGCTCACCCGGTTTCATCGACCATTTCTCCCCGCGCGAAACGAAAGACTTCTACCATTGCATCGAATGGGCCGGGGTGCAGGCCTGGTCGAGCGGCAAGGTCGGCCTGAACGGCATTTCCTACTACGGCATCAACCAGTGGCACGTCGCCTCGCTGCAACCGCCGCACCTCGCCGCGATGTGCATCTGGGAAGGCGCGGCCGACTGGTACCGCGACATGACGCACCACGGCGGCATCCTCTCGACGTTCTGGGCCAACTGGTACGACATGCAGGTGAAGACGGTGCAGTACGGCCTCGGCGAGCGCGGCCCGAGGAGCCGCGTCACCGGCGAGCTCGTTTGCGGCGATGAGACGCTTTCCGATCGCCAGCTGCAGAAGAACCGCTGCGATTTCGGCGACGACATTCTCGCGCATCCGCTGGATGACGACTATCACAAGGCGCGCTCACCGCAGTGGGAGAAGATCACCGTGCCGCTCCTGTCCACCGCGAACTGGGGCGGGCAGGGGCTGCACCCGAGGGGCAACTTCGAGGGCTTTGTGCGTGCGGCGTCCAGAGAAAAATGGCTGGAAGCGCACGGCATCGAGCACTGGACGCATTTCTACACCGACTACGGCGTCGACCTGCAGAAGCGCTTCTTCGCGCATTTCCTCAAAGGCACGGACAGCCGCTGGAAAGAACAGCCGCGGGTGCAGCTGCAGGTGCGCCACGTCGACCGTTTCGTGGCGCGGCACGAGGACGAATGGCCGATACGGCGCACGCAGTGGACGAAGTTTTATCTCGATCCCGCCGCGCACAGCCTGGCGCGCGACCCGGCGAAATCCGCCGGGAGCGCCGCCTACGACGCGCTCGGCGACGGCCTGACTTTCGTCGCGCCGCCCTTCGAACGCGAAACCGAGATCACCGGGCCGCTGGCGGCGAAGCTGTTCGTGTCCTCGTCCACCGCCGACGCGGATCTTTTTCTTGTGTTCCGAGTGTTCACGCCGGACATGCGCGAGATCGTTTTCATGGGCGCGATCGACCCGCACACGCCGATCGCCCAAGGCTGGCTGCGCGCCTCGCACCGCAAGCTCGACCCGAAACTTTCCACCGAATACCGGCCTTATCACACGCACGACCAGCTGCAGCCGCTGAAACCGGGCGAGGTGGTGCCGCTGGACGTGGAGCTGTGGCCGAC
>DATHHS010000209.1:0-8998 GCA_035317085.1 Burkholderiales bacterium
AGGCGGCCTTTGCGGTACTGAAGTCGCCCATCCCTTCCATCCTGGTCGAGACGGCGTTCATCAGCAATCCCGACGAGGAAAAGCGTCTGAACGACGCGGCCTATCAGGAAAAAATCGCGCGCGCAATCCTCCGGGGCATCAAGGGATACATCGCGAAAAATCCGCCGCTTTCCCGATCGACCCTCGCGGCGATGCGCTGATCCCTCGCAGAGGCCCGCGTTCAGGCCTTGCTCGACCGGTGCCGCAGGTACTCGAACGCGAGCGGTAAGAGCGAAAGTGCGATGATGCCGAGGATCACCCACGTGAGGTTCTGCTTCACGAAGGGCACATTGCCGAACCAGTAGCCGGCGTACAGCAGCGACAGTACCCACGCAAGCGCTCCGGCCAGGTTATAAGCCGTAAAGTGCAGGTAAGTCATGCGCGAGATGCCGGCGACGAACGGGGCGAAAGTCCTCAGGATAGGCACAAACCGCGTGATGACGATGGTTTTCCCGCCGTGTTTCTCGTAGAACGCGTGCGCGCGGTCCAGCGCCCTCTTGTTGAAGAACCGCGATTCTTCCCAGCGGAAGACCTTTGGGCCTACGAAACGGCCGATCGAGTAATTCGCGGTGTTGCCGAGCACCGCCGCGGCGACCAGCAACAGGGCAAGCAGGTGCACGTCGATGCCACCGCCCGCTGCGAGCGCACCGGCAATGAAAAGCAAGGAGTCCCCGGGAAGAAAGGGCGTCACGACCAGGCCCGTCTCGCAAAAAATAATGGCGAAGAGCAGGAGATAGACCCAGGCGCCGTGCTGTTCAAGCAGCGCTGCAAGGTGCTGGTCGAGATGTACGAGAAGGTCCCAGCCGGAGAGCAGAAGGTCCACCGCGGCATTCTACCGCGTCACCTATAATTCGTTCCGCGCGCTAAAGTCCAAGGACGCGCATCGCCGCGCTATTGATGGAAGAATCACAAACGTGCCTGACATCCGCCCACTGCCCGAGACGCTCATCAGCCAGATCGCTGCGGGCGAAGTGGTCGATCGGCCGGCCTCGGTGCTGAAGGAACTGCTGGAAAATGGCCTCGACGCCGGCGCCACCGATATCGGCGTCGCGCTCGTCGAAGGCGGCGTAAAGCAGATCCGGGCCGTCGACAACGGTGCAGGCATCCAAAGCGAGGACCTGCCGATGGCGTTCGCGCGGCACGCAACGAGCAAGATCGCCTCGCTGCACGACCTCGAGCAAGTCCGCTCGCTCGGCTTTCGCGGCGAAGCGCTCGCGAGCATCGCCTCGGTTGCGCGAGTCGCGCTGTCGAGCAGGACCGCGGGAGCGGCCAGCGCTTTTTCGCTCAGTGCCGAGGGTGGGAGCATCGGAGCCGTTCAGCCCGCAGCGCACCCGCTCGGAACGACTGTCGAAGTCAGCGATCTTTACTACAACACACCGGCGCGGCGGAAATTCCTGAAGAGTGATGCTACGGAGCTCGCTCACTGCGAAGACGCGTTCACTCGCGCCGCCTTGTCGCGTCACGACGTCGCCTTCAGCTTGAGACACAACGGTCGCGTCCTCACTCGCCTGGCGCCTTCCGACTCGGCGCACCGCGTGGGGGGAACGCTCGGTGCCGACTTCGCTCAGTCGATGCGTCCGATAGCAGCAGACGGCGGCGCCATCAGGCTCCACGGCTTCGCCGGCTCTCCGGCTTTCACCCGCGCTTCGCGCGACACCCAATTCGTCTATGTGAACGGCCGGTTCGTTCGCGACAAGCTGATCTCGCATGCGCTGCGCGAAGCCTACCGCGATGTCCTGCATGGCGAGCGTCATCCCGCCTACGTTTTGTTCCTCGAGATCGATCCGCTCGGAGTGGACGTGAACGTCCATCCTGCAAAGATCGAGGTCCGCTTCCGCGACCCGCGCGCAGTGCATCAGTTCGTGTTCCACGCGGTTGCAAAAGGCCTCTCCGGAACGGCGGCGGAGACTCCGGCAGCCATGGCAGCACCGGTCGCCGTGGGCCAATCCATCCAGCCGCGCGCCGGGCAGGGTTTTCTGGGTCTCGCCCAGCCCGTAGCGGGCTACACCGCGATGTTCGCCGATGCGCGCGCGGAGACTCTCGGGACAGCAAGCGTTCCGGGCAACGACTCGAACGCCGGTGAAGCACCGCTCGGTTTCGCGATCGCGCAGCTGCACGGCATCTATATCCTCGCCCAGAACCGCCAGGGGTTGATTCTCGTAGACATGCACGCCGCACACGAGCGCATCCTCTATGAAAAGCTCAAGGCGGCTCTCGATTTGCGCGCGATGAACACGCAGAAGCTTCTCATCCCGTCGACCTTTCATGCCGACGGGCTCGACGTCGCCACGGTCGAGGAGCATGGCGCAACACTCAACCTGCTCGGCTTCGATGTGGCGGCGATTTCCCCCTTTGCACTGGCGGTGCGCGCGGTTCCATCGATGCTGGCCAATGCCGACACGACCGAGCTCGCGCGCGCGATACTGCGGGACATTCGCGAATTCGGGGCGAGCCGCGTACTTACCGAACGCCGCGACGAGCTGCTCGGAACCATGGCCTGTCACGGCGCGGTGCGCGCCAACAGAGCGCTGACGATCCCGGAAATGAACGCCCTGCTCCGCGAAATGGAAGAGACCGAGCGTTCCGGGCAGTGCAACCACGGGCGGCCGACGTGGTATCAAATGAGCCTCGCCGATCTCGACAAGCTCTTCATGCGTGGCCGCTGAACCTGCCGCGATCCTCCTGATGGGCCCGACCGCCAGCGGCAAGAGCGCGCTGGCGGCGAGACTGGCGGATCACCTGCCGGTCGAGATCGTTAGCGTCGATTCCGCTCAGATCTATCGCGGCATGGACATCGGAACCGCGAAGCCTTCGGCCGCCGAACGTCGCGCCGTGCCGCACCACCTCATTGACATCCTCGACCCGACCGAAAGCTACTCGGCCGCGCAATTCTGCACCGATGCGCTCAAGCTCATCCGCGAAATCTCCGCACGCGGCCGCACGCCGCTCCTGGTCGGCGGCACGATGCTCTATTTCAAGGCGCTGCGCGAAGGGCTATCGGACCTTCCCAGTTCGGATCCCGCGGTGCGTGCGCAAATCGACGCCGAAGCCGCCGAGCGAGGCTGGGCGGCGCTGCACGCGCAGCTTGCGATGATCGATGCCCCGACCGCAGCGAGGCTGAAGCCCACCGACGCGCAGCGCATTCAGCGCGCGCTCGAAATCTATCGTGTCACGGGGAAGCCGATGTCGAAGCTGCTCGGGCGAAAGAAGAGCGCCCTTCCCTTCCGCTTCGTCGAGCTGGCTCTCGCTCCTTCGGACCGCAGCGAGCTGCATCGGCGCATCGAAGCACGCTTCGACGCAATGCTCGAGCGCGGCCTGGTCGAGGAGTTGCGGACACTGCGCAAGCGCTACACTCTTCGCCCTGCCCTGCCCTCGATGCGCTGCGTCGGCTACCGCCAGGCGTGGCAATACCTCGAGGGAGAAATCGGAAGGAAGGAGCTGCGCGACCGTGGCGTAGCCGCGACGCGCCAGCTCGCCAAGCGCCAGCTCACCTGGCTGCGGGCGACGGAGACGGTGCGGAGCTTCGACTGCCTGGCGGAGAACCTGGACGCCGAGGCACTGGACTACGTTCGCCGCGATATCAATCGAGCCAGTCTCGGTCCTTGAGCTTCTTCGGAAGATAGGTCTTGGTCAGGAAGCGGAAGTCCTTGTTGGCGAGCGAATCGAGCTCGTACTTGAGACCTGTCGCGAGCATCCGCTTGATCTCTTCCTGCCATTCCTTCTTCTGAAACCAGCGGTAGTTGATCAGCTCTTTGGCCCGGCTCACGTCTTTGTCGTTGAGCTTGATGCCGACATTGCGCGGCAGCCCGTACGTATCGGGATCCGAGCTCGAGAGCCCGATGAACTTGGCCTTGGGAATGGCCATCCGCTCGCTCTCGAACGCGAGGTTGATCGATCCCTGCTTGACGACCGAGTAGATATAGTAGCCCCAGGGGTCGTTGTCGACGAGAACGTAGACAGGGAGCCTATGCTCCTCGTGCAGGCGCCGCGCCAGGCGCCGCACACCGCGCGGCGGCTGGCCGTTGCCCGTCAGGAGGACGCAGTTGTATCGGCGCCAGAACTTGTCTTCGGAGAGCCGGTTCCACTGCGTGCCTTTCTCGACGAGCAGGACGAAGTCCGCCGTGCATCGCCGGATCTGGATGAACTCAGGCTCCACGATGGAGGGCACCGAGTAGCCGCCCTTGCCCAGGCGCGCGCAGTCCACCCGGTCGCCGTCGTCGGTGAGCACGACCGGCCCCACGATGCTGCCGGCGTTCTCCGCGCGCACGTGGAGCTCCTCGCGCAGCGCCGTCAGCGTCACTTCGAGGTCTTCGATGAGCGGGTCGGACTCGTTCTGGTTGTCGAAGGTGTTCTCGTGCGAGTCCTTCATCGTGTGCTTGGTGCGGTAGTAGATCTCCCTGAGCGAGGTCGTGAGGTTCGCCCTCTGGAGCTCGGCCAAGGCATCGGCCACCAGCACTGTCTGCATGAACTTCCTCGCCATCCCCACGTTGAACAGCGTGCGCTCCTGCTTGCGCCTGCCCATCTCGATGATGCCGCGCTTCTCGTTGAAGTTGATATTGGCCAGGCTACGCACGGGGATCGACAGCGCCGGATCCCTGCCCCGGTCGGCGGCCGTGATCACGGTGTCGGCCACGCCGACGAGCTTCTTCTCAACCGGTCCGAGTTTCTTCGCGGCTGCTTTGGCCATGGGGGTTATCTCCTTTTACGCTTCGTTTTGCGCTTCGCCGCTTTCGCCGTCTCTTTGGTCGGCGCGGCCTTTTCCGGCGGGCCTCCGTTGCTCGGCTCGGCGCCCGGCAACACCGGCGCCTCCCCTTCGGTCCCCTCGGGTGTGACGATGATCGAGTGAGGCAGCCCCTCAGGGCCGCTCTCGTGGCCCAGGATCTCGTCGGTTTTGGCCCCGCCGGTTCGCTTGAGCGCGATCTTCTGCAGTTGGTTCTTGAGCTTTTCCTTCGAGAGCTTGCCGCCCTTAAGCCGCGCACACGCCTCGACGACCTCTTCGATGTAAAGCTCGAAAATATTACGCCGGCGGAACTCGCTCTTGGCCCGCTCGCGCTTTCGCAAGAATACGCCGAGCCGGCGCCCGCATTCCTGCAGCGCGAGCCTGATCTCCTTGCGGATCTCGTCGTAATCGGCGATCGCCTCTTTGGACTCGCTGGTGAACGGTACCCAGACCGAGGCCATGTGGACGAACACCACCATGGGTCCCGCCGGAAGCGCCCCGCGCGATTGCGCCACGCCGTAGTTGCGCCAACCGGTCTCGAGCACCGATTTGTACGCGGCGCACGCCGACTGCTGATAGAGCAGCGGGACGCGGTTGGCGTAGCGGATGACACGCGCCAGCTCGCGGTCGTCGTCCTGCTGCTCGCCCTCGGCAAGGGGTTCAGGCGGCGCTTCCGACGTCTGCGCCGCCTGCTCGGGGCCTTTGCCGAACGCGAGGCCCGCCTCGATGATGAACGGATTGCCACGATACACCGCCGGCGACCGCGTGACCGCCGTGTAGAAGTCCCCCTTGATCTGCTGGTAGAGGCCGTGGAGGATCGCCTTCTCGCCGATGGGCGAGATGCTGTTGGACGGCGGCGCCATGATCTTTGTGGACTGGATCGCCTTGTAGAGCGCCTCGGCGTCGGCCCCACGAAGACTGCGCGGCTTCGCGTTGGGCGAGAGCTTCGCCGTCTTGCAGATCTCCTGGGCGACGGCGGAGGACACCCGGCTGAACTCGCTCGCGAGAAACCCGGAGAGCCAGTGGCTCTTGGTGTCGTGGAGCATGCGAAGGAGAACTCCGAACTCGATGCCGTAGGGATGCGGCTTGATCTCCTTCGGCTGAGGCGGCAGTTCCTCTATCGTCCGCGCATACTCCTTCGTCTCACCCTCGGGCGTACGGTAGACGAGCCGCACGTGCGGATTGGCGATCGCCACCTGCTCAAGAAACTCGTCCACCGACGCGCGCCCCTTCTGGTAGCGCCCCTCGATCTCCATCGCCACCTGCGTGCCGCGCGGGTGCTCCCAGTCGATCTTCTTGTTCTCGAAAATCCGCGGCTCGTTCTTCTTGGTGTCGATCTGCACTTCAAAGTAGTGGGCGGCGGCCCGCGCGCCGGTGCGCGAGATGATCTGCACCGGCTTGCCCGTCGTCAGCTGAGCGTACATGCCCGCCGCCGAGATGCCGATGCCCTGCTGGCCGCGGCTCATGCGCAGCCGGTGGAACTTCGAGCCGTAAAGGAGCTTCGCGAAGATCGGCGGGATTTGTTGCCGGACTATTCCTGGGCCGTTGTCGGTGACGGTGACGCGAAAGCGCGTCGCCTGGCTCGCCGGAGGTGGCGGCGCCCCGTTGGTCGCCGCCACCTCGACGTTGACCACCACGTCCGGCAGGATGCCGGCCTCCTCGGCCGCATCCAACGCGTTGTCGACGGCTTCCTTGACGCAGGTGAGCAGCGCCTTGCGCGGATTGTCGAAGCCGAGCAGGTGGCGGTTCTTGGTGAAGAATTCCGAGACCGAGATCTCGCGCTGCCGTGCCCCCATCTCGACGGCGGAGACGGTCGTGATCGGCCTGGCTGGCTTCGCACCGGGTGCCCCGGCTTCGACGGCCTTAAGGTCGGCTGCCGGCGTCGCGGCTTCAGGCTTCGACTTGGCCTTGGCTTTGAACCTGCGTTCGGGCTTGGATCGGTGTGCGGATTTGGGCTTGACTGCCGCTTTGAACGTGCGTTTTGCCATCGCCCTCAATGATACTTCGACCTTCAGGCCCCCCAGGGCCGGATCGCTTCCTTGAGCTTCTTGTAGCCCTCGAGGTAGCGCGGCCGCTGGGTCCCGTAGATCTTGTCGAAGCTGGCGAGCTGAGCGTCGAGCCAGTCGGCGAGCTTCTTGTTGCCGGGGTTGGCCGCCTTGTAGGCCTCGTTGATCAGCACGAAGTGGATGCGCGGATCGTAGGGCTGCTTCTCGCCGCCCACGGTCTCGTCGCCGTCGAGCAGGCGCAGCAGCATCGCATCGGCCGAGCCGAGCGTTTGTTCATAGATCGGCGCGCCGTGAACGCGGTACATGACGCTGGTCATGTCCTTGCCGTTGGTCATGGTGAAGCCCATGTCCTTCCAGAGCTTCTTCATGTCGACCTTGGCGCCGGCCTTGTCGAGCACGATCTGGCCCCAGTCGCGCAGCACGTCGGGCGCGTCGGCCATCAGGTCGGTGAGCCGGTCGCCGTCCAGGTCGGTCGCGTACAGGATGCAGGGGCGCTGGCGGATCATGTCGTGCAGGAGCAGGCCGAAGTTGGTGTCGGAGATGTGCTCGTAGACGTCCCCGCCCCAGTTCTCCATGCCGGCCTTGAAGTCCTTGGGCAGGAGCGCCACGATCGCGTCCACGTTCGCGCGGTGCTCCTCGTAGGCGTCGACCGTGTACTGGCGCTTCAACTTGAACTTCGTGCCCTGCAGGAGCCAGCGCATGATGCCGGCGTTGACCGCGTCTTCCTGCGCCTGGGTGGGCTTGGTCGCTACGCGGCCCATCAGTCCGGTGTCGTGCACCATCTTGAGAAAGAGCCGCGCGGCGTAGGCCATGCGAATGCCCGGGGTGTTCATCTCGGAGTGGATGACGCCGGTCTTCGGGTCGACACCGAATTTCTTCTTGTCCTGCGAGTACGGCAGGCCGGGCATGAAGCGGATGCTGGTGATGCCGCCGTAGGGGCGCACGTTGCAGTAGACGCCCGCGGCCGTGCGCAGCGGCGCATTGGCCGACTTGCCGTTCACGACGACTTTCCTGCCACCCTCGTTCACCATGAAGTCCCCCGCAGTGGACCACTTGAGCGCGATGTAGTCGAGCTTGCCGAACCATTCGAGAGAAACCAGCTTCGTGTCGTGGCGGAACTGCGCCATCATCGGCACGCCGAGAAACGGGAGCCCCAACACATCGAGCGCCATGAGCGTGCCGTTCAGGGCGAACATGTCGGTGAATGCGTGGGCCACGGGCTTGACGCTCCCGGCGCTGTTCCCGCCTTCCCAGATGATCGCATCGGGATACCCGGTCGGCTTGACAGCGGAACGCTTGTAGATGCTGTCGAGCAGCTTGAAGAGATCGCCTTTCTGTTCTTCCTGGGCGATTTTCAGCAAGTCGAGTTGTTGTGCCATGGACGCAAAACCTCGGTAAGTGCGGATGTAAATTGATCTGCAACGGTTCGGCGCGCTTGGTTTGCCGCCCGGCCCCTTTCAGCAGGCGAGCCGAATCGTCGTGATCCCACGCGCCAATCGGTGAGCATTATCGCACTTACCGGTGGCCAAGACGGAAAGGAGCGGCCATAGCCGCCCTTCCCTCACACAAACTCTCTCCCGCAAGCGGGAGAGAGGAAATTCCAACTCAAACCATCAACGGTACGATCAGCAGCGCGACGATGTTGATGATTTTGATAAGCGGGTTGACCGCCGGGCCGGCCGTGTCCTTGTAAGGATCGCCCACGGTGTCGCCGGTGACCGCGGCCTTGTGCGCCTCAGAGCCCTTGCCGCCGTGATGTCCGTCTTCGATGTACTTCTTCGCGTTGTCCCAGGCGCCGCCGCCGGTGGTCATCGAGATGGCGACGAAGAGGCCGGTGACGATGGTGCCCATCAGCACCCCGCCCAGCGCCTGCGGCCCGAGCACAAGGCCTACCACGACCGGCACCAGCACGGGCAGCAAAGACGGGATCATCATTTCCTTGATCGCGGCTCGCGTGAGCATGTCCACCGCTACGCCGTATTCGGGCTTCGCTTTGCCTTCCATGATTCCCTTGATCTCCTTGAACTGCCTGCGTACCTCGACCACGACGGCACCAGCGGCGCGGCCTACCGCTTCCATCGCCATCGCACCGAAGAGATAGGGCACCATGCCTCCGATGAACAGGCCGATGATCACCATGTGGTTGGACAGATCGAAGGAGACGGCCTTGCCGGCGCCTTCGAGCGCGTGGGTGTAGTCGGCGAAGAGCACCAGCGCGGCGAGCCCCGCCGAG
>DATHHS010000210.1:0-10026 GCA_035317085.1 Burkholderiales bacterium
CAAGTGGCTGCAGTCGCTGCCGCTTATCAACGTGGGCACATCGCACGAGCGTCTCCTCGGGCAGCTCGAGGAACTGAATGCCTGCGCCATCGCGCCCGCGGAGCGGCTGAAGATCCTGGAGCTACTGCGCGAGCCCGTGAGCTTCGTGCAGGTGGAACATTCCAAGAAGTTTTCCAGCCGCCCCGCGCCGCTCGCCAAGCCGGAGCGCGAGTTCCTGCACAGCGCGCACGCGCTCTGGGACGCGCTTTCATCCGGATATCAACACTGCCTGCAGGCGATTGCGGGCGGCGGCCCCGGCAAGAACGCGGCGCTGATAGCCCAGCGCGTTCTGTGGTGTACCGGCCAGAAGATGATCGCGTACTACCAGGCCTATCAGCATGTCGGAGAACACGAATGGAAACTTTTGCACGGCGTCTACGCGCTCGCCGAGGAGCGGGGCGCTGCGGGTGACGAAGTCCCCCATCCGGTTCGCAAGGGAAAGGACACCACCTGCACGGAAACCTATGCGCAGATTCTGCTGCTCGATCTGGCCTATCCGGGCAAGCTCACCCTGCGCCAGATCGAGCTCATTTCGAACTGGATCGAATACTGGGCGCGCAAAGTCTCGGTCGTGCGCACGGCCGCAACTGCCGGCGACAGCGTCGCCCCGCTGATCGTCGATCTGGCGGGTGTTGCCGGCGCCTCGCGCCGCTTGGCGGAAGGGGACAATACCCGCGTTCTGGAAATCCAGGAGCTCGGCGGCAGCCTGCGCAAACGTATCGGCCGGCTGCGCAAGGGTGAGACTCCCGCGGCGCTCGGTTTGGGCGAGGACGTAACTGCCCAGCTGGCCGACAGCCTGCTCGTGATGCTGTATCGGCGGTGGTGCGAAGACAAGCAGTCACGCGCGCACCCGCGCCGCGGCACCAGCGGCACCGCGCAGATCTGCACGGGGATGGCGGCAATGCACTTCTTCGTCACCGGCCGCTCGTTCCAGATGCGCGGCGGTCCCCGAAAGATCTCCCAGGTTCAACACGACGAAATTGCGACCTTCGGACGTCTGGCAACGCGCCACGAGGATGCGCCGGCAACGACGACGACTTTCCCTGTCGAAACCTGGCAGATCAAGGATGAGAGTGCCTCGGGACTGCGTCTCGAACGGATCGATCCGGCGGCCGCGTCGCGTCTGGTCCTCGGGCAGCTGCTCGGGATCCGCCCTGCGGATGCCAAGGCTTTCCTGCTTTGCGCGATCCGCTGGCTTTCGGTCTCTTCGGAGTTCGGGCTGTGCATCGGCGTGCAGATTCTCCCGGGAATTCCGCTCGGGGTCGCGATCCGGGCGCCCGACGCCGGTGCCGCAGCCGCAGCCGAGCAATACACCCAGGCGCTCATGCTGCCCGCGATTGCAGCCCTCCAGACCCCCGAAACGCTCGTCCTGCCCGTGGGATGGTTCAAGGCGGATCGGGAGATCGAGGTGTTCAACGAACGCGCGGGTCAGGTGCGGCTCCTATCGGTCGTCGACCGCGGTGCCGACTTCGAACGCGTCATTTTCGAGATCGCCTAGAGCTCCGAGACTCGCGCGTCCTCGCGCGTTGTGCCAATTTCTTCACATCCCAAAGGCGGTTCGCCTGGGTGTGTATGCCGGGGGCATAGTACATTGTCATGGCTGCATTCCGCAGAAACCCACCCCCGGAGGACCCATGGCGCCAGGTGATTTCCTCCCGAGCCCAAGCCCGCGACTCGAGGACCTCAAAAGCTGCGAGGATTGGCTCGCGCGTACAGCCCCCGCCGACACCCCCCACTCGTGCAGTGCGCTCTTGACCCTGCTCGGGGAAATCGAGAACGCCCCGCCCAGACATTCCGTATATCTGCAGATCCTGGAGCGGCTTCGTTATCCCGTCTTACTTGCCGGAGCGGAGCAAGCCAAACGTTTCGCGGGAAAACCCTTGCCGCTCTCCCAGGGGGAGGCCGCGGCCTTCGTCCAGGCAACCCACCTGTGGACGGCGATGCTCCGGGGCTACGCGCGGCTCCTGGGCGCAAGCCTGAGCGGCAAGCATTCCGAGCTCGAGCACTCGTTCGCGCGGCTTTGCCACCGTGTGCTGGCCTGCTCGGGAGAGTTTATCGGCGCTTGCTTGCTTGCGCGACGCGAGTTCGGAACGGACTGCTGGAAGTTGATCCATCAGGCCTACACGGCAGCCGAAGCGCGCGGGGTCGTCGCGGAAACCGTTGCTGATTTGAGCGTCGATTCCTCGCCGATGGCGGCCTTTGCCGAAGTGCTGATGCTGCAGCTCGCCCAACCGTCGCGCCTCTCTCACCGCGAGCTCGGCTGGGCACGCAAGTGGATCCGTCATTGGTCGCGCAAGGCGCCGCTCGACCGCGAAGCGCCCTCGCGCGGTGGCTACGCCGTGGATCTCGCCGGACGTTCCGGTCCCGTCTGGGTGAAGTCCTCCGCCGGTCCGGCCACACTGCGTTTCCTCGACCTCAACCGCGTCGTCCATTCGGTCAACGCACGCATCCGGCGCCTGGAAGAAGGCGCCGATCCCGCCGTGCTCGGACTGGGCTCCGATTGCGCGCGTCTTGCCGCTCAGGATCTGCTCAAGACGCTGGGGCGTGCCTGGTCCGATTCCGTGCCGGCGCGCGATTTTCCGAAGCGCAAGAGTGCCTCGCCGATGGAGTTGGTGAGCGGCTTTGCCGCGATTCATCACGCGATCGAAGGGAGGTCCGCCGCGAGGAGCGCAAGCCCATCGAACTATTCCTACGGAGAAGCCGAGCGGCTCCACACTTTCCAGCGCGTTGCAGAACCCACCGCGGCGCCGAAGGTCCGCGAGCGGGGTGCGGAGAACTGGGAGACGCTGGAGGAATCGGACGACGGATTCAGACTTCGCCGCACGATGCCCGGCATGCGTCTTGCCCACCGGCAGCTCGTGGCGCTGCGTCCGGGCGGTGCGCGCCGGTTCATTCTGTGCCACATCGACTGGCTCATCGAAGGGCCGGATCAAACGCTCACCATCGGAGCCCGCGCCCTGAAGGGGGTGGCAAAGGCCTGTGCCGTGCGGTGGACCGACCACAGCGCCCAGCAGCGGTCCGACGCCTTGATGCTGCCGGTCGCACCAGGTCTTGCGCCTGCGCTGGTGCTGCCGGCGGGCCGGCACCAGCACGCCCGCGAGCTCGAGCTCAAGCTGGGCAACGCGGTAAGCCACGTCACCCTTTCGGGATTGATCGAGCGCGGATTCGACTACGAGAGCTTCAGCGTTTCCTAGCAGCACAGACGTTTGGAGCGAGCCGCCCACGGCTCGCTCCATCCCACCCTGCATGAAGGTGCCGAGGCGGACCGGGTATCATTGCCGTTCGCGCCGTCGCATCGACTCATGGCTGCAGCAGAGAAACCGACTCCCACCGAAATCAAGCTGCACCAGAAATCGAAGGTGCTCGAGATTTCGTTTTCCGACGGCAAATCTTTCGAGCTGCCTTACGAGTTCCTGCGTGTGTACTCCCCGTCGGCCGAAGTGCGCGGGCACGGACCGGGACAGGAAGTTCTCCAGCTCGGAAAGAAAGACGTGGATATCCTGAGTCTCGAACCCGTGGGGAGTTACGCGGTGCAACCGCATTTTTCCGACGGGCACGGCACCGGCATCTATTCCTGGGACTATCTCTACGACCTCGGTACGAACCGCCAATCTCTTTGGCAGGCCTATCTCAAGCGGCTCGAGGCGGCCGGGGCGCGCCGCGACGCTTGAGCACCTCAAAAGAGCACGCTTTACCGGCGTGCTAGCATGTTCAGGTGAGTCAGACCCACTTTGGATACCAGAGCGTCGACGAGGCTGAAAAGGCTTCGCGGGTCGCCGGCGTTTTTTCCTCGGTCGCAGCCCGGTATGACCTGATGAACGATCTCATGTCCGGAGGGTTGCACCGGGTATGGAAGGCCTTTGCCGTGACGCTCGCCGGCGTGCGCGACGGCGAGAGGGTGCTCGACGTAGCCGCGGGATCGGGGGATCTGTCCATCGATTTCGCGAAGCGCGTCGGTACGAGCGGAGAGGTGTGGCTCACCGACATCAACCACGCGATGCTGGAGCGCGGTCGCGATCGATTGCTCGACCGCGGCCATGCCGTGCCTGCGGTGCGGTGCGACGCGGAGCGGCTGCCGTTTCCTTCGAACCACTTCGACTGCGTCAGCGTCGCCTTCGGCCTGCGCAACATGACGAACAAGGACGCCGCCCTCGCCGAAATGCGACGCGTGTTGAAATCGGGTGGAAGGCTGCTGGTGCTGGAGTTCTCGCAAATTTGGCAGCCGCTTCGCAAGGCCTACGATTGGTATTCGTTCAAGGTGCTGCCCTGGTTGGGCAAGAAAGTCACTGGCGATGAGGCGGCGTACCGTTATCTGGCCGAATCGATCCGCATGCACCCCGACCAGGAAAGTCTTAAGAGCCTGCTGGAACGCGCGGGACTCGAGAATGTCGAATATTTCAACCTGAGCGCAGGCGTTGTGGCCTTGCACCGGGGTTACAAATTTTGATTCGAGGAGAGAGACCATGAAAAAAATAATTGTTTCATTGCTCACGGTGGTATTCGGTGCGGGCTTGATGGCAGACGATGCCGAGGCGGCGAGGCTGGGCGGCGGTCGCAGTCTCGGGGTCCAGCGCCAGGTCACCACCCCGCCGAGGCAAGCGACCCCGCCGACGCAGCAGCAACCGCCGGCCGCGGCGCCGCAACCGTCTGGGGCGGGGCGCTGGTTTGCGCCCCTTGCCGGACTCGCCGCGGGCCTCGGCCTGGGCTGGCTGTTCGCTCACGGAGATTTCGGCGCCGTGGCGAGCACGCTCCTCATGGTCTTGCTGGCCGGTGCCGTCGTGTTCGCCCTGATGCGTCTGCTGTCGAGGCAGCAAGCTCAAGGGCCGCAGGCACGCTACGCCGGTTTCGGTGACGAGACCGTCGCTGCACCGCCGCCCTCGCAGCTTCCCGGGGACGCGCGTGCGCAGCCGGACTACCGCAGCCAGTTCGTCTCCAACATTCCGGCGGGCTTCAACGTCGAAGGCTTTCTCAAAGAAGCCCGGCGCAACTTCCTGCGCTTGCAGGAAGCGAACGATCGCGGCGACCTCGACATTCTGCGCGAAGTCACCACCGAGGACATGTTCAATGCGCTGAAGGGCGAGGTCGTCGGGCGTTCCGATGGACAACAGACCGACGTGGTGAAGCTGAATGCCGCGCTTCTCGAACTGGTCACCGAAGGCGGCTTGCATTGGGCGAGCGTGCGGTTCTCGGGTTCGATCCGCGAAGACGCGAGCGCGGCGGCCGAACCGTTCGAGGAGATCTGGCATCTGCAGAAGCCGGCACAGGGCTCCTCGGGCTGGTTGCTTGCCGGGATCCAGCAGCGAAACTGATCTTCGCGGGACTGCGCCGTCCAAAACTCCATGATCGAGCGCGGCGCGGTCGCAGCACTGAACCATCTCTTGCAGCAGCAGGCTTGGGCGGCCGAGCGACTGAGAGCGTTTGCGGGCCAGGGCGTGGAATTTCGCTGCCCTCCCTTCCCCGATCTGCGTTTGAGGATCACGGACAACGGTCTCCTTGACCGGGCGCGAGGCGAAGCCGCGAGCGCGCTCGTCGTAAAGCTCACACCGGGCACCCTGCCGTTCCTGCTTGCGCGCGACGAGGCCGCCCGAAAGCAGGTCGAAATCGAGGGGTCGGCCGACTTGGCGAGCACCGTGGACTACCTTTTCCGTCATCTCAGCTGGGATTTCGAGGAAGATCTCTCCAAGGTATTCGGCGACGTCGTCGCGCACCGCCTCGCCTCCGGCGGCAGGGCTTTCGCGGCGTGGCAGCGCGAAGCCGCATTGCGCCTGGCCGAAAACCTCGTCGAGTACTGGACCGAAGAGCAGCCCTTGCTCGCGCGGCCCCCAGACGTGGAGCGCTTTTGCCGCGACGTCGACACGCTGCGCGACGACGTGGCGAGGATCGAGAAGCGCATCGAGCGCCTTTCCGGATCGAGCGGGAACCGCTAGAGATCCGGGTCCCGCTTCGGGTCAGGCCGGCCAATTCTGGTAAATTGGCCGCTTCGCCCGGCACCCTTCCGCTCCCTTGTTCCGTCTTGCCAAGATCTTCTGGATAGCCCTGCGTTTCGGGCTGGACGAGTTCGCCCTGGCCGCGGGGAGCCGGCTCGCGCGCGTGACGAACGCGCTCTTCTTCTTTCGCTCGCTCGCCGAGCCCCGCGGCGTGCGGCTGCGCCTGGCTCTCGAAGCGCTCGGCCCCATCTTCGTCAAGTTCGGCCAGGTGCTCTCGACGCGCCGCGACCTCCTGCCCGCCGATCTCGCCGACGAGCTCGCGAAGCTGCAGGATCAGGTGCCGCCGTTTTCCGCCGAGCTCGCCGTGGCCGAGGTCGAGCGCGCTTTCGGCAGACCGATCGCGAAAGTTTTCGATAAATTCGAGCCGCAGCCCGTGGCGAGCGCTTCGGTCGCCCAGGTGCATTTCGCCGTGCTTCCGGGCGGCACCGAGGCGGCGGTCAAGATCCTGCGGCCCGGAATGATGCCGGTGATCGCGAAAGACCTCGCCCTGATGGACTCCGCCGCGGGCCTTGTCGAGCGTTTCTGGGCCGACGGCAGGCGACTCAAGCCGCGCGAAGTGGTCGCTGAATTCGCGCGACATTTGCTCGAAGAGCTCGACCTGATGCGCGAGGCGGCCTATGCAAGCCAGCTTCGCCGCAATTTCCTCGATTCGCCGCTGCTCGCCGTGCCGGAGGTGTACTGGGACTTCTGCACGAGTACCGTCATGACCATGCAGAGGATGCACGGCACGCCGGTAAGCCGGGTGGACGAACTGCGCCGGCAGGGCGTGGACATCCCGAGGCTGGCGCGCACGGGCGTCGAAATTTTCTTCACGCAGGTGTTCCGCGACGGTTTCTTTCACGCCGACATGCACCCGGGAAACATCATGGTGACGCCCGAAGGCCGCTATGTCGCGCTCGACTTCGGCATCATGGGCACGCTCACCGAGGTGGACAAGCAGTATCTCGCGCAGAACTTTCTCGGTTTCTTCCGGCGCGACTACGCCCGCGTGGCGCGGGCGCATCTCGAAGCGGGTTGGGTGCCCGCCGATACGCGGATGGACGAATTCGAAGGCGCGATCCGCGCCGTGTGCGAGCCGTTCTTCGACCGGCCGCTGAGGGAGATTTCCTTCGGGCGGGCGCTCGTTCGCCTGTTCCAGACCTCGCGCCGCTTCAACGTCGAGATCCAGCCGCAGCTCGTGATGTTGCAGAAGACGCTGCTCAACATCGAGGGGCTCGGGCGCCAGCTCGACCCCGAGCTCGATCTGTGGACCACCGCCAAGCCGTTTCTCGAGAACTGGATGCGCGAGCAGATCGGCCTCAAGGGCCTCTTGCGCACCCTCCGCAACGAGGCGCCGCGCTGGGCGACGATGCTGCCGCAGTTGCCGCGTCTTTTGCATCGAGTGCTCGCCGACGACCGCATGGGCCGCCTCGAGCGCGCGGTCGAAGAACTGCTCGTCCTGCAGCGACGGCGTAACCGGATGATCGGCCTCGCGGTCGCGCTACTCGCGCTGGCGCTGATCCTGACCGCCGCTTTCAGCCTCGCGTAAGCTCGAACCCGGTGCGCTCCGTTCTATAATCCGCGCCATGCTGATCGCGTCCGTCGTGATTTATCTGCTCGTCACGATCGCGATCGGCCTGTGGGCGGCGATGCGGGTGAAAAACTCGAAGGACTACGTCGTCGCCGGCCGCAGCCTGCCTCTCTACATGAACACGGCGACGGTCTTCGCCACCTGGTTCGGCGCCGAAAGCGTGCTCTCCGTTTCGGTCGAGTTCTCCAAGAGCGGCCTGGGCGGCATCATCGCCGACCCCTTCGGCTCCTCATTCTGTCTGGTGCTGGTCGCGGTGTTCTTCGCCCGCGCCTTCTACCGCATGGACCTGCTCACCATCGGCGACTTCTACCGCAAGCGTTATGGCCGCGCCATGGAGTTCGGTACTAGCGTGATCATCGCCATCTCCTATCTCGGCTGGACCGCGGCGCAGCTGACCGCGCTCGGCCTGGTTTTCTCGACCCTGACCGGGGGCGCCATCTCGCTCCCGACGGGAATCGTCATCAGCGGCATCATCGTCCTCGCCTACACCATCTGGGGCGGCATGTGGTCGGTAGCGATGACCGATCTATTCCAGTCGGTCATGATCCTTGTCGGCCTGGGGGTCATCGCCTGGTTCGTCGGCGACATGGCCGGCGGCCCCGGCAAGGTCGTGGCGGCGGCGGCCGAAGCGGGGAAGTTCGAATTCTGGCCCAAGGGCGGCACCAAGGAATGGCTCGCCTTCACCACCGCGTTCCTGACGCTGGCGATCGGCTCGATCCCGCAGCAGGACATCTTCCAGCGCGTCACCTCGGCGAAGAACGAGAAGACCGCGATTGCCGGCAGCCTGCTCGGCGGGGCCGTGTACTTTGGCTTCGTGTTCGTGCCCATCTACATCGTCGTCGCCGGGCTCCTCATCGATCCGTCGCTAGGCGCATTGCTGTCGGCCGAGGACGCCCGCGAGACGCAGCGCATCCTGCCCGAGTTCATCCTCGGCCACACACCCATGTGGATACAGGTGCTGTTCTTCGGCGCGCTGCTGTCGGCAATCCTGTCGACGGCGAGCGGGGCGATCATCGCCCCGACCTCGCTGTGCACGGAAAACATCATCCGTCCGCTCTATCCGCACATGAGCGACCGCCAGTTTCTCCTCACGCTTCGCCTCGTCCTGGTGTCCTTCACCTGCGCCGCCCTGGTGTTCGCCCTGAACTCGAAGCAGACGATGTACGACATGGTGCAGAACGCCTACACCGTGACGCTGGTGGCCGCGCTGGTGCCGCTCGCGGCCGGGATCTTCTGGAAGAGAGCGAACAACACCGGCGCGATCCTGTCCGCGGTGTTCGGCCTGATCGCCTGGCTGATTGCGGCTTTCACCGCGGCGGACGCCACCGTGCCGCCGACCCTGGTCGGCCTGGCGTTCTCCATTCTGGGCATGGTTCTCGGCGCTTTCGTGCCGCGCGCCGCGCCGCAGGCGCATCGCGTCCCCCGCTAGTCCGCTCCCGTCCGGACTCGGCTACAATTCGCGCGGCCGGATTTGCGGCCCATTCCAGTGGGGGCAACATGTTCGCACGCCTGATGCCGCACGAAGGCCGCTTCTTCGACTACTTCACCGAGCACGCCGTGCTGATACTCGAGGGCGCGGTCGAGCTGCGGGCCATGCTGGATCACATGGGCGAGCTCGAGGTCCGCGCCCGCAATATCAAGACCATCGAGACCAAGGCCGACACCGTCACCTACCAGACGATCCAGCTCCTCCACAAGACCTTCATCACGCCGATCGATCGCGAGGACATTCACCAGCTCATCACCCGCATGGACGACATCCTCGACCTGATGGAGGACGCCTCGCACTGCGTGTCCCTCTACGACTTGCGCGCGGTCACCGACGAGGCGAAGCGCCTCGCGGACATCTGCGTCACCTGCGCCGAGAAAGTCAAAGCGGCCGTCGAGCTGCTCAACAACATGGCGAACGCCGACAAGATCATGAAGGTTTGTGCCGAGATCGACCGGCTCGAGACCGACGCCGACCAGGTGCTGCGTTCGGGTCTGGCGAAGCTCTTCCGTCACGAGCCGGATACGCGCGAGCTGATCAAGATGAAGGAGATCTACGAGCTGCTGGAAACGGTCACCGACCGCTGCGAGGACGTCGCCAACATCATCGAGGGCATTCTCCTCGAGAACGCCTGAATCGCCCGGCCCGCCGGCAAGTGCATATCGACCTCCACATCGTGCTGTTTCTGATCGCAGTCGCGCTCGCGTTCGACTTCCTGAACGGTTTTCACGACGCCGCCAACTCGATCGCCACCATCGTTTCGACCGGCGCGATGAGCCCGCGCTGGGCGGTGATGTGGGCGGCGTTCTTCAACTTCGTCGCTTTCCTCGTTTTCGGGGTGGCGGTCGCAAGCACCATCGGCAAGGGCATCATCGACCCGGCCATCGTCGATGAGCACGTCATCTTTGGAGCGCTCGTCGGCGCCATCGCCTGGAATCTGA
>DATHHS010000211.1:0-8064 GCA_035317085.1 Burkholderiales bacterium
CCTTTGGATTTTCTCGAAGTGTACCCGAGAAATCCTCGCCGCCAGCGGCGCGCTCATGCGGGCGGCTTGCCCCCGATCGGAAGCCGGATGCGCGCGACGAGGCCGCCGCCCTCGCGCGCAAGCAGAACGAAGCTGCCGCCGTGCGCGCGCACCACGCGCTCGACGATGGCGAGTCCCAGGCCCGCGCCGCCCTTGTCGCTGCGCGCCACCTCCAGCCGGGTGAAGGGCTGCTTCAGCCGTTCCGCTTCCGACTCCGGAACGCCGGGGCCGCGGTCCGCGACCTCGAGTACCGCCGCGCCGTTTTCGGCGCGCACCGCGACGCTCACTTCCTTTTCCCCGTAGCGCAGTGCATTGTCGATGAGGTTCAGCACGACGCGCCGCATCGACATGGCCTGCAGCGGCAGCTCGGGCACGCGGGAGAGCTCGGTCGCGACCGATTTTCCGTGACGGCGGTAATGCTCGGTGACTTCCGCCGCGATGGCGGCGAGATCGGCGTGCTGAAAGGCTTCGCCCCCGTCGGTTCTCGCAAAATCGAGAAACTGGTTGATGATGCGGTCCATCTCCTCGATGTCGGCGGTCATGCCGTCCTTGAGCTGGGAGTCGGCCCCGCTCATCTCCAGGCCCAGCCGCAGCCGCGACAGCGGCGTGCGCAGGTCGTGCGAAACGCCGGCGAGGATCAGCGCGCGGTCGGCGTCGAGCCGGGCAAGGTCTTTCGACATCTGATTGAACGCGTGCGACAGCGTGCGGATTTCCTCCGGACCGGTCTCGGAAATGGGCTCGGGGGTTTTCCCCTTGCCGATCGCGCCTGCGGCCTGGGCGAGCGCGCGCAAGGGGCGGTTGAGGCGGGACACGAGGAAGTACGCGGCGAGGAGGGACAGCGCCAGGGCGAGCGCGCTCCAGCCCATCCAGCGCAGGGCGATCTGCCGCTCGATGCGCTCGCGCGGCACGCGCACCCAGTACTCGTCGTCGTCGATGTGGAAGCTCAGCCACAGCCCCGGCTTGCCGTCGCGTTCGCTGGCGAAGCGCGTGTTGTTGCCGAGTTGCCGCCGCACCAGCTCGCTCACCAGGTTCAGCACCGGTCTGTCGGTGGGGGGCGCGAGGCGCTCGCCGGGTTCTGATGGGTAGACCTGGATGCCTTCGCGTTCGGAAAGCTCGGAGAGCAGTTCGTGGCGCCGTTCGGGCTGGGAAGTGATCAGCGCGGTGCGCGTGATGTTGACGATGCTGACGAGATTCTGCGAGATCTGCCGGGCGCGCGGCTCGACCTCATAGGCGCGGAAGATCCCGAACCAGGCGGCGGTGGTCGCGAGCACCAGTGCCGCGAGCAGGATGAAAGTGCGCCACAGGAGCGAACGCGGCCACAAAGCTACCCGCAATGTCTTGCCTCCGATTCGGGGAAGCACGAGGGGAGGGCTCCCCGCGTGTCGCCGCAGGACTTCATTGCGGCCGGCCATCGGGCACGAAGACGTAGCCGAAACCCCATACGGTCTGGATGTAGGCAGGCTGCGCCGGATCCTTTTCGACGAGCTTGCGCAGGCGTGAGATCTGGACGTCGATCGAGCGGTCGAACACTTCGTATTCGCGGCCTCGCGCGAGCTCCATCAGCTTGTCGCGCGACAGGGGCGTCCTCGGGTTCGTAACGAGGACCTTGAGCAGGGCGAATTCGCCCGTGGTGAGCGAGGTCGATTGGCCGTCGCGGTCGAGCGTGCGCGTCCCGAGGTTGACCGTCATGTTCCCGAAACTGACTTTTTCCGGCTCGACCGAGGGCGCGCCCGGCGGGAGCGATGCCGCACGGCGGCGCAATACCGCGTTGATGCGCGCCACCAACTCGCGCGGGTTGAAGGGTTTGGGGAGGTAGTCGTCGGCGCCCATTTCCAGACCGACGATGCGATCCACGTCCTCGCCCTTCGCGGTCAGCATGATGATGGGGACGGTGTTCTTCACGCCGCGCAGCCGCCGGCAGATCGACAGGCCGTCTTCGCCGGGAAGCATCAGATCCAGCACCAAGAGATCGACGCGCTCGCGCGCGAGCAGCTTGTCCATGCCCGCCGCATCCGAAACGGTGTGCACGCCGAACCCCTGCTCGGTCAGGTAGCGCTGCAGCAGGTCGCGCAGGCGCAGATCGTCGTCGACGACCAGAATTCTTGTTTTGGGATCAGCCATGGGACGGTATCGTAACCCGATGAGCGCCGTCGCTGCAGCGCGAGCGTAACAGCGCGTTGCCGGGCAGGTCGCAGAAACAAGTTGTTACAAACGACCGGCCGGGCATTGCAATCCCTGAAGTAAGATGCCTTTCGACGTCGTGCTGGAGCTCCACGGGAGAGAACGCGCGAGCGGGAGAATCAAGTGAAGAGTCTGATAGTTTTCGGCTGCATGGTGACGGTGCTGCTTGCGTCGTTTCCGGCGTTTGCGCAGCCCGCTCATGGCGGCCGGGGCGCCGCGCGCGGGCCGGGACGGCCGACGCCGCCCCAGCAGGTGCCGGCGCGCGACACCACCCAGGTCCGCGACGCGCGCATGACTCCAGAGCAACGCCAGCAATTGCGGCGCGACGTCCACGACCACGGCCGCGATATCTACCGCGACCGTTCCGGCCCCGGCCCCAACCGGCCCTGAGTTTTCCCCGCCCCTAGATCGCCGCGGCGATCGCCTTGCCGACGTCGGCGGTCGACGCCTTGCCTCCGATGTCGCGCGTGCGCGGACCCTCCGTCAGCACGCGCTCGATCGCGCGCACGATGGCGTCGGCCGCGTCCCGGTGCCCGAGATGCTCGAGCATCATCGCGCCCGACCAGATCTGCCCGATCGGGTTTGCGATGTTCTTGCCCGCGATGTCCGGGGCCGAGCCGTGCACCGGCTCGAATACCGAAGGAAATTTGCGCTCCGGGTTGATGTTGCCCGAGGGTGCGATGCCGATGGTGCCGGTGCACGCGGGGCCGAGGTCCGAGAGGATGTCGCCGAAGAGATTCGACCCGACCACCACGTCGAACCAGTCCGGGTGCTGGACGAAGTGCGCGGTGAGGATGTCGATGTGGTACTGGTCGGTCTTGATGTCCGGGTACTGCGCCGCCATGGCTTTGAAGCGCTCGTCCCAGTAGGGCAGGGTGATCGAGATTCCGTTCGACTTGGTGGCCGAGGTGAGGTGTTTTTTCGGACGGCTGCGCGCCAGCTCGAAGGCGTATTTCATGATCCGGTCTACGCCGTGGCGGGTGAAAGTGCTCTGCTGGACCACCGTTTCGCGTTCGGTGCCGCCGAATATCCGGCCGCCGATCGACGAGTACTCGCCTTCCGTGTTCTCGCGCACCACCCAGAAATCGATATCGCCCTGCTTGCGCCCCGCCAGCGGGGATTGAATCCCGGGCATCAGGCGCACCGGGCGAAGGTTGACGTACAGGTCGAAGTCGCGCCGCATCGGGATCAGCAACTCCCACAGCGACACGTGATCGGGCACGCCGGGAAAGCCGCAGGCGCCGAAGAACACGGCGTCGTGACCGCGGATGGTCGCGAGGCCGTCCTCGGGCATCATGCGCCCGTGCTTCAGGCGGTATTCGCAGCTCCAGGGAAATTCATCCCACTTGAATTCGATGCCGAACTTCCTGCCCGCCGCTTCGAGAGCGCGCACGCCCTCGGGCACGACTTCTTTTCCGATGCCGTCGCCGGGGATGACTGCGATTTTGTAGCGCTTCGTCAAGTTCCTGTCCTTTGCTCGTTGTTGTCGTTCCGCAAAACGAAGGCGAGTTCCGAAAAAGCCCGCGCCGTCATTTCAACAGTCCCATACGCCGGGCCATCTCGATGTATTCCTTCGATTGCTCCTGCATGAAGGCCGGCATTTTATCCAGCGAAACGTCGACCACCTCGAAGCCGCCGTCCTCCATCTGTTTGCGCAATTCAGGGTCCTTGTTGATTGCGGCGATCATGTCGGAGACCTGCTTGCGCAGCGCGGGAGGAGTGGATTTGGGCACCGCGACGCCGCGATAGGCGCCGCCCACCCAGTTGAATCCCAGCTCCTTGAAGGTCGGCACATCGGGCAGTTGCGGATGGCGCTTCTCGGTCGCCACCGCGAGAGCGCGCACCTTGCCTCTCAGCTGGATGGCGAAGGTGATGGAAGACATGGCTCCCGTGACGTGCTGGCCGATCACGGAGGAGGTGAGATCGCCGGTGCCCTTGAACGGCGCGTAAATGGTCTTGATTCCGGCGAGCACGTCGAGCTTCTCGTGGGCGAGATGATTCGCCGAATTGGTGCCCGAGCCGGCGAGGGAAAGCTGTCCCGGTTTTTGTTTCGCCGCGTTGACGAAATCCCGGAAGGTCTTGTACGGGCTGTCGTTCGCGACGACGAGGGCGTCCGGCGTGTAATGGAACCAGTACACGGGAACGATATCGTCGGTCTTGTACTGCACTTCGCCTTCCATCGGCTGTAGCACGATGGTGGGGAGGTTGACGCCCATGATGGTGTAGCCGTCGGCGGGCATGCCGTTCAGCTGCGCCCAGGCAAGCCCCCCGCCCGCACCCGGCTTGTACTCGATGATCATTTCGTGCGAATACTTCTTGCGGAACGCCAGCTGCTGGAAGCGCGCCGCGATATCGGACTCGCCGCCGGCGGCGAAGCCGATGTAATAGTGCACCGGCTTGTCGGGATAAACGTCCGCGGCGCCGGAGGCAAACGAGGCAAGAACTGCGAGGGAAGCGAAGATGGTGCGCAGGCGGTGCATGGGTGCTCCTCTGTCCGGCTCAGAAAGCGACATTGCGCCCACCCTTCAGCTTGAGCATCTCGCGCGCCTCGTCGGGCGCGGCGATCTGCAGGCCGAGCTCCTCCAGTATGCGGCGTATCTTGCCGACCTGCTCGGCGTTGGTCTTTGCGAGCGTGCCGCGCCCGAGCCACAGGCTGTCCTCCAGGCCCACCCGCACGTTGCCGCCCATGACCGCCGACTGCGCCGCGACGAACATCTGGTTGCGCCCGGCGCCGAGCACCGACCACAAATACTGGTCGCCGAACAGGCGGTCGGCGGTGCGCTTCATGTGCATCACGTCTTCCGGGTGCGGGCCGATGCCGCCGCGGATGCCGAACACCGACTGGATGAAAAGCGGCGGCTTCACCAGCTTGCGGTCGAGGAAATGCGCCGCTGTATACAAGTGGCCGATGTCGTAGCACTCGATCTCGAAACGGGTGTCGTTGCCGCTGCAGGACTGCAGGATGTAGGCGATGTCCTTGAAGGTGTTCTTGAAGATGCGCTCGTCGCTGCCGGCGAGGTAAGGCTTCTCCCAGTCGTACTTCCAGTCCTTGTAGCGCCCGAGCATCTCGTACAGGCCGAAATTCATCGAGCCCATGTTGAGCGAGGCGACCTCGGGTTTCAGTTGCAGCGCGGGCTGCAGCCTGTCCTCGATGGTCATGGTCGGCGCGCCGCCGGTGGTGAGGTTGATCACCACGTCCGACGCCGCCTTGATCTGCGGCAGGAAGCGCATGAACATCTTCGGATCCTGCGTCGGCCGGCCGTCGGCGGGCTCGCGCGCGTGCAGGTGCACGATCGCCGCGCCGGCCTTGGCCGCGCCGATCGCGGCCTCGGCGATTTCCTCCGGCGTGATCGGAAGATGCGGCGACATGGTCGGCGTGTGGATCGCGCCGGTGACCGCGCAGGTGATGATGACCTTCCCTTGGGCTGCTGCCATTAGTAATTCCTTGCTCTTGACGTCACTCCCGCGAAAGCGGGAGTCCAGTTGCGGTCTGAGACACTGGATCCCCGCTTTCGCGGGGATGACGGCGCGTGCATGACGCTCGCGCCGTCATTTCTTGTCTTCGACTTTGCCGACGCGCAGCACCGCATCGGCGAGTGCCTTTGCGTCCTTGTCCCAGAATTTCTGGAACTCGGGCGCGTCCAGGTAATACACGGGCGTTTCGATTTTCGACATGGCGTTCTTGAAATCCGGATCGTTGACCGCCTGACGCACGGCATTTCTCAGCGTCTGCAGAACGGGCGCGGGCGTGCCGGCGGGCGCGAACAGGCCCGACCAGATGTAGAACTCGGCGTTGTAGCCGAGCTCCTTGAAGGTGGGCACGTCCGGAAGCGAAGCGAGGCGCTTGTCGCCCCAGGTCGCGAGCGGCCGCAGCTTGCCGGCCTTGATCTGGCTGATGACCGCGGACGGTCCCGAGGCGAGCGCCTCGACCTGGCCGCCGAGGAGCGCCGCTACGGCGGGGCCGCCGCCCTGGTAGGGCACGTGAAAGAGCTTGATGTCCGCCGCGCTGGCGAAAATCTCCATCGCCATGTGCAGCGTGCCGTAGATCCCCGAGGAACTGTAGTTGATCTTGCCCGGGTTCTTTTTTGCCTCCTCGACGAAGTCCTTCACCGTTTTCCAGGGCGAATCGCTGCGGACCACCAGCACGGTCGGATCGGCGGAGATCAGCGCGATCGGCGCGAACTGATTCATTTCGTAGGCCGGCTTGCGGTCGAACAGTCTTTCGGCAGGAGGGATGATCGATATGGAAGACAACGCCATCAGGATGGTGTAGCCGTCGGGCTTGGAATTCGCAACCGCCGCCATGCCGACCGCGCCGCCGGCACCGGCCTTGTTCTCGACGAGGATGCGCTGCTTGAGAAATTTCTCCATGGTAATGGCCGTGGGCCGGCCGGTGAGATCGGCCACGCCGCCGGGCGGAAAAGGCACGAGCATGACGATCGGACGCGACGGATAGGCGTCCTGGGCGAGCGCCGGGCCCGCCAGGAGCGCCAGAGTTATTAACGCGATTCCTCGATGCATGTTTTCCTCCGAAGGATGCCTGCTCTTATTGTCGGCGCAATCATCCGGGCTGAAACGCCCGGCGTCAAGCGCCGCAGGCGGTTCTCCGATCCGCTAGAATTCCCGCGGAACTCATGCGACCATGAATCTGCTCGCGATCGATACCTCCACCGATTTCTGCTCTGTAGCCGCAAGCCGCGGCGCGGAACTGTTTTCGCGTCACGAGCGCGCGGGCCGGCGCCAGGCGGAGAGGATCCTCGACATCATCAACGAAGTGCTGAGCGAGGCGCGGCTCGAGATCGCGCAGATACAGGGCATCGCCTACGGCGCGGGTCCGGGTTCGTTTACCGGCCTTCGCATCGCGGCGGGCGTGACCCAGGGACTCGCGCTCGCGCGCGGCATCGGCGTGATCGGCGTCGGCACTCTGCTCGCTTTGGTCGAACAAGCGGTCGAAGACGCGGCGGAACAAGCGGCGGAGAAATCTGCGTGCGACCGGGTCATCGCCTGCCTCGATGCGCACATGGACGAGGTGTATCATGCCGCGTACCGCAGGGCCGGCGACGGATGGGAAGAAGTTTCCGCTCCCGGCGTGTACAAGCCCGAGGCCGTGCCCATTGCGTCCGGGGGAAAATGGCTCGGCTGCGGCGACGGCTTCGTCGCCTATCGCGAACGCCTGGCGGCGCGGCTCGGAGAAAGCGTTTCGGCGATCCGTGCCGAGGCGACTCCGACTGCGCGAGCGGTGCTGAAACTTGCGACACCGCGTTTTGCCGCGGGGGAAGCGAGTGATGCCGCGACGGCGATGCCGGTGTATTTGCGCGACAAGGTCGCGCTCAAGACGAGCGAACGCTGATGAGCGCGGTACTGCGACCCGCACCGAGATTCGAGCCGATGAGCGAGGCGGACCTTCGCCCGGTGATCGAGATCGAGGAAAGCCTCTATGAATTTCCCTGGACCCTCGGGAATTTTCGCGACTCGCTGCGCGCCGGATATGACTGCTGGGTGGTCCGCGACGGCAGGCAGCTGATCGGTTACGCGGTGCTGATACTGGCCGCGGGCGAGGCCCATCTCCTGAACCTGAGCATTGCCGCCCGTGTGCAGCGCCGCGGCCACGGGCGCAGCCTGCTCGAACACGTAATCGGAATCGCGCGGGAGCGCGAGACGAAGACCCTGTTTCTCGAAGTCCGCCCCACGAACGCCGTGGGCCAGCGTCTCTATGCCGGCTACGGCTTCAAGCAGGTCGGGGTGCGGCGCGGCTACTATCCCGCGCGTCGGGGGCGCGAAGACGCCCTCGTTCTGGCGCTCGAGCTGTGACTCGATCCGTGAATGCGCGGCGCGAGCGCTATT
>DATHHS010000212.1:0-2326 GCA_035317085.1 Burkholderiales bacterium
GTGCGCTTCATGGATTCGGACGCGCATCCGCGGGAGATGGCGGCGCGGATCGCGGATTTACCGCCCGGGGAAGACGAGGTGAAGCCGGTGCGGATCTGCCGCGGCGCCTGGATCGGGCAGAACGCCTGCATTCTCAAGGGCGTCACCGTCGGTGAGGGAGCCATTGTCAGCATCAACAGCGTCGTCATCACCGACGTACCACCGCATACCGTGGTGATGGGCAATCCTGCTCGCGTCGTTGTCAAAAACACGCCCCGGGCACCATCGTGAAACGAGCTTGGTGAGGCCATGCTGCGCTTCGGGATATACACAGAGCAGCAATACCGGCGCGCCGGACCGCAGCGCCGCGATCTTGGTGCCCAGGTTGCCTATAGCTTGCTCGATGTGGGCAGTGAACCGAGTGAAGCACAGGTCACGATGTTCGAGGACCTCTGCTTCAGGCTGCGCACCTCCAACGGCACCTTCCGGACCTCATTCCCGCAGAGATTTGTAGACCTCGACGCCGCGGCATTGCGATGGATGAGCGAGCTCTTTGCGCCGGAGGTCCCCCTCCGGATACAGGACCGGGCGGCCTCTCACTGCCTGACATCATCCGACTGGGCGCAGCGTATCTTCGCCGCGCGTTCCCACGCTGAGTTCGAGGCTTCCGACCTCATTCTCTGCCTCTACGAGCTTTCGCTGGCAAGCGGTGAGACCTACATCGTCGAGCCAGGCGGAGAGCCGTTGCAATATATTCGTCCGCCGTTCGTGCTCTCCGTTCGTCACCGCGAGCCGCGACGCTATCCGCTGAATCTATGGTTGGGCGCCCGGGCACGCCGGCGCTTTACACGACTCGGGTTACCGGAAGGTTGGCAGCAGTCGGAGACCGGGCCGGGCTACCGTGTGCGTCGTATTTCATGCGTTCACCCTCGGGCAGCCGCCCTGGCCGCCCGTGATCCTCGATTCCAGGTGCGGACCCGCTCGGTATTCGAAGTCACGGCGCAGGCATGCGACGTGCTGCGAACGATGAATATTCTCAACCGCGCGTACTTCACGGAAGACCAGCTCGCATCGGCCGCGAATGCGGTGTTCGACAGCGTTCGCGTGGGCGGTCTGTGGATCGTGGGACGGACGTTGGAGGAGGACTTCAGCAATAATGCAACCTTCTTTCTGCGTCGCGAAGATGGGTGGCAAGTTCTCGGTCGTATTGGCAACGGCTCGGAGATCGAGCAGCTGGCGCTCGCCGCGTCCACAAGCAGGAGCACGCGTGGTCCGTGACAACGGGCATCCGACATTTTCGCTGATCCTGGTGTGCTCGAGCTACCCACCGGTGGTCGGTGGTTCGGAGGTCGAAGCCCAGCGCGTGTGCTCCGCACTGATTAAGCGAGGTCACCGGGTCACGGTCGCCACGACCGGCGGCGCCCCCATGCCGCCGCTTCGAAAGTGGACGGATCCGGCTGGAGTTCCGGTGCGTATCTATGCTGCTGGCTGGAACGGCGTGATGAAGGACATGGTGTACGCGATCAGCGTTGCGTGGCTGCTGATTCGCGAGCGGCGCAACTATCAGGCGGTGTACTTCCTGATGCAGGGACTGCATCTGGCAGTCGGCCTACCCGTTGCCAGGCTGCTCGGCAAAACCATCCTCATGAAGGTGGGCGGCAGCGGCGTTCTGCCGGCGATGGCGCTGTCGCCAACGGGGCGGCTGGAGATTCGCTGGCTGCGCAAGTGGGCAGATTGCGTCATGATTCTCAATGAGGGCATGCGCACGGAGGCGCTCGCCGCGCGCTTGCCGGCCGACAAACTGCTCTGGATGCCAAACCCGGTTGACACCGAACATTTCAGCCCCGTCCCCGATGCGCAACGGCGCCAGCTCCGTGCTCAGCACGGCCTTCCGGAGGATGCTTCCGTCATCATCTACACAGGCCGACTGGCGCCTGAGAAGTCCCTGCACGTGCTCGTGGAAGCATTCGCCACGGTTCGGCAGCAGCGCCCGCAGGCGTGTCTGGTCCTCGTGGGCGATGGGCCCATGAGGACGGCACTCACTGAACAGACCCAGCGTCTGGGCTGCCAGGACAATACTCGCTTTGTCGGCACTGTCGCTCCATCGGAGATACCGCGATGGCTGCAGATGGCCGACGTGTTTACGCTCGTCTCCCCAAGCGAGGGCTTTCCGTGCGCGCTCGTCGAGGCCATGTCGGCGGGACTCGCATCGGTCGTCAGCGACATTCCGGCAATTCGGCAGCTAGTGCAGTCGGAAAAGCATGGCCTATTGGCGCCACCGGGCGACGCCGCGGCCGTATCGGCGGCGCTGATCCGGTTGCTTGACGATCAGCCGTTGCGAATGCGG
>DATHHS010000213.1:0-5076 GCA_035317085.1 Burkholderiales bacterium
ACCGGCACCTGCGAGCGGCGATCGCGCAATCGCCGCAGCACGGCCATTCCGTCCAGCTTGGGCAAGGCCAGATCGAGCACCACCAGATTGTAGCTATGGCTGGTCAGGGCTTGATTGGCCTCCTCGCCGTTCTCGACTAGATCGACGGTAAATGTGGCCTGGGTCAGCGCGCGCGTGAGCGCCGCCGCCAGCACCGCATCGTCCTCGACCACCAGAATCCGCACATTGCGCTCCGCAAGAAGCCCGATCCAAACATTATGACTTGATTCGGAAGGACTAGGAATTCGCGAGCCGCTCTTCCAGCGCCTCGATCCAGTGCTTCACCGGCAGCTCGGTGCCGGTTTGAAGGTGCGTAAGGCAGCCGATGTTGGAGGTGGCGATCAGCTCGGGGCCGCCCGAGGCAAGCGCGGAGAGTTTGTTCTGCTTCAGCTGCCCGGACAGATCAGGCTGCAGCAGGGAGTAAGTCCCCGCGGAGCCGCAGCACAGGTGCGCATCGGGTACCGGCGTCAGCTCGAAACCCGCTCTTGCGAGCAAGCGCTCGGTCACGCCCTTGATGTTCTGCCCGTGCTGCAGCGTGCATGGAGGATGAAAAGCGACGCGGCGGCCCTTTTTCTCGAGCATGGGCTCGAGACGGTCGAATTCCGCTTCGATCACTTCGCAGATGTCGAGCGTCATGGCGCTGATTTTTGCGGCCTTCGCAGCGTAGCGCGCATCGTGCCGGAGGAGATGCGCATACTCCTTCACCGTCACGCCACAGCCGCTTGCGGTCATGACGATCGCTTCCACGCCGCCGCCGGCGTCGCGATCTGCGGCCTCGACGTGCGGCCACCACGCATCGATGAGAGCGCGCATGTCGTCGAGACCGTCGTCCTGATAATTCAGGTGATAACGCAGCGCGCCGCAGCAGCCGGCGTTCCTCGCTTCGACGAGCGAAATGCCGATGCGGTCGAGCACGCGCGCGGCGGCCGCATTGATATCGGGCGCGAGCGAAGGCTGCACGCAGCCGGCGAGCACCAGCATTTTCCGGCTGTGGCGCGGCGCCGGCCAGGTGCCTCCGGTCGGGGTCGAGGCCGGCACCTTGGCCGCGAGGCGCAAGGGCAGGACCGGCCGGAGGAGTTGCCCCAGCTTCAGCAACATCGCAAAAAGCACACGCCGCGGCAGCACCGCCGCAAGCACGCGGCCTTTGAAGCGCTCCATCGCGGGCCGCGCCGTTTGCTCCTCGACCAGTTTTCGCCCGATGTCGAGCAGGCGCCCGTACTGCACGCCCGACGGACAGGTGGTCTCGCACGCGCGGCAGGTGAGGCAACGGTCGAGGTGCAGGCGGGTCTTTTCCGTCGGCGCCACGCCCTCGAGCGTCTGCTTCATCAGGTAAATGCGGCCGCGCGGACCGTCGTTCTCGTCCCCGAGCAGGAGATAGGTCGGGCAGGTCGCGGTGCAGAATCCGCAGTGCACGCACTTGCGGAGGATGGCGTCGGCCTCCTTGCCTTCGGGCGTGTCGCGGATGAAATCGGCGAGCGCGGTTTGCATCGGGCGTTTTCGCTAGAAATCCGGATACATGCGGCCGCGGTTGAAAATGCCCAGCGGGTCGAATTCGCGCTTGAGCTCCTTGTGGATCTTCGTGAGCGCCGGTGCAAGCGCCTGAAACACGCCCACCGACTTGTCGCCACCGCGAAACAGCGTCGCGTGGCCGCCCGCGCGTTTCGCCGCTTCGCGGATGGTGCGCGCGTCGGCATGCGAAAAAAGCCAGCGCAAGGCCCCGCCCCACTCGATCAGCGGTTCGCCGGGAAGCTTCAGCGGCGGCGTGGCCGAAGGAACCGAGATGCGCCAGAGCGGCGCGTCGTTCCGAAAGAAAGGACCGGTCTGCTCGCGCAGTCCCGCCCAGAAGCGCTCGCCTTGCGCGGAATCGAGGAGCTCGCCGCCGATTTTCCCGCGTGCGGCGGCGACCGCGGCGGCCGCACCCGACAGGCGCACGCACAGTTCGCCTGCGGTCCAGGCGCTCGCGCTGATAGCCAGGGGCTTTCCGCCCCATTTGTTGAGCGTCTCGATCGCCCTGTCCTCGGGCAATTCGAGTCTGAGCGTCGCCTCCGCTATCGGTACCGGTAGCGCCTTGAGCGAAACTTCCAGGATCATTCCGAGTGTGCCGAGCGATCCCGCCATCAGGCGCGAGACATCGTAGCCGGCGACGTTTTTCATGACCTGCCCGCCGAAGGAGAGCACTTCGCCGCGACCATCCATGATTTTCACGCCCAGTACGAAATCGCGCAGCGCACCCGCCGCCAGGCGGCGCGGACCCGAAAGCCCCGCGGCGACCATTCCCCCGAGCGTCGCGCCCGAACCAGACTGAGAGAAATGCGGCGGCTCGAAAGCGAGCATCTGGCCGCGCTCGCGCATCGCGGCCTCGATTTCCGCGAGCCTCGTACCGCAGCGCGCGGTGATCACGAGCTCCGAGGGTTCGTAAGTCACGATGCCGCTGTAGCCGCGCGTGTCGAGCACCTCGCCTTCGAGCGCCTGGCCGTAGAAATCCTTGGTGCCGCCGCCGCGCAGGCGCAGGCCGCGCTTCGATCGCCCCGCATCGCGCACCGTTTCGGAAAGCTTCTCGAGCGCTGGATCCATTGTGCCGTTCCGCATCACCCGTGCGTCAGTTCAGGGAGATTCCGACGATGGCCTTGACGGTCCAGTCGTCGGTCGCCGCAGTCAGGCCACGGCCGACGCCAAAATTGAGCGACCAGGACTTGCGCTCGATTTCCATCACCGCGTACAGCGTGCGGCTCTGCTGGTCGAGCGGCAGGCGGTTCGCGAGCGTGCCGATATCGTTGTAGTACTCGGCGCCGAGCGCAAACCCTGGTGCGACATCGTGCACCGCCTTCCAGGCGAGCGTGACGTCGGGACTGCCGCGAAAGCCCGGCGAGAGTCCCCACGAGAAGATGGGATTCATGCCGACCAGCCAGTCCCGTCCGCGGTAGCCGCCGATGACGCGCACCTCGTCGTTCCAACGGGAGTCCGAGAAAGTCCTGGTGAGGTCGGAGAGCTCGTTGTTGATCCCGAAATACCAGCCGCCCCGCCCTTCCGCGCCGCGCACCGGAAGCCATTTCACGCGCAGCTTCGCGCCCCCCAGATGGTAATGCCAGTCCGAATCCGTCGCGGTAGGAAGGTAAAGGCCCCAATCGAAATCATGGCCCAGGCCCCAGGAAAACTCCGGCGTGATCCGGACCCCGTGGTAAGGCGGCACGTCGCCAGGATAGTCGGGCGTCTTTCTGCCGCTCGGCGTGGTGTTGAGGTGGAGCTCGAGGCTGCTTTCTCCGCGCGCGTCGAGATCGTCGATGTAGACCTGGATCTCGTCCACAATCGCCAGCGCCTCGGGCGCGGGACACAGGCATGCACCGAACAGCAGGACCGGGGAAAGCGTACGGGCTCGCACCGTCCCGCGGAGACTCACGTCTAGAATCTCGGAAGCTCGGGGTGCGGCGGCCGCCCGCCGCGCACGCGCATGCGGCCGAACTCGGCGCAGCGATGCAGGGTCGGGATGTTCTTGCCGGGATTGAGAAGGCCCCCGGGATCGAAGGCGCGCTTCACGCCCTGGAAACGCTCGATCTCCGCAGTCGCGAACTGCGCGCACATCTGGTTGATCTTCTCCACGCCCACGCCGTGCTCGCCGGTGATGGTGCCGCCGACCTCGATACATTTTTCCAGCACTTCGCCGGCGAAGCGCTCGGTGCGCTCGAGCTGGTCCGGATCGTTCGCGTCGAAAAGAATCAGCGGGTGCAGGTTGCCGTCGCCGGCGTGGAATACATTCGGGCAGCGCAGCTGGTATTTCTTTTCCATCGCGGCGATGAATTTCAGGATCTCGCCCAATTTCTTTCGCGGAATGGTCCCGTCCATGCAGTAGTAATCCGGTGAAATGCGGCCCACCGCGGGGAAGGCGGCCTTGCGCCCGGCCCAGAATTTCTGCCGCTCCGCCTCGGAGTTCGAGATACGGATCGCGGTTGCGCCCGAGCGCCGCAGTACTTCGGTCATGCGCGCGATGCCCTCTTCGACCTCCTCTGGCATTCCGTCCGCCTCGCAAAGCAGGAGCGCCGCAGCCTCCAGATCGTAGCCGGCGTGCACGAACTCCTCCACCGCGCGCACGGCCGGCCGGTCCATCATTTCCAGGCCCGAAGGCACGACGCCCGCCGCGATGACATCGGCCACGGCGTTTCCCGCCTTCTCCACGTCGTCGAACGAAGCGAGGATGACGCGTGCCGTCTCGGGCTTGGGCAGGAGTTTCACCGTGATCTCGGTGGCGACGGCGAGCATGCCCTCGGAGCCGATCATGAGTGCAAGCAGATCGAACCCCGGCGTATCGAGCGCTTCGCTGCCGAATTCGATTGTTTCGCCTTCGATCGTGACCGCGCGCACGCGCAGCACGTTGTGCACGGTCAGGCCGTATTTCAGGCAGTGCACGCCCCCCGAGTTCTCGGCGACGTTGCCGCCGATCGAGCAGGCGATCTGCGAGGAAGGATCGGGCGCGTAGAAAAGCCCGTAGGGCGCGGCCGCCTCGGAGATCGCGAGATTGGTGACGCCGGGCTGCACGCGCGCCGTGCGCGCCATCGGGTCGAGCGTGAGGATGCGCCGCATTTTCGCTAGCGACAGCAGCACGCCGTCCCCCATGGGAAGCGCCCCGCCGGAAAGTCCGGTGCCCGCGCCGCGCGCGACCACCGGCACCTTCAGTTCGTGACAGGTGCGCAGCACTTCGCGCACCTCGGCTTCGTTCGAAGGCAGCGCCACTACCATCGGCAGCTGCCGGTAGGCCGAGGGGCCGTCGCATTCGTAGGAGCGCGTGTCCTCCTCGGCGTGCAGCACGGCATCCGCCGGCAGCAATTGTCTGAGGCGTCCGGCGACTTCCGCCTGGCGGATGAAATTGATGCCGGTGACGGCGATATTCATGATTCGGATTGCCCTTCGCTGTCTGCGCAGCTTACAAGTAATTCTTCACCCACGCCAAGCTGTCTTCGGTTTTTCCAGCGGGCACGTATTCCGCGCCGATCCAGCCCTCATAGCCCAGCCGGTCGATGAGATCGAACAGGGAGGGAAAGTCGA
>DATHHS010000214.1:0-9897 GCA_035317085.1 Burkholderiales bacterium
CGCGCGGCAATCGCTCGCAAGCGGGCGGCGTCATCATCGGCGAATGGTAGCGTCACGCCGCGTGAAGCAGAAAATTGGAGGCGGGGGTCGGAATCGAACCGGCGTCCACGGCTTTGCAGGTCGAAAATGCGTCGATGCTCATCAACGACTTGCAGCGTGATTCCTACTAAAACAGCGCATTGCGATTTCTGATGATATCTAACAATAACGCTGTGTGACCGCTTTTCCCACCCAACTGTCCCAAAAAGTCCCAAGCCAAAGATGCGCTGCGCGAGCTCGTCACGCAACTTGCCTCACTGCGCCTCAGTAATCTGCCGCAGGGCGAGCATGACTGTCGCTTGGTCTCCTTGCTCGAGCACGGTTTCGAGGTACGCCGTGGCTTCGGTCGGGTCCTTGAGTTGCTCGATCAACCAACCCTCATACGGCAGACTAGGTGCGGCCGCGCGGGTTCCTTTGCGCGGAGCACGCTTTGCAATCTCGGAAATACGCCTTGGCACGCTCAGTTGTCCCTCTGCTCCCGTAACTGTTCGATAGTAACAAACTCGACCGCTTAAGCATCGGCTGCTCGTGCTGTAACCACGTCTTCATCGTTGTCCGAATGCGCGCATCTGATTTTCTCGGGCCACATTAATTCCTCGTGTGACCCGATCACCTCCCGGAGCGTCGAGACGATAAGCCATACCGCAATACCGCCCGCAACCAGAGGATCGAAAAGGGAACGGCCAGAAGCTGTGACGAGAAGACCGGCCAATACCGGCGCGAGCGAGACAAAAACGTCGCCGACATTGTGAATGTACGCCAGGCGAATCGCCGCATTGTTTCTGCCGGGATTTCTGAGCAAGCGCGCGACTCCCCAATTGGCCGCCGCAGCCGCAAGGCCCACGACTACAGGGACGACACCCAGAACCGGAGCGGGGTGAAGAACGCGTTCTACCGCCTGCCAGAGAAGCAAACCGCTGACAGCCGCAAGGCCTATTGAGTTGAAGAAGTTTGCCGAGCGAATGAGATTGCGCGAGACGCCGAGAGGCAGAACAAAAGCGAGGTAGAGGAACACGAGCGCCAGTTCGTCGGATAGATTGTGAACGCTATCCATGATGAGGCTGAGACTTTCCGACTGGAACCCGGCTATCGCCTCGACGAAGAAAATTGCCGTGTTCAGGGCGACTGCGGCGGCGAGCGGTTTGCGGTAATGCGCCATGAAAGACTTTCCTGTTTGGCGATGGGCCGGAAGGTCGCGCAAGTCAAATCAGTTGCGCGGTCGATTCGGCCGGAGTATTCTAAACTCCGTTTGGCTCAAAAAGAGAACTGCCTGCCGTGCTCCTGAAACGCGTTCAGTACCTGCTCTTGTTCTGCTGCGTCGCATTTGCGCAGCAAGCGATGGTACTGCACAGCCTGGCTCACCTCAAGTATTCCAGCAAGAAGCAAGTCGAAGTCACCAACCCCGCGACCTCGTCCGGTCAGCCTTGCGAGCAGTGCCTCGCCTTCCACGGAGTAGGTAGTGCGCTGACGGGTTCGGAGACCGCAGAAACGGCAATCGAACAGATCGCATCTTTGCTCTTCGGTCCCGCCGAAGATTCTTTTCCCTTCCTCAGCGCGCCATTCAACAGCCGCGCTCCGCCTCTCCCCCTTCAGTAACTGAGTTCCGGTCCGGCCGCTGAGCCGGTGACCGGATTGTCATTGCGTCTTGGCGAGCGGTTCGCCGCGCCGCCAATACGCGAGTTCCTCGAAGCGTTGGAATCTGACGGAATTCTGATCTTGCACGATGAAATCGGCCTTCGTCTTTTTTCTTGCCGTCGTCGCATTGGGAGTAGGAGTTTCGACTTTGATTTTCGTCTTGCCGTACCCGGTAAGCGATACGACTGATCCCGAACGCGATGTGAGTCCGGCTTCCGGTCCGAATGACGTCGTTTCCTGGGGCACGCTGGCCCAAGTGAGACATCGAACCGTGAACGGCCATGTCGAGCACTCTTTCAGCAAAGCGATCTCCACGCTGGACAACAGGGAGGTGAAGCTGCGCGGGTTCCTGATTCCGCTCGACTCCGGAGAAAGGCACTCGCATTTCCTTCTCTCGGCTTCACCTCGATCCTGCTTCGAGTGCTGGGCGGCGGGACCGGAAGGATGGGTCGAGGTGGTCACTGAGGTCCCGGTCGAAGATACCTACGGCCAGATCCTCGTGTCGGGGCAGTTTTCAGTGCTCAGGAACGATCGGGACGACTTGCATTACCGCATCGTCGATGCAGTACGGGTACGCAACTAGGCAACGATGAAAACCGCCGCACTCAGGCTGCTGCTCGTATTCGCGCTTGCCTCGGCGCAACTGGGCGGGATCGCCCATTCGTTGTCGCACTTCAAGAACCCATCGCGCGACGGGCTGCCTGCGGGCGCATTGCACCACTGCGTCGTGTGTGATGCGTACAACGTCTTCGATCACGGCATATCGGGTGCCGTCGCAAATTCGCTAACTCCTCCGATCTATGCGGCTCCGCCGCCGGCCTCCGAGCGTGAATTCTTTGTTGTGGAGGCCGCGCCTTTCCCAATCCGAGCTCCCCCCGTCTGATATCCCGAGGTTTACTCGCCGTCCGCGGTGATTTGCATGCCCTGGGCGAGCGGGCAGGACGTTGGTTGACATCGCCTCGCGCTAACGCGAGGGCGATGTCACGGGTTGAAACAAGATTCTATTGGGAGTTCGAAAATGAAATCGGCGGTTACATTGTTTATCACTGCACTGGCTACATGCTGTTTAGGAACGCAAGGGTTCGCGCAGGCGCCCGTGGTTGAAACCAAGGAGGTTCGCGGCACGATCAACGATGCGCTTGGGCGGCCTCTTGCCCAGGTCCGTGTCGCACTCAAGACAGGAGACGGACAAACACTGCAGCAGACGCAGACCGGCGAGGACGGTCGCTTCGTCTTTTCCGGCATGGCGCAGGGAACCTACGCCGTCGCGACCGAGAAGTCCGGGTACCGGCAGAGCGCGACGGTCGTCACTGTCGGCGAAGCGCCCGTGGCCGAAGTGACGCTCGCTCTGGCGAGCGATCAGGCACTCGAAATCAAGGTCGCCGCGGAGCGTTTGGATCGCGCGAGAAACAGCCTGTCGCCGCGAACCGGGAGCAGCCAGTACAGCTTTGATCAGCAAGACATCGGCGCCTTGCCTGAGGGCGACAATACTTCATTCAACCAGGTCTTGTTGCGGGCGCCTGGCGTCGCCAACGACTCTTTCGGCCAGCTTCACATCCGGGGAGACCACGCCAACGTCCAATACCGCATCAACAACGTCATTCTGCCGGAGGGCATCACCGGCTTCGGGCAGGCGCTCGACACGCGCTTTGCCGGCCGGATCGATCTGCTCACCGGGGCGCTGCCCGCCCAATACGGTTACCGGACCGCCGGAGTGATCGAAATCGAGACGAAGAGCGGGTTTCAGCAAGGCGGGCGTGTCGGTATCTATGGCGGCTCTCACGATACGGTGAATCCGAGCTTCGAATTGAGCGGAGCTACCGAAAACGGGCTCAGCTACTACATCACCGGCTCCTATCTTCAGAGCAATCTGGGAATCGAAAATCCGACCGGCTCGGTGAACGCGATCCACGACCACACGACCCAGGAAAAAGGTTTCGGGTATTTCTCCTATCTGGTGAACTCGACGACCCGCGCCAGCCTGATCCTCGGCAGCTCGGTCGGAAAGTTCCAGATACCCAACAATCCCGGACAGGATCCCGATCCGACTTTCCTTGCCCAGGCGGGAGTGGCCGGCTTCAATTCGGCCGACCTCAACGAAACGCAACGCGAAGTCAATCACTACACGATTCTCGCTTTGCAAAGCTCGCTGCAGAACGGGCTCGACTATCAGGTCGCGCTCTTCAGCCGCTACAGCAGCACGACCTTCAACCCCGATCCGGTGGGGGATCTCGTCTTCAACGGCGTGGCCTCGCAGGTCTTTCGCAGCAGCTTCACCAACGGAGTCCAGAGCGATGGCGCTTATCGTCTGAACGGCGACCACACGCTGCGCGCGGGACTTTCCGCGAGCACCGAGAACGACCGCAGCGACAACACTTCCACCGTCTTTACCACCGACCCGAACACCGGCAACGTGAACGGCGGGCCGGTCACTATCGTGGACAACAATCCGAAGAACGGCAACAGACTCTACGGCGTCTATCTCCAGGACGAATGGCGCATGACGGACAGGTTCACGCTCAACTATGGAGCACGGGTGGACGAGATGGACGCCTTCGTACGCGCGGGACAGCTCAGCCCGCGGCTCGGGTTCGTGTACAAGTCCACTCCGAAAACAACCATCCACGCCGGCTACGCGCGCTACTTCACCCCGCCGCCGAACGAGCTGGTTGCGTCGAATACTTTGTCGCTCTTCGACAACACGACGAACGCGGCTACGCTGGGCACCGACCTGAACTCGCCCGTGCAGCCGGAGCGCTCCCATTACGTTGACGCGGGCGTTACTCACCAACTCACCCCGAGCGTCAATCTCGGCGTGGATGCTTACTATAAATACGCGAGGAACCTGATCGACGAGGGCCAGTTCGGACAGGCGTTGATTTTCACCCCGTTCAACTACGACAAGGCCAGGGTGTACGGCGTGGAATTCACCGGCAACTACAAGAAAGACAACGTGTCCGCATACGCCAACCTAGCCTATTCGGTCGCGAAAGCCACGAATATCACCTCGGCTCAGTTCAGTTTCGACCCGGATGAGCTGGCCTACATCTCCAACCACTGGGTATACCTGGATCACGACCAGCGCTACACCGCTTCCACCGGTGCCTCGTACACGTGGCTGGGAACGCGGTACACGGCGGACGCGATTTACGGCAGCGGCCTGCGCAGCGGCTTCGCCAACACGGAAAAGCTCCCGGGTTACACCACCGTGAACCTAGGCCTCGCGCATACGTTCGCTACGAAGGAACTGGGCAAACTCGACTTCCGTCTGGTCGTACTCAACGTGTTCGACAAGACCTACGAGCTTCGCGACGGAACCGGCATCGGTGTCGGCGCGCCGCAATTCGGACCGAGACGGGCCTACTACGCGGGCTTGAGCAAGGCGTTCTGACCGGTCCACCGACGATACCGAAACAGCGAAAGAGAGGTCAACATGCAGAACCTGCAAATCGCGATCACCGCCATCAAGGCGGGCGGCGTAATGGTGTACCCGATCGTGATCCTCGCGATCGTCGCCTCGTGCATCGTCATCGACAAAGCCTTCATCTACTGGCGATACGTGAGACTCCCTCCGCCGGTCATGGAGTTCATCGAAACCTACGACTTCGCGTGGCGCGATTTGCAGGCGAGGCTGGACCTGCTCGTTCCGAAAAACTATTTCAGGCGGTTTTTCCTGGTGATCGCGAGCAACCGGCAGCAGCCGCCATGGTGGGTCGAATCGCGCGCCGGGGACGAGGCCCAGCAGATCGAGAAAGCCCTGAGCCGCGGGCTGTGGGCGCTCGAGACGACCGTGACGGCGGCGCCGCTCCTCGGACTGCTCGGCACCATCATGGGCATGATGCAGTCGTTCGGCCTTATCGGAGCGAGCGGTCTCGTCGATCCCAGCGCGGTGACGGCGGGCGTGGCCGAGGCGCTCATCGCGACGGCACTCGGATTGTTCGTGGCCTTGATCGCGCTTTTCGCGTTCAACTATTTCTCGCGCCTGCAGTCGCAGACCCACGACGAAATGGAACGGCTTGGCACGCGCCTCGTGGATCGCATCCGCATGGACCAGACCGGGGAGGGCAAATCCCGTGAAGTTGCATAAACTACGACCCCACAAGCGTGGGCGCATCGAGATCATTCCCATGATCGACGTGATGTTCTTTTTGCTTGCGACGTTCATGCTGGCGTCGCTTTCCATGCAGAACCTCAACTCGCTCGCGGTGAACCTTCCGCAGGGAAAGGCCCCGGCGATGCAGGTCAAGACGCCGGTGACTCTGACAGTCGCCGCTGGCGGGGAAATTTTTCTGGACAAGACGCGCGTCACACTCGAGTCGCTCGCCGCTTCGCTGAGACCCCTGCTGCAGGGAACCAATGCAACCGTCATCGTCGCTGCGGACGAAGTCGCGCCGCAAGGCGCGGTCGTGAAGGCGATGCTCCAGGCGCGCGAGGCCGGGGCCGAACATTTCCTGATCGCAGTCAAGCACGGTGGCTGAAGTCACGCTGGTCCGCAGCTTCTACTTGGCTGACCGTCCTTGGCGGCGGCTGGGCTGGATCTTGCCGGTGGTTTTTCTCGCATGGACCCTGTTGCTTTGGTCTCTGGGATTCCTTCTGGAGCGCCAGCCCATCCCGCCCGCGCCGATTCCTATCGATGCCACACTGATTGAATTGCCGCCGCCCGAAGCAAGAAGGCCGGAAACTCCGTCGCATGCGGTCCCGCCGCAGGTAGTTCGGCCCGAGCCAGCGCAATCTGTCGAACCCGAGCCGGTTCCGGCGCCCTCGCCCGCTCCCGAAGCGAGCGCGCCTCCGCCGCCCGTGTCGCCGCCGGCAGTCCAGCCGCAAAGGCCCCTTGAATCCAGCCGCGCCGCAGCGCGCATTCTCTACAAGCCGCTGCCCAAAATTCCGGACGAGCTGCGGGATCAGGCAATCGAGATGGAGGCGCTCGCCCGATTCGACATCAAGCCCGACGGGACGGCGACGGTCGAACTGGTGCGGCCGACGCCGAATCCGGCGCTCAACCGCATCATTCTTGATACCCTGAGGACTTGGCGATTTTTTCCGGCTTTGGAAGCCGGAAAACCCATAGCGTCCACTCAGGAACTCCGGGTCCGGCTCGAAGTACGTTGAAGCAACTGCTGGCGGGACGTCTGCCGCTCCGGACTTATGATGCTGTCGTGAATACAATCACCCCGCAAACGCTCGCGGTCTTATGCGTCCTTGGCTTCATTCCAGGCCATGCATGGGGCGAGGACCGAACCGATGTAGATCACTCTCTCGTTTTCGAGGCCGGGCCTGCAGCCGAACGGGATCTCAAGAACAAATCGTCCAACTATGGTGTCACTGTAGCCATCGAAACGACTCCGATTGAGCATTGGCTGGAACTGGAATTCGGAGTCACGCTGCTAAATACCGGTGGTCGAACAGAGCTTGGGGCCGATCTTCTATTCAAGAAGCCGTTTCGCCTGTCTCAGACCGCCGAACTTATGATTGGCCTGGGCCCGACTCTGGCGCAGAGATTTCGCAACAACCAACGCGGCACGTCGGTGGGAATGGAATTCGCTCTCGACTTCATGTTCTGGCCCAGCAAAAATGTCGGCTGGTATTTGGAACCAAGCTATGGATTCGGGCTCGGTAGTACCAGAGGCGAGCGATCCATCGGCGGAAGCGCCGGAATCCTCATCGGCTGGCCGTAAGTGTGGAGGCGCGAGCCGGAATCGAATCTACTATCTTAAATTATTGAATATATTGGAGGCGGGGGTCGGAATCGAACCGGCGTCCACGGCTTTGCAGGCCGCTGCATGACCACTCTGCCACCCCGCCGCTTGCGCCGAACGCGGCGCTTCCGAACTGGAGAACAGGAACAGCGAAACGAAAGTGGCCGGGCTGTTCCCTGGAATTCTGGAGCGGGAGAGGAGTCTCGAACTCCCGACCTTAACCTTGGCAAGGTTACGCTCTACCAACTGAGCTACTCCCGCGAGAGCGGGAATTCTACGGATCGAGCCCCCTGCGGTCAAGCCGGCGACGGTCTCCTTCCGGACGCGGGGCGAGTGCGAGTTTGAGGTAGTGGAACATCGAGACCAGGGTCAGCACCGCGGCGACATAGATGAGCCAGGTGCCGATGCGCTGAAGGTTGAGGACGCCGATCGGCTCGTGATAGAGCAGCATCGGCACAGCGATCATCTGCGAAATCGTTTTTATCTTGCCGAGGAAATTCACGGCGACGCTTTTCGACTGGCCGATCTTCGCCATCCATTCGCGCATGGCCGAAATGGCGATCTCGCGGCCGATGATGACGACGGCAATGTAGGCTTCCACGCGGTCGAATCCCACCAAAACTATCAGCGCCGCGGCGATCATCAGCTTGTCGGCGACCGGGTCGAGAAACGCGCCGAACGCGGAGGTCTGGTTCCAGCGCCTCGCGAGATAGCCGTCGAGCCAGTCGGTGATCGCGGCCGCGATGAACAGCGCGGTCGCAATCAGGTTCTGGTGCGATCTCGTGAGCCACGCTTCCGGAACGTAGAACACCCCGATCACCAGCGGGATCGTCAGTATGCGCAGCCAGGTGAGCAGGATGGGAACGTTAAGCGGCATGGAGTTCCCGGTAGATTTTTTCGGCGAGCTTGCGGCTGATGCCTTCGACCTGGGTCAGGTCTTCAACGCTTGCGCCCAGCACGCCCTTCAAGCCGCCGAAGCGCGTCAGCAACTGCCTGCGGCGCTTCGCGCCTATCCCCGCGATGCTCTCCAGCGTCGAAGTCGTGCGCCGCTTGGAGCGGCGCGCCCGGTGTCCGGCGATGGCGAAGCGGTGCGCTTCGTCGCGGATCTTCTGGATCAGATGGAGCCCCGCGTGATCGGGCGGGAGCGTCACCGCGTGCTGGCCGACCCACAGCTCTTCGAACCCCGGCTTCCTCTCCGGCCCCTTGGCGATGCCGACCAGCGCGATGTCTGACAGGCCCACCTCCGCGAGAGCCTGTTTCGCGGCGCTCACCTGTCCCTTGCCGCCGTCGATGAATATCAGATCCGGTGCGACGCCCTCCCCGCCCGCGATCCTCCCGTAGCGGCGCGCGAGCGCCTGCGCCAGCGCGCCGTAGTCGTCCCCGGGCGTCACCCCTTCGATGTTGTAGCGGCGGTATTCTCCTCGGCGCATGTCCATGCGATCGTACACCACACAGGCCGCCACCGTGGCTTCGCCCATGGTGTGGCTGACGTCGAAGCACTCGATGCGCTGAACGGTGTCGGGCAGGCCCAGCGCTTCGCGAAGCGCGGCAAGACGCGTCCCTTCGGTGCTGCGCTCGGTGAGCTTCGCCTTGAGCGCCTGGAGCGCATTCTGTCCCGCCATATCGAGCCAGGCGCGGCGGTCGGCGGTCGGCCGCGTGACGATGCGCACGCTGCGCTTGGCGAGCTCGGTGAGGATCGCCTCGAGCTCCGCGGTGTCGATCTCTTCGCTCACCACGAGCAGCGGAGGCACCGGCCGCTCCTGGTAGTGCTGGGCGATGAACGCCGCGAGCACTTCCTCCTTTTCGCGTTCCTCCGCATTCTGGGGAAAGAAGCTGCGGTCTCCCAGCTGCCGGCCGCCGCGCACCATCATGAGGTTCACGCAGGTCGAGCCCTGTCCGGCGGCGACGGCGATGATGTCGAGATCCACATCGTCGCCGGTGTCGGCGTACTGGCGCTGGCTGACCTGGACGAGCGACTGGATCTGGTCGCGGTAGATCACCGCCTCCTCGTAGCGCCGCGCTCCCGAGGCTTCCTCCATGCGGGATTCGAGCCGCTTGAGCGCGGTGTCGCTGCGGCCTTCCAGATAGAGCTGCGCGCTCTTCACGTCCTCCGCGTACGCAGATGCCGTGATATGACCCACGCAGGGCGCGGTGCAACGCCGGATCTGGTAGAGCAGACAGGGCCGCGAACGGTTCTGGAACACCGAGTCTTCGCAGGTGCGCAGCCGGAACACTCTTTGCAGGAGCTGGATGCTTTCGCGGACCGCTCCCGCGTGAGGAAATGGGCCGAAATAGCGATGGGCCTTGTCCATCGCGCCGCGGTGAAAGCCCAGTCGCGGGAACTCTCCTCCGCTCAACATCAGGTAGGGGTAGGACTTGTCGTCGCGAAAAAGGATGTTGTAGCGCGGCGCGAGCGATTTGATGAGATTGTTCTCGAGGATCAGCGCCTCGCCCTCGGAGCGGGTGACGGTGATCTCCACGTCGGCGACCTGCGAGAGCATCATCGCGGTGCGCGGCCCGTGCTGGG
>DATHHS010000215.1:0-12632 GCA_035317085.1 Burkholderiales bacterium
CGTCCACCCCGCCGCCCTTGCCCGACAAGCTGGCCGCCGCGCGCACTCAGATCGCCGCCAAGAACTGGTCCGCCGCGATCGACGAGCTCAAGCGCATCAACGACACCGGCAATGCCGACTGGAACAACCTGATGGGCTACAGCCTGCGCAAAGGCCCGACTCCCGATTTCGCGGGCGCCGAGAAGTTCTACAACGAAGCATTGCGCATCGACCCCAAGCACCGTGGCGCGCTCGAATACTCGGGCGAGCTTTATCTGCAGACCGGCGACCTGGCGAAGGCCGAGCAGCGCCTGGCCACGCTCGACAAGCTGTGCACGTTCGGGTGCGAGGAATACAGCGACCTGAAAAAGGCGATTGCGCAGTACAAGGCCAAGGGCAACAAGGCTTCCTCGTCCTATTGAGCAGGAGGCTGTTCCCTGCGGACGCTGGGCGCGATCGGCGCCTTGCGCTCCTCATCGCGTTCCGAAAAATCCCGGCATCAGCGCGACAGCGGCGCCGGGAAAGCACGCGACGATAGGCCGCATGGCTCATCACTCTCCAAAGAAAAAATTCCACCGCATGGAGACGACCAGACTCGTTGACACAAAAAAATCGCGCGCCTAACATCCTCTCGTCTTTTGAAGCGCTCACCTTAAAAGTTTGTCAGAAAACTCCGCGGAAGCCGAAAGCAAAAACGCCGGCCCCGTCGAGCGCATCTCCCAACCCACATCGCGAAAGGAGGATGGCGAAATGAAGCTCACGAATCTGGTGATTGCAAGTGGTTTGCTGCTGTTTGTGTTGCAGGACGCGTTGGCGGACAACACTTTCATCCTGGCGACCGGCCGGAGAGATCCGCGAATCTACGCGATCGACTTCGACGCCGCGCTGAAGCCGCAGAACAACAATACCCCGAACGCGATCGTGAGCCGCTCCAAGGTTCATGCGGATCGCCTCGATGGCGTACCGGTCGGCGACCCCGCGAATATCGTGTTGAGCGAGGATCGCCGCACGGCCTACGTCGTCAACCATCACGGCCCCCTGAACAACGCCGAATTCCTGCAGCACGGTGGGCGCGGAAGCATCTCGGTCATGGACGTGAGGAAGATGCTGCAGCGGAATCTCGACAATACCGATCGCGCGGTCCAGCAGAACTTCGACAGCGGGTACTTCGGCGCGGTCGGTCTGCTGGTCCTGCCCGACCTGCTCGCCGTGAGCCACTCGGAGAACTGGCTGACCGAGGACGGCTCGAACCGCATCAGTCTCATCGATCGCAGGACCGGGGGCCGTCGAGGACAGATCGAAATGGCGCTGGGCCACCCGTCGCACGACTGCCCGGCCTTCCCCGTTCCCTTCGTTTCTCCGACTCCGCCCGCTGTCGTTCCTTTCCTGTCGCCCGACCTCGGCTGGGGCTGCTGGCCGGACCCCGAGTTTCTTGCGCTGGGACACGGCAGCGATGGAAAGACCTACCTGTTCTCGGGGAACGCGGGAACGAATGACGTATCGGTAATGGATCTGCAGCGGGCGCTGAATGGCGCGGTGGTCGTCGAGGTCGCGCCGCGCATTCCCGTGCAGGCCGGCCCCTTCGGCATCAAGGCGAGCCCGGACGGCAAATTGATCGCCGTCACCGCGAGGGAACGGGGAGATATCGATTTCGAAGGAAACACGATCTCCATCATCGACGTCGATCTCGCCCGCAAGGGCGCGCCCAACGCCGAGCTTGCCCGCGTTCGAGTCGGGACGGACAGTCCCAGCGGCCAAGCGCGGCCGTTCACGGTCGCCTGGACCCCCGATGGACAAGAAATCATCGTGGCGAACTACCGGACGAACAATGTATCGATCGTCGATCTGCGCCGGGCGCTCGCCCACGATCCGCACGCGGAAGTTGCGCGCATTCCCGTGACCCGGCTTGACGCGCTCCCAGGCAATCCCAAGGGCACGGCGGTGACTTCGGACGGACGCTATGCGGTGGTTTCCGGCGGGCCGCGCCTCGCTCCCACCGCTCCTGCGAGCGGGACGGTGTGGATCATCGATCTGCGCTTGCGCGCGGTCGTCGCGACCGTGACCGGCGTCGGCAACGACCCGTACGGCGTGGCCCTGGTCGAGGGGGATGACGACTGAAGCAAGGCTAGTATTCGGCGCGGCGAGGCGGAGTCTTCAGGAGGGGACTCCACGCGCCGCCCGACCGGGATTCCAACCGCGGCTCGATCGCGATGACGCGTCCCTGCATGCCCGGCGCCGGGCACGCGGAGGCGCGGAAGAAAACGGCGGCCGAAGCCGCCGTCTGCGTCGATGCCGTCGGGGTGCCCCGGCCTATTTCCGAATCGCGCGCGTGCTTGCCGTGCGTCGAGTCTGTTTGAATGCGCGGCGCGTGCGACTAGGGGATCACGCGCTCCCAGCTGAAGGGGCCAAATGTGTTCTCGCTCGCACTGTGGTTATTGCGCGGATCGACTGTCAGGCGCACGTACTCCAGCGGAAATGTGCTGCCGTGCACGACCAGCCGGTGGAAATTCGGCACGTTGTAGCCTTTGCCGACATGGTTGAACCAGGCGTCGTCGGCGCACGGGGTGACGGAAGGGCCGTTCTCGAATGCGCAGGGCTGATTTGCCTTCAACGGGTTATCGGAGCGATAGACGTGCGAGTCGCCGTTGATCAGCAGAACCGGCTTGCCGAACGCGAGTGTGTCCGCGGCGATCCTGTCGAGGAGCACTTCGTAGTTGGCGATGTGCGACGGGATATTGCCGTCGAGATCCCACATGTCGGCCTGCGCCATGATGAGGACGGCCTTGGCGCCATTCGCCTGCGCCCGGGCGAAGGCCTTGTCGAGCCAGCGCAGGTCGGCGGCGGTGCGCTGAGCGATTTCCTGCAGCTGCATTTCGGTCTTCGTCGCAGTGCCGAACCAGTTGTCGTCGTCGTTGTTCGAGCCGCCCGGAATGTTCAGGGTTACGAACAGCACGCGCGACTGCTCCCACATCACGTTTTCGACGTACTCTGCGTCGGTCGGATGCGCCGGGTCGAATTCCAGCGCCTGCGAAGCCACTTTCATTTTCCGCTTGCCGAGCGTCTCGCCGGCCTTCGGGAAAAACATCGCACGCACCAGCGCGAGATTCGCGACCGGATTGCCGGCGGCGTAATCGACAAAATTACCGTGGGAGTCCTGCCTGTTGCTGCCTTCATTCTTCTTGTGGCAGTCGGCCCACTCGTTGTCGCCGGGCGTATAGACGAGCGGATCCTTGTACTGCTCCCAGAGCTTCGCGATGATGCTGTTGTAGCCGAACGTGCAGAAATTGCTGCCGGAATGGATGTCGCCGGCGTGCATCACGAGCCGCACTCTGGGATCGGCATTGATCGCATCGATGAATGCGGGCGTCGCCTGGATCTGCCGCGTATCCTGCGGATTCGGGCCGTCCAGCGTGTCGGGGCCCACGCAACCCCCAGGGGAACCCGGGCCTGTGTCTGTGCCTGCAGCCTTGCAGCCGTAGGGAGCGTCGCCGTAGACGGCGATCGTCGCAGCGTCGAAATCGCGGTCGTTGTCATCGTCCGCCAGGGCAGGCGCGATCGCGCCGAGCGCGCAGGCGATCAGCGCGGCTTTGGCAGGCAGGTTTTTCATATGCATACGTGTTCCTTTTTTGGTGATTGATTTTTTGGTCATGGATGGTGGCTTCGGGGACGGGGGCGGTGGTTGGTAGGGGTCCGGGTCCGTGTGGTCCGCTTCGACCGCTCGCCTGTCGCTCGCCTCTGCAAAATTTGTGAGGCAATTCGGAGCGGAATCAGCGCGTCAGACCTTAAGGGTCCATTGTTTCAATCTGATGACACCAACCTCGGAGGAGACTCTGTCCGCGCAGGATCGGGTCGTGAGCCGTTGATTCGACCCGATTGCCTCCAGACTGGCGCGACGGTAGCCGGCGCGCCAGCTCGGATGTGGCAGCTAGCTCACGCCACGGATTTCCGCCCGCGCGCTACGTACGCGGAGTGCCGCCCGTGCGTGCGGCCGAACCAGTCGGGTTTCGGCACGCGCGGCATCGCGCTTCCCGGTGACGGCATTCGTTCGCTCCCGATCTCGGCGAAGATTTCGACCAGGAAGTCGAGAAACACGCGCACGAGCTTCGAGCGCCTTTGGCTCGGTGCATAGGCGGCGAAGATCATCGGCGATTCCAGGGCCTTCCAGTCCATAAGCACCGGAACGAGCAGGCCGGACGACAAGTATTGAATGAGGGTGAAGTCGATCATCCGGATTACACCCGCGCCGACGCAAGCGGCTTCGGCAAGCCAGGTGCGGTCGTCGCTGAAAAGGCGCGTCTTCACGTCGATGGTGCGCCGCTCGCCGTTCTTCTCGAAGGCCCAGCGGTCCAGCAGAGTGCCACCCGAGCTTCTCAGGATCAGGCAGTGGTGGTCGCGCAGGCCTTCGGGCTCGTGCGGCATGCCCTCGCGGACCCAGTATTGCGGGGAGGCGCACACCATGAGTTGCGTCTGCGCAAGCGTGCGCACGACGAGGTCGCGCTCGGGCGGCCAGCCGACCAGCACCGCCACGTCGAGATTTTTCTCTTCGATCTCCCGGATGGTCACGATGGGCTTGAAGACCAACTCGATGTCCGGGTAGCGCGAGAGAAACCGCATGATCCGCGGCATCACGCAATACTGTCCGAGGGAGGAGCTCATGCCGACGGTAAGCGTTCCGCGCGGCTTCGCTCCGCGCGGGCCCAGGCGCTGTTCGATGTCGTGCAGGTCCGCCGCGACCCTGCGCGCGGTCTCGTAATAGCGTTCGCCGTCCAGCGTGAGCGCAATGCCCTGTGTCGTGCGGTGGAAAAGCGTGACGCCGAGCGAGCGTTCGAGCGCCCCGACGAGCTGGGTGATCGCGGACGTGCTCACGTCGAAGAATCTCGCCGCGGCGGCGAAGCTCCCGCCGTCGGCGGCGCGGTTGAAGTACTGGATTGCGCGCAGCTTGTCCATCGCCTGAGCCCTCCGGCCTGCTATTAAGTAAAACTTAACAGCTAGTTTAGCGCGAGACTCTTTCGCCCGTACCGGCGGCCGGTGCATAGTGCCTCTCGTCGAACAATGTCTGAAGGAGGTCGCATGAAATCACTTCGTTGTTTCCGCGTGCCGGTACGCCGGCTCTGCGTCTGTTTGAGTCCGCTCCTTCTCGGGTTTCTCCTTGTCGGACAGCCGCTCGCGCAGCCGCTGCCCTTTCCCTCGAGGCCGGTCACGATCCTGGTGGCTTACCCCGCGGGAAGTTCGATCGATGTGGTGACCCGGGCAGTCGCAGAGCAAATGGCTCTCGCGTTCGGCAGCCCGGTCATCGTCGAAAACCGGGTCGGTGCGGGCGGCATCATCGCAACCCAGGAACTCGTGCGCGCTGCTGCCGACGGCTATACGCTGTTCGCCGGGGCGGTCGACTCCCTCGTGTACGCGTATGTCGAGGCCGATCGCAAACCGCTCGATCCCTTGACCGATGTCGTTCCCATCAGCCGCCTCACCCGCGACCACTGGGTGCTCGCCGTATCGCCCACGCTCGGGGTCAACTCGGTGAAGGAGCTGATCGCGCTCGGCAAGTCTTCGCCCGGGAAGCTGAGTTACGCGTCGATCGGGACAGGCACTGCACCCCATCTGCTCGGCGAAAAGTTCCGGCAACTGGCAGGATTCGAGGCGACCCATGTCCCCTACAAGGACAGCTTCGTCTCCGACCTGATGGCCGGCCGCGTTTCCTACATCGTTCACGTCACCCCCGCCGTCGGGCCGCTGATCAAGGCCGGCAAGCTCAAGGGTCTCGCCGTCCTTTCCCGCGAGAGAGTCGCGATGCTCCCGAACGTGCCGACCACGGCCGAAGCCGGGCTTCCCGATCTCGTGTTCAACGCGGGCATTCTCATGTTCGCGCCGGGCGGAACGCCGCCGGGGATCATCGGGCGCCTCAACGCGGCGATCAACAAAGCCGAAGGCACGGCGTCGGTCAGGCAACTCTTCACCGATTTCGGAGTGGAGATTGCTGCGGGAACGCCGGCCGAAGCGGCGAAATTCGTTGCCGAGCAGATTGGCATCCAGGACGCGATTCGGACCGCGGTGCTGGGCAAGGCACGCTAAGCGAAGCCTGTGTCGCACGCAATAATCGTCGTAGGGCGACGCCGAAAATCGCCTTCGCGGCCGCGCCTTCGCCCTATTCAGGCTGGATCCCGGCAGCGCGCACCATTTCCGCGTACTTCCTGATCTCGGCCTGGACAAACAGTCTGAATTCGCCGGGCGTGCTCCCGACGGGCTCGAGACCCAGAGCCGCGATCCGCTCCCGCACCTGCGGGTTGCCAAGGGCGACCCGCACATCGCCTTGCAACTTCGCGACGATTTCTGCCGGACAATCCGCCGGCACGTACAGTCCCTGCCATCCGCTGTCGACTTCGAAATCGGGAACGCCGGCTTCCATCATCGTCGGCACGTCGGGCAGGTAGGATGCACGGGCGCGGCCGGTGTAGGCGAGCGCGCGCAGCCTGCCGGCCCTGACATACGGGAGCGAGAGGGCGGAGCTGGCAAAGGCGACCTGGACGTCTCCGGCCAGCAGCGCGCTGATCGCCTGGCCGCCGCCTTTGTAGGGAACGTGCAGCATCCTGATTCCGGCGCGCGCGTTGAACAGTTCGCCGGTGAGATGGTTGGTGTTGCCTATGCCGGGCGAGCCGAACGACAGCCGGCTGTCGGGCTTGCGGGCGAGGGCGATCAAATCCTTCACCGACTGCGCGGGAATCGTCGGGCTCGCGAGGAGCAGGAGTCCTCCCGCGGCGGCGATCTGCGTCACCGGCGCGAAATCCTTCAGCGTGTCGTAGGGAAGCTTGGTGTACATGCTGGGATTGACGACGAAGGAGGACGAGGTCAGCAGCATCGTGTAGCCGTCGGGCCTGGACCTCGCGACGGCTTCCGCGCCGATGATGCCGTTCGCGCCGGGACGGTTGTCGACGACGAAAGGCTGCCCGGTCTGCGCCGCCAGCGCCTGGGCCATCACTCTTGCGACGGTATCGGGGCCGCCGGTGCTGAAGGGCACGATGACTCGGACAGGGCGGCTCGGATAGGCGTCGGCGCAGGATGCGCTCGACGGCCAGAGCGTCGGGCACATCAGGCCGAAAGCGAGAATGCCGCGTAAGACAGAGCTCAGGTTTTTTGCCCGCACGTCCGCTTATACTACAAAGCAAGGATCGCTTAGGACTGCTGGACAAGGGAGACCGCCATGCCCCACGCCGCCGCCGATGATGGCGTGAAGCTCTACTACGAGGAAGCCGGCGCCGGCGCGCCTGTCGTCTTCGTCCACGAGTTTGCCGGCGACCATCGCAGCTGGGAGCCGCAAATGCGGTTCTTCTCGCGCCGCTACCGCTGCATTGCGTTCAACGCCCGCGGTTATCCCCCGTCCGATGTGCCCGCGGATGCGGAACGCTATTCGCAGGCGCGTGCGCGCGATGACATCATTGCCGTTCTCGATCATCTCGGGATAGCCCGCGCCCATATCGTGGGCTTGTCGATGGGCGGGTTCGCGACGCTGCATGTAGGACTTGCGCATCCTCAGCGGGCCCGCTCGCTCGTGATCGCCGGTTGCGGCTACGGCGCGCGCCCCGGCGAAGAGGAGAAGTTCCGCGCCGAGTGCGAAGCCGCGGCGCAGGCCTTCGATGCCGATTGGGCGGCGGCGGCCGCGAAATACGCGATCGGGCCGACGCGCGTGCAATACCAGAACAAGGACCCGCTTGGCTGGCGCGAATTCGCCGCCGCACTGGCCGAACACTCGCCGCGCGGCGCGTCGAACACGCTGCGCGGGGTGCAGAAGCGCCGCCCGCTGCTCTTCCAGCTCGTCGAGGGGATGAAGAAGATAGCGGTACCCACCTTGATCATGACCGGAGACGAGGACGAACCCTGCCTCGAGGCCGGATTGCTCATGAAGCGCGCTATCCCCGCGTCCGGCCTCGTGGTGATGCCGCGCGCCGGTCACGCGATCAATCTGGAGGAACCCGGCGCCTTCAATCGCGAGGTCGCCGATTTTCTCGCTGCGGTCGAAGCGGGCCGCTGGGAAGCGCGCGACCCGCGCGCCGCTGCCGGCGGCATCCTCGGATTCGGGCCGGGCGCCGCAAGATGAACCTCGGACTCGACGGCAAGACGGCGCTCATCACCGGCGGCTCCAAGGGCATCGGGCGCGCCTGCGCGCTTGCGTTCGCGGCCGAAGGCTGCGCTCTGCACCTCGTGGCGCGCGACCAGGCCCGGCTGGAGGCCGCGCGCGAGGCGATCCGCGCCGAGCACTCCGTCGCGGTGCATATTCACGCCGCGGATCTGCGCGATGGCGAGGCGGTGAGGCGCGTCGCCGCCGCGTGCGCCGACGCCGACATCCTCGTGAACAATGCCGGCGACATTCCGGGCGGCGCTATCGATCAGATCGACGAGGCGCGCTGGCGCCATGCCTGGGACCTGAAAGTCTTCGGCTATATCAACATGACCCGCGAGATGCTGGCGCACATGCGCGCACGGAGCCGCGGCGTGATCGTGAACGTCATCGGCATGGCCGGGGAAAAGCCGTCCTGGGAATACATCTGCGGCGGCTTTGCCAATGCCGGGCTCGCGGCGTTCACCAAGGGCCTCGGGTCGAAGTCGCCGGAGTTCGGCGTGCGCGTGGTCGGCGTGCACCCGCCGGCGACGCGCACCGACCGCATCACTGCGCTCCTGAGAACGGTCGCGAAAACCAAATACGGCGACGAGTCGCGCACGGAAGACGTGCTGCGCGACGGCGCCTTCGGCCGCGTCATCGAACCCGGGGAGGTGGCACAGACCGTGGCGTTTCTCGCTTCGCCGCGCGCGAGCCACCTCTCCGGGGTGGTGCTCAACCTCGGCACGTGAGCGAAACCGGGGCCGGTCACCCGCGCGGAGAGGCCCACGCCATCGTCGGGGCCGGGGTTTTGGGCCTGGCCGCGTCAGTGCGCGCGGGTCGCGTCAGCGCGCGCGACGCCGTCGACTGCTACCTCGAGCGCATCGCGCGCCACGGTTCCGAGCTGGGCGCCTTCCTTGCGGTATCCGGCACGGCGGCGCGCGACGCCGCTGCGTCGCTGGACCGCCGCCGGCGCGAAGGCTCGCCGCTGGGGGCACTGGCCGGCGTTCCGTTTGCGGTGAAGGATAATCTCGATGTCGCCGGTCTCCCGACGAGCGCGGGCATGGTCGCATTGCGGGGAACGATGCCGGAGCGCGATGCAGTTGCCGTTGAGCGATTGCGCGCTGCCGGCGCCGTGCCTCTCGGCAAGACCAGCATGGACGAGGCCGCGTTCGGCGCGACCAACGACAATCCTCACTTTGGCCGATGCCGCAATCCGCACCGCCTCGAATTCACGCCCGGGGGATCGAGCGGCGGATCGGCGGCGGCGGTGGCGGCGGGACTTGCCGCGGCGGCGCTGGGCAGCGATACGCTCGGATCGGTTCGCATCCCTGCCTCGTATTGCGGCTGTGCGGGCTTCAAGCCCACGCGAGGCAGCATCCCGACCGCGGGATTGATGCCGCTGTCGGTCTCGCTCGACGAAATCGGCGTGCTCGCGCGCTCGGTCGGCGATTGCGCCGTCGTATTCGAGGCGATTCGCGACGCGGGATCGGGCACAGCCGGCTCGCGCTCCCCGTTGCGCGCGCGGGTCGGCGTCCTTACCGGGCTCGATGTCGCGCCGGAAATTGCCGCCGCGGTCGCCCGGGCGGCGGCGGTGCTCAAAGCCTCGGGATACGTCGTGGGCAACTGCGATCTCGCCGGGATCGATCCTGGCCGCGTGCGGCGCGCAGGACTCCTTATCGCCGAAGCCGAAGGCGCCCGCGTACATGCGCGGCTCCTGTCCGATCCGGCGAGCGGGATCTCGAAGAGCTTGCGGGAGGCGCTGGCTTACGGCGCGGCGCAGGCGCCCGAGCGCATCGCGCAGGCGAGGGCGGTGCTGCACGACGCGAGGCAAGGCCTGGACGCGCTGTTCGCTTCGGTCGATCTGCTTCTGTTGCCGACCACGCCGCAGACGGCGTTCGCATTCGCGTCGCCCGCGCCTTCCAGCCAGGCCGATTTCACGGCACTCGCGAACGCAGGCGGCATGCCGGCGCTGAGCCTTGCGGCGGGACTTTCTTCGGAAGGGCTTCCGCTCGGCGTCCAGCTCGTCGCCGCGCGCGGCGCGGACGCGCTGGTCCTTGAGGCGGGCCAGGCGTGCGAGGCTGTGCTCGGGTTTTTCCCGCCGCCGATGCTCGGTGTCTGCTGATGTGGGGATTGTGTCGCAGCGCGCGCGCTTCGCGTATCCTTCGCTTCGAAGTCAATTCACGCAGTTCTGGCGCTGCGTGCAACCGAACCTGAAAGGAGAGCCATGAACAAGAACATAACCGTCGTCCTCTTCCTCGTGCTCGCGGCTGGCTGCAGTATCAATCCGCAGGATGGAGGCTACCCGCCGATGGATCCGGCGCGCAAGGTGAGCGCGCAGGACTGCACCAGACAGATCGATAGCACCGACGGCGGCAACCTGTTGTGCCGTGAGGTCAGTGAGGCCGAGCGCCGCGCCAGGATCGCGGAAGAGGAGCGGCAGGCTACGGCCCGGAAGGAGGCCGAGGAGCGCGCCGCGCGCGAGCGCCTCGAGCGTGAGCGCGCCGAGCAGCTTGCCCGGGAAGAGGCCGCCCGGATGGCGCGGGCTGCCGAGGAGGAGCGGCTCGCCGCCGAGAGCCGCCGGCTGGAGGCTGAGGCCGCGGCCGCGGCCGCGCTCAAGGCCCAGGAAGAGCGCGAGCGTCTGGAGAGGGCGGAGGCAGAAGCCCGTGCCCGCCAGCTCGCCGAGCAGGAAGCGCGTGAGGCAGCCGCGCGTGAGTGCCGGCTTCTCGAGCAGGAACGGTCCGACGGCCGCGCTCTACTCGCGAACTTCGTCGCCACCTACGGCAAGGTCGACGAATTCAAGGAGATAGCCGGGCAGATCACCGCGTTCCTCGACAAGGCTCGCAAGGTGAAGCCATGCCCGCCGGCATGAAGGCATGGCGCACTGCACCAGCGGGGACTACCCCAGCGCGGTCTCCGCGTCCGCGCGCACGCTTTCCTCGCGGATCAGCGCGAGCACTTCGCGCTTCAGGGCATTGAACACGGGGGAGGTGGTCGCTTCGATCGTGCGCGGCCGCGCGAGCTCGACCGCGATGCGTTTTTTGATCCGTCCGGGGCGCGCAGTCATGACGCACACGGTATCGGCGAGGAGCAGCGCCTCCTCGATGTCGTGGGTGATAAAGAGCACCGTCTGCTTATGCCGCTCCCAGACCGTGAGGAGGAGTTCCTGCATGAGCGTTCGCGTCTGCGCGTCCAGGCTCCCGAAGGGCTCGTCCATGAGGAGCAGCTCGGGTTGCATCACGAGCACGCGCGCGATGCCGACGCGCTGCTTCATTCCGCCGGAGAGCTCCGCCGGGTAGTGCGACGCGAAGCCCTTCAGGCCGACCTGTTCGATGATCTTCTCCGCGAGCGGACGGTAGGTCTGCTCGGACTGGCCCTGCGTCTTCGGCCCGAAGACGACGTTCTCATAGACCGAATACCAGGGAAAGAGCGCCGGTTCCTGGAAGACGACGGCACGCTTGGGCGAAGGCGACGACACGGGCGCACCGTTCGCGCGTATCTCTCCGCGCGTCGGCGCGTCGAATCCCGCCACCATGTTGAGGAGCGTGGATTTGCCGCAGCCCGACGGGCCGAGGATGGCGGTGAAGGAGTGCGGGCGGATTTCGAGGTCGATTGCCTGCACGGCTTCGACGCGCCGATCCCCCTTGACGAATTCCTTCCAGACGCCGCGCAGCTCGAGCGCCGCCGCTTGCCCGCCGTTCATGCGCCAGCCTCGAGGATCCGCCAGCGCAGCAGGATGCGCGAGGCGTACACGATCACGCGGTCGGAGATGAAGCCGAGCGCGCCCACCGAGACCATGGTCGCGACGCAGATGTCCATGCGCCCGACGTAGTAGGCGTCCCACAGCACGTAGCCCAGGCCCGATTTCACCGCGATCATTTCGGCGACGATGACCGCGGTCCATGCGACGCCGATCCCCAGCCGCATTCCGGTGAAGATCGAAGGCAGCGCCGATGGGAACACCACTTTCGCGAGCACCGTGCCGGGGCCCGCGCCCATCATGCGCGCGGCGCGCAGCAGCAGCAGATTGGTGTCGCGTACGCCGTGGGTTGTGTTTACGACGATGGGATAGAACGCGCCCATGCCGATGAGAAAGAGGGCGCTCGCGTCGTAGATGCCGAAGACCGCGATGGCGAAAGGCAGCCACGCCGTGATCGGCACCGGGCGCAGGAGCTGGATCGTCGGATCGACGAGGCGCCGGGTGAGACCGCTCCAGCCGATCATCAGCCCGAGCGGAATCGCGACCAGCGCCGCGAGGCCGAAGCCTTGCAGAACTCTCTTGGACGAGTAGAGAACGTTATCGAGCCAGGTACCCGAGTAAGGCGACAGCCCTCCCTTGGTCGCACCGAAGATCCACACCTCCCAGGAGCGCAACACCTGCGCGGGGGACGGGATGATGCCTTCGGCGACCCAGCGATGTTCTACGGTGAGGTGCCAGAGAACGAGGAGCGCCACCGGGAGCACCAGCGCCCAGGGCGCGCGCAGGACTCTCGCCACGCCCCGATCCTTCCGCTGCGGCCGGCGTCGTGCGGATTACTGATTCAACCCGAGCTGCGCCGGC
>DATHHS010000216.1:0-77351 GCA_035317085.1 Burkholderiales bacterium
CGATTGCGGATGAGATCGCGCGGAATCGCGGACAGATTGGCGTCGTTGAGCAGCATGGCGTGCAGGCTGAGAATCGACTTGATCTCCGCCGGCGCTCCGGCGGGCACGCTCGCCTGTACCGCAGCGAGCTCCCCGCGGACCTGCGCGATGGCGTCGTCGAAACGCCCGAGCTCGGCGTCGATATCCTGAGGCGCAATGTCGTAGTGGGCGACTTCCAGGCGCGCGCTCGAGACGAGGTGCGCGTGGCCGATCGCTATTCCGCCGGCGACGCCGGCTCCGTGCAGGGTGAAGCTCGCTCCGACGCCTGAGGAATTGTCGCCCGGCTTCATGCGAGCCTCATTCCGCTTCCCCGAAGCGCTCGGCGATGAGCCGCACCACCGCAGCGAGCGCGCTTTCGGCGTCCTCGCCGTCTGCTTCGATCGCGACGCGGCTGCCCTTGCCCGCGGCGAGCATCATGACGCCCATGATGCTCTTCGCGTTGACGCGCCGCCCGTTGCGCGACAGCCAGACCTCCGCGGCGAAACCGCTCGCGACCTGCGTGAGCTTGGCCGCGGCCCGCGCGTGCAGTCCCAGCTTGTTCACGATCTCAGCTTCGGCTTGCGGCATTACAGGCGTCCGTGTTCAGGTGAACTACCCCCTCGCAGCCACCGCTGACCGCCTTGTCGACCACGGTGGCGAGCGACTCTTCGCGATAGGTGAGCGCCCGGATCAGCATGGGGAGGCTCGCGCCGGACACGCCTTCGACCTTGCCCCGCCGGAGCAAACGCGTGGCGATGTTCGAAGGCGTCGCTCCCAGGATATCGGTGAGCACCAGCACGCCGTGCCCGCTGTCCAGCTGGCGCACCAGATCTTCGGCCTGGGGAAAGATGGCGTCGGGATCGTCGTGGATCGTCACGCCGACCTGGCGCACCTGCAGCGGACGCTTGCCCAGCACATGGCTGGCACCGTGGATGAGGGCCTCGCCGAATGCGCCGTGCGAAATGATCAGGATTCCAACCATGAAAGTCCTTTTCAGCGAGCCGCGGACTCCAGCGCATCGAGAAACATCCCGGCGACGTCGAAGCCGGATTGCTGGGTGATTTCCTGGAAGCAGGTGGGGCTGGTGACGTTGATTTCGGTCAGGTAATCGCCGATCACGTCCAGGCCCACCAGCAGCAGGCCCTGGCGCGCGAGCTCCGGCCCGAGCGCGTTGGCGATCTCAAGGTCGCGTTTGGAAAGAGGCTTGGCGACGCCGGTGCCACCCGCAGCGAGATTGCCGCGCGTTTCCCCTGCCTTGGGAATGCGCGCAAGACAATGCGGCACGGGTTTCCCGGCGATCAGCAGGATGCGCTTGTCGCCGTCGCGGATCTCCGGGATATAGCGCTGCGCCATGACCGATTTCTGCCCGTCGCGGGTAAGCGTCTCGACAATGACGTTGCGGTTGGGATCGGCCGCGGCGACGCGGAACACCGATTGCCCGCCCATGCCGTCGAGCGGTTTCAGCACCGTGTCGCGCTGGACGTCGATGAATTCCCCGAGCTGCGAAGCCAGGCGTGTCACCAGGGTCGGCGCGGCGAACTGGGGGTATTTTGCGATGGCGAGTTTTTCGTTGTGATCGCGGATCGCACGGGGATCGTTGAATACTTTCGCACCGTCGCGCTGCGCGAGCTCCAGGAGCCAGGTGCTGGCGACATACTCCGTGTCGAAAGGCGGATCCTTGCGCATCAGCACCGCGTCGAATTCCGCGAGCGGCGTTTCTTTCGCCGCCGCCGTCTCGTACCAGGAATCCTTCTTGCCGGTGATCGTCAGGCGGCAACTTTCGCCGAGGACGCGGCCGCCTTTCCACATCAGGCTTTCCTGGAGCATGAAGTGGAGCTCGTGCCCGCGCTTGGCCGCCCCGACCATCATCGCGTAGGTCGAGTCCTTGTAAATCTTGAACGAGGGCAGCGGGTCGGCGATGAAGGCGATTTTCATCTGACGAAGCTTAACGCAAGCCGTGCTGCGCGTCAGGCGCGCGCCCGACTAACCCGGGACCTTGTATATGGTATCGGGCAGCCAGGTCGCAATCTGGGGCACGTAGGTGACCAGCAGCAGGTACAACACCATCACGACGATCCACGGCGCGAACGCGACGGTCGTCTCGGTGAGCCCCATCTTGGCGATGCCGCTCGCGACGTAGAGATTGAGGCCCACCGGCGGATGGATCAGGCCGACCTCCATGTTGATGGTCATGACGATGCCGAAGTGGATGGGGTCGACGCCGAGCTTCATCGCCACCGGAAAGAGGATGGGCGCGAGCAGGAGCACGATCGAGGAGGGTTCCATGAAGTTGCCCGCGATCAGGAGCAGGATATTGACCCCGAGCAGGAACATCCAGGTGGACAGGTGCTCGTCGATGATCCACTGCGCCATCGCCTGCGGAATGTTTTCCGAGGTGAGCAGGAACGAGAACAGGATCGCGTTGGTGATGATGTACAAGAGCATCGCGCTCATGTTGGCCGAAGCCAGCAGGACTTTGGGCACCTCGGAGAGCTTGAGGTCCTTGTAGACGAACACGGCGATGAAAAAGGCGTATACCGCGCTCACCGCCGCGGCCTCGGTCGGCGTGAACACGCCGCCGTAGATGCCGCCGATCACCACCACGATCAGCAAGAGGCCCCAGATCGCGTCCCAGAACGCCGCCCAGATCTCCTTCAAGCTGGCGCGCTGCATGCGCGGATAGTCGCGGCGCCGGGCGATGACCCAGGTGATCCCCATCAGGAGCGCGGCGAGCAGGATGCCCGGCACGATGCCGGCGATGAAGAGCTTTCCGACGCTGGTGTTGGTGGACACGGAGTAGATCACCATCACGATCGAAGGCGGAATCAGGATTCCGAGCGCGCCTGCGGTGCCGATCGCGCCCACGCCGAACTTGCGCGGATAACCCTGCTTTTCCATCGCCGGAATGAGAATGGTGCCGATCGCCACCACCGTGGCGGGGCTCGAACCCGATACCGCGGCGAACAGCGCGCAGGCGAACACGCCCGCCATGGCCAAGCCCCCGTGCAGGTGGCCGACCAGCGCGGTGGCGAAGCGGATCATGCGCCGCGCCACGCCGCCGTGAGTGAGAAAGGTTCCGGCGAGGATGAAAAATGGGATCGCCATGATCGCGAACTGGTCCAGGCCGGTGAAGAGCCGCTGCGAGACCAGTTCCGCGGGCAGATCGGTCATGAAGAAAAGAAAGGTGAGCACCGTGAGGCCGAGTGCGATCGAGATCGGCATGCCGGTCAGCATGAGCAGGATCAGCAGGATGAAAATGATCCAGCCGTTCACGGCCGCGCCTCCGTGGCCAGACCCTCGACCTGCGCCTGGCTGTGCGAGGGCAGCTCGCCGGTGCGGCGGAAGCGCCATGCGACCTGCAGGAAGCGGTAGCACATGAGGGAGGAGCCGAGCGGCACCGCGAGATAGACGATCCACATCGGCAGCTCGAGATCGGGCGAAACCTGCCCGGTGCCGACCATGCGCGAGACGAACATTCCGCCGAGAACGGCGATCGCGCCGGTGAAAAACGCGCCCGCGAGGAGATCGAAGGTGACCCAGAAGCGGCGCTTGGGCGGCGCGAGCAGCCGCACCAGAACGTCAACACCGACGTGAATGCCGGTGCGCACGCCGTAGGCCGCGCCGAACTTCGCCATCCAGATGAAGAGGTAAATGCACAGCTCCTGCGCCCAGGTCAGATTGATGTGCTGCGTGTAATTCCAGATCCAGGGAATGTCGGCGGAGTAGCGATACACCACCGAAATGAAAATCACGCCCGTCGCGAGCGCCATGAAGCTCGCGACGAGCCATTCCTCGAGATGATCGAGGACGCGGTTGAACGTGCGCATGAGGACGCTCCGCGACAGCCGGCTGCCGTGTCAGCCGGCTATTTTTTCGCCGACGATTGCGCGACTGTTTTTTCTATGGCCTGCAGCGTGTCCTTGCCGACGACGCCCTCGTACTCCTGGTAGAGCGGCAGCATCGCCTTGCGCCACACCGCCTTTTCCGCGGGCGGCAGCACGTAGACTTCCGTAGTCCTGGCCGCCTTGATTTTCGCGATCGCGTCGTCGTTTTCCTTCTTGGCGATCTCCCAGACGTACTGGGTCGACTCCGCCATCGCTTCGGAGAGGCTCTTGCGGATATCGGCCGGCAGGCCGTCCCAGAATTTCTTGTTGACGACCACCGCATACATGACCACGCCGTGGTCGGACATCGTCATGTACTTCTGCACTTCGTGCATCTTCTGCGTGTACTTGTTGGACGGCGTATTTTCTTCGCCGTCCACGACACCTTGTTGTAGCGCGGTGTACACCTCCGAGAAAGCCATCACCTGCGGAATCGCGCCGAAGGCCTTGATCTCGCCCTCGAGAATCTTGGAGGACTGGATGCGGATCTTCATGCCCTTGAAGTCGTCGAGCTTCTTGAGCGGCTTGTTGGCGGTGAATTCCTTGAAGCCGTTGAACCAGTAGGCGAGGCCGGTGATGCCCTTGGGCTCGAGCAGCTTGAAGAGCTCTGTGCCGACCGGGCCTTTCACAACCCTTTCGAGCGAGCCTTCGTCGGGGAACATGTAGGGCAGATCGAACACCTCGAACTTGCGCACGCCCAGCGGCCCGAACTTCGACACCGAGGGCGCGAGCATCTGCACCGCGCCCAGTTGCAGCGCCTCGAGTTCCTCGCGGTCCTTGTAGAGCTGGCTGTTGGGATAGATCTCGACCTTCACGCGGCCCTTGGTCTTGGCTTCGGCCAGTTCCTTGAACTTGATCGCACCCTTGCCCTTGGGCGTATCGTCGGTCACGACGTGACTGAACTTGAGGATGATGGGCTGCTGCGCCTGCGCTCCGCTGACCAGTGCGAGAGCCATTGCCGCGACTGCCAGTTGCGTAAGTCTCATGATGTCCCTCCTATGTGGTGCCGTTTCTCCCGTTTGAAACGCAGGCTCAGGCGGCCTGCTCCGAAATCTCGACCAGGTTGCCGTCCGGATCGCGTACGTACACCGAACGGATCGGCCCCTGCGCGCCGGCTTTCATCACCGGCCCCTCTATGATAGACAGCTTGCACGCGGCGAGGCGCGCGATCACGTCCTCGAGCGGCACCGCCGCGATGAAGCAGATGTCGAGCGTGCCCGGCGCGGCAAGCGTCGCCCTGGGCTCGAACTCCTTTCCCTTTTCGTGGAGATTGATTTTCTGCCTGCCGAACTTGAGCGCCATCCGGCCTTCGCCGAAGCGCTCGAACTTCATGCCGAGCACCCGCGTGTAGAAGTCGATGCATTGCTCGGTGCGGGCCGTGGTGAGGACGATGTGGTCGAGATGATCGATCACGGCAGATTGCTCCAATTAAAACCGGGGACAGACCACGTTTATATGCCGTGGGAGTGAAACGAGCGAAGTGGGATTCAGAAAAACGTGGTCTGTCCCCGGTTTTATTCGGCTAGGCGCGCGGGCTCATTTGACCGCGGCGACCATGTAATCTACCGCTGCCTTCACCTCTGCATCGGACAGGGTGAGGTTGCCGCCTCTGGGCGGCATCGCGCCGAGGCCCTTGAGCGCATTCTCGTACAGATGCTCGGTGCCGTGCATGAGGTGCATGCTCCACGCCGCCTTGTCGCCGAACTTCGGCGCGTTCGCGACACCGGCGCCATGGCACGCGATGCAGGTGGCATCGTAGATTTTCTTACCGTCCGCTTTGCCTGCCGCGCCCTGCACGTTGCTCGCCGTGCTTTGCGCCTTGCCCGCAGCGCCCGGTGCTTCGATCGCCGGTTCCTTGAATTTCGCGCCGGCCGCGTTCGCCATGAACACCACCGCGCGCTCCACCTCGACGTCGGAGAGGTCCGATGCGCCGCCGCGCGGAGGCATCGCGCCCTGGCCTTTCAGCGCCACCTGGACGAGCTTTTTCTGGCCCTCGGCCAGGCGCCGCGCCCAATCGCGCCGATCGCCGAATTTCGGCGCCTTGGCCACCCCGGTCGCGTGGCAGGCCGTGCAGACGGACTTGTATATCTCTTCCCCGGTCTTGAGGACTTTGCTCCCCGGTCCCGCGATGCGCATATTGCTTTCGGCGACCGGCTTGATGCGCTTCCCGACTTCCTCCAGCGACATCGCCGGGCTGTCCTTGTCGTAGACCCGTCCGCTCGAGGCGAGTTTTGCGAGCATCACGATGATGATGATCGGAACGACGAACGACAGCACCAGGACGGTGACGAGCTGCTTGGGAGTCTTGATCAGGGATTCGTGCGCGTTTCCGCTCATTTCCGGAGCCTCGGGCGGCGTAGAAGAGCGCGCATTATATAACCTCAGTCGGCCGCCGTCAGATGGCGACAAGCTTGCCGCCGTTTTCTCGAAGGCCGATAATCCATGGCCGACCGGAGACCTCGCGGCTCTGCGACCGTACCGCCTTCCCATGATCGATCCCCTCCTCCTCGAAGAACTGATCGACTCGGCGCTCGCCGAGGACATCGGGTTTTGCGACCTCACCTCGGAGCTGGTGATCCCCGAGGAGGCGCGCGCCGAGCTCGCTCTCAACGCGCGCCAGGATCTGGTCGTGGCCGGAGTTGGCGTCGCTGCGCGGGTGTTCCGCCGCCGCGTGCCGGAGTGCCGCATCGATCTGCGGGTCAAGGACGGCGAGCGCGTCAAGGCAGGCGCCGCGATGGGACGGGTGGAAGGTCCGGCGCGCGGGCTGCTCGCCGTCGAGCGCACCGCCCTGAATTTTCTTCAGCACCTCTCCGGAGTCGCGACGCTCACGGCGCAGTACGTCGAACGCATCGCGGGCACGCGCGCGGTGCTGATCGACACGCGCAAGACGACGCCGGGCCTGCGCGCGCTGGAGAAGCACGCCGCGCAGATGGGTGGCGCGCGCAACCACCGCCTGCGCCTGGACGACGGCGTGCTGATCAAGGACAACCACATCAGCGTCTGCGGCTCGATCGCCGTTGCTGTTCAGCGCGCGCGCTCCGGCGTTCCCGTGCTGACGAAGATCGAGGTCGAATGCGACACCCTCGAACAGGTAAAGGAAGCGCTCCAGGCCGGCGCCGACATGATCCTGCTCGACAACATGAGTCCCGATGAGCTGCGCAAGGCGGTCGCGCTCTCCGGCGGCCGCGTGCCGCTCGAGGCCTCGGGCGGAGTGCGGCTGGAAACGATCCGCGCCATCGCGGAGACCGGCGTCGATTTCATTTCGGTCGGCCGCATCACGCAATCCGCGCCCGCCGTGGATATCGGCCTGGACGCGGTGATACGGGTCTAGCATGGCCAGGCATTCGGTCTGCCTTTTCTGCTCGGCGATCGAGAATCTGCCGGCGGCGGCGCGCGAGCTCGCCGCGGAATTCGGCGCGGCATGCGCGGCGCGGGGCTTTCGCCTGGTCTATGGCGGAAGCGGCCGGGGATTGATGGGAATCGCCGCGCGCGCGGCCGCCGCGGCGGGCGGCGAAGTGCTCGGCATCATGCCGCGCCATCTCATGCGCCCGGAGCACGCCGCGGCCGACCTCGGTACGCTGAAAATCGTGGAGACACTCGCCGAGCGCAAACAGTTGATGACCGACTCAGCCGATCTCTTCGTCGCCCTGCCCGGCGGCATCGGGACGCTGGACGAGCTGCTGGAAATGCTCACGATGAACGACCTCGGCCTGCAGGACAAGCCCGTGATCCTGTGCGCGACTGATGGTTTCTGGCAGCCCTTCATGACGATGATCGAGCGCTTCCGCGCGTACGGCGTGCTGCGGCCTAGCGTCGAGCGCACGCTGCGCATTACCTCCTCAGTCGAGGAGGCCATGCGCGTCATCGAGGACCATTTGTCATCCGCCACCCGGCCGGGGCCGGCCGCCGCATCGGGCAGTGTATAATTTTTCTTCCCCGCGCCCGTAGCTCAGGGGATAGAGTGATGGCCTCCGAAGCCATAGGTCGCGCGTTCGATTCGCGCCGGGCGCGCCACACCGATTCCGTTCGCTTGCGCGCAGAGGTTGCGATGCGAAGCTCGACCCCCCTCCTTGCGATCCCGCTATTTCTTTGCAGCGTCGGTGTTTTCGCCGGCGGCTCGAACTACGGCGTCGTTCCCGGAACGAATCCGCTCGCCGGCAAGATCACCGAGTGGCCGGTGCCGACTCCGAAGTTCGCCCGCGATCCGGCGCCGGGACCCGACGGAAACATCTACATCACGGTGATGTTCGCCGACCGGATTGCGCGCTTCGACGTGAAGACGCAGAAATTCAACGAATGGGATCTCCCGCCGGGCGCGCACCCGCACGGCCTCCTCGTCGACAAGGCCGGCAAGGTCTGGTACAGCGGGAACGGCAACGGCACCATCGGCGAGCTCGATACGGTGAGCGGGAAAGTCATCGAGCACAAGACCCCTTCCGGAGGCAGTCCGCATACGCTGGTGATAGACGACGCGGGCGCAATCTGGTTTACCAACCAGTCCGGCTCCGTCGGCAGGCTCGACAGGGCGAGCGGAAAAATCACCGAATACAAGATGTCGGGCGGGCCTTATGGCCTCACGCTCGACAAACGCGGCAACGTCTGGGTGTGCCGCATGGGCGCGGACAAGATGGGGATCATCGATTCGAAGACGGGAAAGATCTCGGAGCTGTACATGGGCCCGGGGTCCCAGCCGCGGCGCGTCGCCGCCGCCCCCGACGGCACGCTCTGGGTGACGCTCTACGGCATCGGGAAGCTCGCGCACATCGATCCGGCGACGGCCAAGGTCGTCAAGGAATACGAGATGCCGGCAGGCGAGAACGGCGGACCGTACGCGGTGACCGTCGACGGCTCCGGGCGCGTGTTCGCGAGTGAGATCCGGAAAGACACCGTGGCGATGCTCGATCCGAAAACCGAACAATTCCTGGTATTCCCGCTGCCCTCGAGAAACGTCGGCATCCGCAAAGCCATCGTCGATGCGCAAGGCCGCTTGTGGTATATGGGCTCGCACAGCGGCCGGCTGGGCATGATCGAATAAGAAGGCACCACGAAAACGTTAAAAAGGGAAAGCAATTCACAGAGGAGCAATTCACATGTCAAAAATTCAAAAACTGCTGGGATCTCTGGCGCTGACGGCCGCTGCGGTGACGGCTGCCAACGCGCAAAACTACCCGACCAAGCCGATTTACCTGTACATACCGTTTGCCGCGGGAGGGCCGACCGACACGCTCGGGCGCAACCTCGCGCAGGCGATGGGCAAGCCGCTCAAGCAACAGGTGATCGTGGAGAACGTCGTCGGTGCGGGCGGCACCATCGCCGTCGCTCGCGCGGCAAAAGCGGCGCCCGACGGCTACACGGTGCTGCTGCATCACATCGGCATGTCTACCGCGCCTTCGTTGTACCGGACGCTCAGTTTCGACCCGCTCAAGGACTTCGAGTACATCGGTGAAGTGGCCGACGTGCCGATGACCCTGATCGCGCGCGGCAACTTCCCGGCCGCCAACCTCCAGGAATTCCTGACGTACATCAAGGCGAACAAGGACAAGGTCACCTACGCCAACGCCGGCCTGGGCGCCGCATCGCACCTGTGCGGTCTCCTGTTCATGACCGCGATCCAGACCGACTTCACCACCGTTCCCTACAAGGGCACGGGGCCGGCGATGAACGATTTGCTGGGCGGCCAGATCGACTTCATGTGCGACCAGACCACCAACACCACCGGCCAGATCCTGGGCGGCAAGGTGAAGGTGTACGGAGTCACGAGCAAGAAACGCGTACCCTCGTTGCCGGATATACCCACGCTCGCCGAGCAAGGCATCAAGGATTTCGACGTCGTGGTCTGGCACGGCCTGTACGTTCCAAAAGGCACGCCGAAGCCCGTGGTGGATCGGCTGGTCGCTGCGCTCCAGGAATCGATCAAGGATCCGGATTTCAAGGCGAACCTCGCCAAGCTCGGCGCCGAGCCTGTAAGCGCCGATCGTGCGAGGCCTGAAGCTCTGCATAAATTCCTGGAATCGGAAATTGCGAAGTGGGCGCCGATCATAAAGAAGGCCGGGCAGTATGCAGACTAGAGTCCGCGTACGTAGCAAGAGAAAAGGGCGCTCGAAGGCGCCCTTTTTGTTTAGAAGTGCGAAGGATCAGGCCACACCATTCTTCTTGAACCACGCAAGCATGCGCTTCCAGCCGTCATCGGCGGCTTCCTTGCGGTAGCTCGGCCGGTAGTCGGCGTTGAAGGCGTGCGGCATGCCGTCGTAGACGTGGATCATCGACTGCTTGTCCTTGCCGAAAGCGACCAGCGCGGCGCGCATGCGTTCGACGGCATCCAAGGGGATGCCCGCGTCGGCGCCGCCGTACAGGCCCAGCACCGGAGCGTTCAGCTTGTCGGCGACGTCGATCGGCGTGAGCGGCTGGGCCGGCGGGTTGGGATTCAGGCCGCCGTACCAGGACACGCCCGCCTTGATGCGCTTGCTGTGCGCCGCATACATCCAGACGGTGCGCCCGCCGCGGCAAAAACCGGTGATGCCGAGCTTCTTGGCGTTGGCCTTGGGCTGCTGATCGACCCAGGCGACGAGCGCGTCCAGGTCCGCGAGCATCTGCTCGTCGGCGAGCGTGTTCGCCTTGCCGACCACTTCCTTCTGGTCGGGGATCTTCGAGAGGTCACCGATGCGGAAGAAGGGATCGAGCGTGATCGCGTAGTAGCCCGCCTTCGCCATGCGACGCGCCACGTCCTTGATGTGCTCGTGCATGCCGAACACTTCGGGGATGACGATCACCGTGGCGTACTTGCCCGCCTTCTTCGGCGCGGCGAAATACACGGGCAGGTTGCCGCCCGAGACCGGAATCTGCGCCGACCCGACTTCCAGCCCGTCCGTGGGCGTGACGATCATGGTCTGCGCGCATACCGGCCCGGCGGCGAGCGCGAAGCCCGAAGCAAGGCTGGACGCGATGAACCCGCGCCGCGAGAACGGAATCTTCGGCAGTAGGCTTTCGAGGTGGGGATCGTCGAACTTGGCGCGGTCGTTCATTCTTCCTCCTTGTTATGGTGCTGGGGTTTGGGAAAACGCCGTTGTAAACAGATAGCAGTAAACAGATATTCTCCGATGTTCATTCCATCGTGGCTAGTCCCCTCGGGAGATCAGCGGCGGCGCGAAAACGCGCGCATCAACCAGAGCATGAAAACCCCCAGGATGGTGCCTGAAATGATCAACCCGTAGCGCCGCATTTTCTTCTTCCTGCGCTCGGTCTCGGCACGCTCTTCGGCCATGAGCTGCGCGAGCCGCTCCGCCGGACTCGGCTTGAGCCTCTCCGGGGCATCCCGCTGTTGCCCTGCGCGAAAAGGCGGGTGCGGCTCAGCGGTCGTAACGCCCGTCTTGCGCGCCTCGGCCTCGCGGCGCGCCGCCACAACGAGCGCTTTTTCCCTGGCGGAGAGGTTTTCCTTTTCCATGTTCACATCAGAATGATATCGAACTGCTCCTGGCCGTAGCTCGTCTCGACCTGCATCGAAACGGGCTTGGCTATGAAGTCCCCGAGCATCGCCAGAGACTGCGACTCTTCGTCGAGGAACAGGTCGATCACCGACTGGGAAGCGAGGATACGGAACTCGCGCGCGCTGAACTGGCGCGACTCGCGCAGGATCTCGCGCAGGACTTCGTAGCAGACCGTCTGCGCGGTCTTGACCACGCCGCGCCCGCCGCAGGTCGTGCAGGGCTCGCACAGGACGTGCTCGAGCGATTCCCGCGTGCGCTTGCGGGTCATCTCGACCAGCCCCAGTCCCGTGAATCCGTTCACCGTGATCCGGGTCCGGTCGCGCGCGAGCGCCTTGTTCAGCTCTGCGAGTACCGCGGCGCGATGCTCCGTATTTTCCATATCGATGAAGTCGATGATGATGATGCCGCCGAGATTTCGGAGGCGCAGCTGGCGCGCGATCACCTGCGCGGCCTCGAGATTGGTCTTGAAGATCGTGTCGTCAAAATTGCGGTTGCCGACGTAGCCGCCGGTGTTGACGTCGACCGTGGTCATCGCCTCGGTCTGGTCGAGGATGAGGTAGCCGCCGCTCTTCAATTCAACCCGGCGCGCGAGCGCGCGCTCGATCTCGTCCTCGACATTGTGAAGATCGAACAGCGGCCGCTCGCCGATGTAGTGCTCCAGTTTCGCGAGCACCTTGGGCGTGTACTCGGCGGCGAACCCCTGGAGCTTCTGGAAATTCTCGCGCGAGTCGATGACGATACGCCCCGTGCTTTCGCCCGCCATGTCGCGCAGCACCCGCTGCGCGAGCGACAGATCCTGATAGAGCAGCGTCGGCGCGGGCGAGGTGAAAGCGCGGCCGCGGATGCCGTACCAGAGCTTTCTCAGGTACTCGATGTCACCGCGCAGCTCCGCATCGGTGGCGGTTTCCGCCACGGTGCGAATAATGAATCCCCCGGTCTCGTCGACGGGCAGCAGATGCTGGAGCTTGTCGCGCAGGAGCTGCCGCTCGGTCTCGTCCTCGATCCGCTGCGAGATGCCGATGTGAGGGTCTTGCGGGAGATAGACGACCATCCGTCCTGCGATCGAGATCTGGGTCGAAAGGCGCGCCCCCTTGGTGCCGATGGGGTCTTTGATGACCTGAACGAGCCGCGACTGGCCTTCCGAGAGGATGCGCTCGATCGGTTTGGCCGGCGCGTCGCTCCTTGCTTGCGTATTTTGACGCTCCTCCCAGATGTCGGCGACGTGAAGGAACGCGGCTCGCTCCAGGCCGATTTCGATAAACGCCGACTGCATGCCGGGCAGCACGCGCGCCACGCGCCCTACGTAGATATTGCCCACCAGGCCTCGGCTCGCCGAGCGCTCGACGTGCAACTCCTGGGGAACGCCCGCCTGCATCACGGCAACGCGGGTTTCCTGCGGCGTGCAGTTGATCAGGATATCTTCCATCATCAAAGGACCGGCTGCGCGTCAATCTCGCGCAGCCTGCTTCAAAGCCCGACCGGCGCCAGCGCCGGTTTTCCCGCCTGGAGTGAGTTCATGATCGCCCCCGTGGATATCCTCGGTCATCGGCTCTCGAATTTCGCGATCAGCTGCGTAGTCTCGTACAGCGGCAGTCCCATGATGCCGGTGTAGCTGCCGTGCAGTTCGGTGACGAAGGCCGCGGCGCGCCCCTGGATCGCATAGGCGCCCGCCTTGTCGGTCGGCTCGCCGCTCTCGACGTAGGCTTCGATCTCGGGTTCCTCGAGCTCGCAGAAGCGCACCCGGCTCTCGCTCGTGACGAGCTCGGTGCGATCCTCGAGCTTGAGCGCGACCGCGGTGAGCACGAGGTGCTCGCGCCCGGAGAGCAGCCGCAGCATGCGCGTCGCGTCGGCGGGATCGGCGGGCTTGCCGAGGATCTTCCCCTCGATGCACACCACCGTATCGGCGGAGAGCACCGGGAACCTGCGCAGCCGGCGCTGCACGATCCTGTCCCAGCCGGCCTCCACCTTGGTGCGGCAAACGCGCCGGACGTAATCGGCGGGCAACTCGCCCGGCAACTGCGACTCGTCGACGTCGGAACCGCGCGTCGGGTTCTCGCGCAGCACCAGCACTTCGAACGAAACGCCGATTTGCTTCAGCAGTTCGCGCCGCCGCGGACTTCGCGAGGCGAGGTAGATCCGGGTCTTCGCAGGGTTCTTGATCATTCGCGATGGTAAGGGTGGCGGTTGAGGATGGAGCTCGCGCGGTAGAGCTGTTCGGCAAGCAGCACGCGCGCGAGCCCGTGCGGCAGCGTCATGGCAGAAACCCGCATGAGCGGACCGGCGCCGCTCTTCACCTCGGGCGCGAGACCATCCGCGCCGCCGATGACAAAAGCGATATCGCGCCCGTCCTGGCGCCGCGCGGCCAGCCAGCGCGCAAGCTCGGCGGTCGTGAATTCACGCCCGCGCTCGTCTAGCGCGACGCGGGACGCTTCGCGAGGCAGCGCGCGCGCGATGCGCCCGGCTTCCGCTTCGAGCAGCTGTAGCGTCGATTTGCCGCTCGTACGCGGCTCGGGACGGACTTCGATCAGCTCGATCTTCATGTCGCGGGGCATGCGCTTCGCGTAGTCGTGGAAGGCTTCGTCGACCCAGCCGGGCATTTTCGTTCCTACCGCAATAATCAGGAGCTTCACGAACCTGCCTAGCGGCGGGCAAGCACGAACGATTTCATTTGCCGCGCGCCGGAGCCGCCTTCCGCCGGGCGCGCGCCTTGCGGGGCTTGGGCTGATCCCACAGCTCCTCGAGATTGTAGTGCGAGCGTATCGCCGGCTGCATGATATGCACCACGATGTCGCCCAGGTCGATCAGCACCCAGTCGCCGCCGTCCTCGCCCTCCACGCCGTACACCCGGCCGCCCGCCGATCTTGTTTTCTCCTGGACGTGGCTCGCGAGCGACTTCAGCTGGCGGGCGGAGTCCGCGCTCGCGATGATCACGCGGTCGAACATCGAGGTGAGGTGGGTCACGTCGAAGACTTCGACCTCGCGCGCCTTGATTTCATCGAGCGCGGCGAGGGCCGCCTTCTGGAGCTTGCGAACGTCGATCATCAGGAGGCGCCGTTCTCCTTGGCGTACAGTCCGTGGGCCTCGATGTAGTCGAGGACGGCGGAGGGCAGCAGATAGCGTGGGCTGCGCGCCTGGGCGAAGTGCGCGCGGATGGCGCTCGCGGAGATGTCGAGCGCCGTGGTGCCATAGGTGGCGACGCTTCCCCCCGGCCGCTCGCGCAGGGCGTCGGGCGTGCCGGCGCGCTTGCGCCATTCGGCGGCGAGCGCGGCGGGCATTCCGCCCGGGGTGAGCGAGTGCCCGGGACGCTGCGCGACGAAAATGTGCGCGAGATCGAACAGGTCGCGCCAGCGCAGCCACGCGGTGAGGCTGCGAAAGGCGTCGGTGCCGAGCAGGAGCACGATCGAGCGCTTCGGTCCGAGCTCACCGCGCAGCCGCTCTAGCGTCTCGACGGTATAGCTGGGCGCCGTCGTGCGGGTCTCCGCGTCGTCCAGCTCGAACAAGGGATTTCTTTCGATGGCGAGTCGCGTCATTTCGAGGCGGTGCGCCGCACCTGCCATGGGCGCGACGCGATGCCAGGGCTGGCCGGCGGGGACCCAGCGCACCAGCTCCAGGCCCAGGATTTCGGAGGCTTCCTGGGCGAGGCGCAGGTGCCCGAAGTGCACCGGGTCGAAGGTTCCGCCCATGATGCCGATGGGAGCGCTCATTGGCGCTCCGCGCTCAAGCACGATTTCGTGGAACCAGACAGGGCGGCGATCGGGAAGTTCTTCAGAGTGGCCTCAGCTGCGAACCTGGCCGCTGCCGAAGACCACGTATTTCTGCGACGTGAGGCCTTCCAGGCCCACCGGACCGCGCGCGTGCAGCTTGTCGGTGGAGATGCCGATCTCGGCGCCCAGGCCGTATTCGAAGCCGTCGGCGAAGCGCGTCGAGGCGTTCACCAGCACCGAGCTCGAATCGACTTCGCGCAGAAAACGCTTCGCATGTGCCTCGTCCTCGGTGACGATGGCGTCGGTGTGCTGCGAGCCGTATTTGCCGATGTGGGCGATCGCCGCATCCAGATCCTTTACCACCCGCACCGCGAGAATGGGCGCGAGGTACTCGGCGTACCAGTCTTCCTCGGTCGCGGGTTTCATCGCGGGAACGAGCTTGCGCGCGGCCTCGTCACCGCGCAGCTCCACGCCTTTTTCGAGGTAGACCTTGGCGAGCTTCGGCAGCACCCTGGGCGCAATCGCTTCGTTGACGAGCAGCGTCTCCATCGCATTGCAGACGGCGTAACGCTGCGTCTTGGCGTTGTCGGCGATGCGGATCGCCTTTTCGATATCGGCGCGCTCGTCGATGTAGACGTGGCACACGCCGTCCAGGTGCTTGATCATCGGGATGCGCGATTCGCGCATCACCCGCTCGATCAGGTCCTTGCCGCCGCGCGGCACGATGATGTCCACGTACTCGTTCATCGAGAGCAGCTGGCCGACCGCGGCGCGGTCCGCGGTCGCGATCACCTGGACCGCGTCCTCGGGGAGACCCGCCGTGCGCAAGCCTTCGTGCACGCAGGCGGCGATCGCGATGTTCGAGCGCACCGACTCCGAACCGCCCCGCAGGATGCAGGCGTTGCCCGCCTTCAGGCACAGCGCCGCGGCGTCGGCGGTCACGTTGGGGCGCGATTCATAGATGATCCCGATCACGCCGAGCGGGACGCGCATCCTTCCCACCTTGATGCCCGAAGGCTGTTCACGCAATTCGCTGACCTCGCCGACCGGGTCGGGAAGCTTCGCGACCTGCTCCACGCCCTCGGCCATGGCTTCGATGCTTTTGCCGGTCAAGGTGAGGCGGTCGATGAAGGCCGGGGCCTTGCCGGCAACGCGCGCGGCCTGCAGGTCTTCCGCATTCGCTGCGAGAAGCTTCTTCGCGTCGCGCCTCATGGCCTTAGCGGCAGCGACAAGCGCGCGGTTCTTGGCTGCCGTGTCCGCGCGCGCGACCTCGCGCGCAGCAATGCGGGCGCGCATGCCGATCTCGAGCACGTAGGACTTGATGTCCGAAGGAGCGTTCATCTGGCGAATCTTACCCTCCCCCGCCGGGGCATGCAGCCAAACGCGTCCGGGCGCCACTACTTGCGGGCGCGCGCCACTACAATAGCCAGGACGCATGGACCCGCTCGAATACTCCCGCTACGCCCGGCAGCTCGTCGCGGCAACGCCGGATCTGCGCGAAGAGCTGGAGCGGGCGCGGGATTCCGGCTGGACGCGCGACGCCATGCAAAGCTTCCTGCGCGAGCGCGGCGACGGGGACGAAGCCTTCCTGCATTCCGGACTGCGGAAGCTGCGCCAGCGCGTGCTTCTGCGCACGATGGCGCGCGATCTTTCAGGGCACGCCGGTCTCGACGAAGTGTGCGGAACGATGTCCGTACTCGCCGTGGTCGCCATCGAAGCGTCGCTGGCGTATCTCGAGCCGCGGATGCCAGACGGGCCGTATCCGGGCCTTGTCGTGGTCGGAATGGGGAAACTGGGCGGAGGCGAGCTCAATGTATCCTCCGACGTCGATCTGGTTTTCCTTTATCCGGAAGGAGGGGAATCCGACGGTAGCGGGCGGGAGGGTGACCTCGATCTCTTCACGCGTCTCGGGCGCCGGCTCATAGCCGCGCTGGGCGAGCCCACTGAGGACGGTTTCGTTTTTCGGGTCGACATGCGACTGCGTCCCTGGGGCGACTCCGGGGCGCTCGTCACGAGTTTCGACGCGCTCGAGGAATATTTTGTCACGCAGGGACGGGAATGGGAGCGCTACGCATGGATCAAGGCGCGGGCGCTCGGGTCCGAAGGCGAGAATGCCGCGCTCGCCGCCATCGTGCGCCCGTTCGTGTATCGCAAGTATCTCGACTATGGCTCGTTCGCGGCGATGCGCGAGCTGCACGCGCAGATCCGCGAAGAAGTGGCGCGCAGGGAGCTGACCGACCAGATCAAGCTCGGACCGGGAGGCATCCGCGAGATCGAGTTCATCGCGCAGGTGTTTCAGCTGATCCGCGGCGGGCGCGACCCGACGCTGCAAATCCGCCCGACGCTCGCCGTGCTTGCGCTGCTCGCGCAGAGGAAGCTGCTTCCCGAAGCCGTGGTGCGCGAGCTCTCCGAGGCCTACGTGTTCCTGCGGCGCCTGGAGCACCGGCTGCAATACCTGGACGACGCGCAGACGCACGAGCTGCCGGAGGGCACGGAGGACCGCTCGCTCGTTGCCCGGGCGATGGGTTTCGATTCCTGGGAGGCTTTCCGCGCCGGGCTCGATGCGCACCGGACCCGCGTGTCATCGCATTTCGAGGAGGTGTTCGCTGTCGAGGAGGCGCCGAAGCGTGCGCTCGCGCCCTTGTGGACGGATTCCGAGGAAACTGCGCAGCGTCTCGCACGCCTCGGTTTTCGCGACGCCGCGGGAACGGCAGCGCGCCTTGCGGCGGTGCGCTCGGGCGCGCGCTATCGCGGCCTGCCGCAGTCGAGCCGGGCCCGCTTCGACGCCCTGATTCCCAGAGTCATCGAGGAATCGGCGGCGCGGGAAGACCCGGACGCGACGCTCGCGCGTTCGCTGGAACTTCTGGAAACGGTCAGCCGCCGCGCCGCTTATCTCGCCCTGCTCGACGAGCACCCGGCCGCGCTCGCGCGTCTCGCGCAACTCCTTGGCGCCTCGAGCTGGGCGGCGGAATATCTCAACCGGCATCCGATCGTGCTCGACGAGCTGCTCGACGCGCGCAGCTTGTTCGCGCGGCCGGACTGGAACGCTTTCGCGCAGGACCTCAGGCTTCAGCTTGCGACCCGCCAGGGCGACGAGGAACGGCAGATGGACTGGCTGCGCGAGGCGCATCACGCGCAGGTCTTCCGCCTGCTCGCGCAGGACCTGTCGGGCGTGCTCGGCGTCGAGCGGCTCGCCGACGACCTGTCCGACCTCGCCGACGTCATGCTCCAGGTGACCCTGGAGTTGTGCTGGATGCAGCTCCGCAACCGCCATCGCGACGAGCCGCGTTTTTCGATCGTCGGTTACGGCAAGCTCGGCGGCAAGGAACTGGGCTATGCGTCCGACCTCGATCTCATTTTTCTCTACGAAGATCCCGACGATCGTGCGCCGGAAATCTACGCGCGTCTCGCGCAGCGCCTGAGCCACTGGCTCACCAGCCGCACCGCGGCGGGCGTGCTGTTCGACATCGACCTGCGCCTGCGTCCCGAGGGCGAGAGCGGGTTCCTGGTGAGCTCGATCGAGGCTTTCCGGCGCTATCAGCGCGAATCGGCCTGGACCTGGGAGCACCAGGCGCTCACACGGGCGCGCTTTTGCGCGGGCGAGGCGACCGTGGGCGCCGGCTTCGAGACCGAGCGCAGGTTCGTGCTGCAGATGCCGCGGGACGAGCAGAAGCTGCGCGCGGACATCCTGTCGATGCGCGCGCGGATGCTCGAAAGCCATCCCAACGCGAGCGGATTATTCGACCTGAAGCACGACCGCGGCGGCATGATCGACATCGAATTCATCGTGCAAATGCTGGTGCTCGCTCATGCGCGCGAACGTCTCGAGCTCACCGCCAACGACGGCAACATCGCCCTCTTGAAACTGGCTGCGCGGCTCGCATTGATTCCGGGCGATTCCGCCGACGCGGTAGCCGACGCTTACCGCGAATTCCGCCGCAGGCAGCACCGGCTGCGGCTCAACGGCGCGAAGTTCGCGCGCGCGCCCTCGGAGCAGGTGCAGACCCACATCGATGCGACGCTCGCGCTGTGGCGGCGGGTGTTTGGAAACGATCCCGCCAACTGACGTCCTCGAGCGGTCACTTTCTCAGATAGCCTGGCCCGCGACACCTGAGTCCCAACGTCGTCGTTTACCGACCCGAGCGAGGAGGTGAAGCCCGCGTGCTCGGGTCCGGCGCGGCTTGTCGGGTCGCTGATTCTTCGATGACTTGGATACCGTTTTCCACACACCAGTCCCTCAGTGCGTTTTCGATTGACTCGGCCTCGTACTTGTACCACGGAGGCCGTCCGCTGGGACGAAGGATTAGACGGCACTGGTGACACGAGTACGTTCGGCCTCGGTCAATACCTGCGGCTGCCTGATTGGGGTGCCTGAATCCGCGACGAAGAAGGGATTGCGTTTGTAGTTGCCGCTTATGCGCGCGGCGATCACGGACCTCATGATTTTCAGCAAGGCTACGAAATTGCTCATCGGTATGGAATTCACCTGACCTTTCGCAGACTTCGTTTGCAGCACCATCCGCACAGGGCCAAAAGAATCTTGCAGCGAGGGCGCACGCTTGGCCAGGCAGCTATGAATCAAGCCTACGTATGAAGTCTTGAAGTCCCGGGGAGTGTTTCCGATGGGTGTGTTGCAGCAACTGGTGTACCAACGCAGGAGCCCATGGTCAGACAAGGACATGCAAACGAGCGCCTCCAGCCCCTGCGTAAAGTGCACGTGCTTGGGGAGCGTGGCAACAATTTCAGTTCCACCCAGTTCGTTCAGCACTGCATCGCCCGGGCGTTCAAGAAAGTGGGCAAAAGCTTGGCAGTCCTTGCAGTAGCAAACGCCCCTATTCGCCATGTCAGGAGGACTAACGTAACCTTTTAGCGTGCCGCATTGGCACTGCAGCGGATGGTTCATTCGGCGTAGGCTACACTCACGTGGGGAGTTTGTGCCGCCTAACGAATGAAAGGGACTTCCCCTACTCGAAGCGGGTTGTGGCCCGCACGGCATCGAAGTGCCAAGATTGAGTTTGCGTTGTTCAATCTGATAACGAGAGGGGAAGTCATGGAAAAGGTTACTACGTTGGGGATCGATCTGGCAAAGAGTGTGTTCTCGCTGCACGGGGTGGATGGTGCGGGTCGCGTGGTGCTCAGGCGCACGGTGCGCCGCGATCAGCTGCTTGGGGCGGTGGCGGCCTTGCCGCCGTGTCTGATCGGCATGGAGGCGTGTTCGGGGGCGCACGAGTGGGGCCGGCGGTTCCAGGAGTTGGGGCACACGGTGCGGCTGATGGCGCCCAAGTTCGTGGCCCCGTACAGAAAGAGCGGCAAGAACGACGGCAACGACGCCGAGGCGATCTGCGAAGCAGTGACGCGGCCGAACATGCGTTTCGTGCCGGTGAAGTCCCTCGAGCAGCAGGCGCTGCTGGCAATGCACCGGGTCCGGCAGGGGTTTGTGGTGGAGAGGACCGCGATTATCAACCGGCTGCGGGGCTTGCTCTGTGAATTCGGCGTGGTGCTGCCGCTGCGCTCGGTGACCGTGCGCCGCCAGGCGGCTGCCGCGGCGGAGAACCTGCCCGAGCTCGCGCGTCGCGCAATCGGCGATCTGCTCGAGCAGCTGCGCTCACTCGATGAACGCATCGGTGGCTACGACCGGGAGATCGAAGCCCAGGCCAAACTGTGCGAGCCGGCGCAGCGTCTGATGAAGATCCGCGGCATCGGGCCCACCACGGCGCTGGCCATCGTGGCCACGGTGGGCAACGCGCGCGAGTTCAAGAACGGCCGGCAGTTCGCCGCCTGGATTGGCCTGACTCCGAGCCAGTACTCCACCGGCGGCAAGCCGCGCCTGGGGCACATCAGCAAGCGCGGGGACGCCTACCTTCGCAATCTGCTCGTGCAAGGCGCGCGTTCGGTTTTGAATAGCGCCGGCAGGCACCCGGACCGCATGTCGCGCTGGGTCCTCGATCTGCAGCCGCGCCGCGGCTACTATCGAACGCTGGTTGCGATTGCCAACAAGAACGCGCGCATCGCATGGGCGTTGCTCGCCAAGGGCGAATCCATGCGCTCGGCATGAACGCACCCATCCGCTAAAGACTGCAATTGTCGATGACGAAACGGTCAAACCGGTGCCCGGAGAACCTGATCAAACACGACGGCAGCAACTCATGCCGACTAACGAGAGAGGTCCGGGCATGCGGCTTTCATCGGGGCCAGAGCATTCAATGCTCACAAACAGGCCGGTTATAGTGACGCAGTCCGTTCTTCCATCGGCACAAACGCTTCCGTTGCGGAAACGGGGAAGTCCTTATAGTCCCGGCTAACGCGCCGCCCGCTTGCGGGCGGTCGCTGTTGAGCCGGCGGTTAGACGTGACCCCTTCTCATGCAGGCGCCCTGAGACGTACTTGTGAAGTACGCTAGCAATTAGCGTTTGGTAAGGAACACCCTCTTCATACGCCCGGGCTTGAATATCCATGAGATCGGCGGCGGAAAGACGAATGTTTACGCGCCTGTTCTTTACAAAAGTTACACGCGCAGATTCTCGAAACGCGACGAGTTGCGCCTTTGTAGGACGAACGGAGACCAATGCCCCTTTTTCGTACGCACCCAGCACTTCTCGTTCGTAACGGTCAAGATTTTTCATCTGGATCATCCGTTTCTAAATAGTCGCGTGTTGCCTTCCGGCTCGGAATGACAGTCTTCAAAAAGTAGTGTTCCTCTTCCTCGACCGACGGAACAAGGAAGATGTATCCCCGATAGGCCACGACTAGCACGACCTGGCCGGGATAACGCCTTTGATTGGGATGGACCAGGATGTCTTTGAGTCCACCTTCCTCTACCGCAAGAACGATCTCCTCAAAAGAGATGCCGCGCCCTACCTTCAAGCGCTCGTTCTTAACCGGATCCCACCGGAACGGCTTCACACATGGAGTCTACCAAAGCGTGTGCCTTTTGTCATCAGGCATCCTATTGCGTCTCGTCACGTCTAACTCACGGCCGACGAGGTCCAGCGCATTCTTGCGACAATGCACGGCACTAAATGGCTGATGGCGAGTCTGCTCTACGGCGCGGGGCTTCGCTTGTGCGAGTGCCTGAAGCTGCGAATCAAGGACGTGGACTTCGGGTACGGGCAGATCATGGTTCGCGATGCCAAGGGCGGGAAGGACCGGATCACCCTGCTTCCGCAATCCGTTGTCGAGCCGCTGCGCGAGCATCTGGCTCGAGCCAGGAAATTGCATGAACGGGATGTCGCCGATGGATATGGCGATGTCGAGCTGCCCCATGCGCTCCGCGTCAAGTATCCGCGCGCGGCCTATGAATGGGGCTGGAAGTTCGTGTTTCCGTCGTACAAGCGATCGGTCGATCCGGAGACCGGCGTCATCCGTCGCCATCATGTTTACGAAAATTATCTGATTCGCGGGGTCAAGCAGGCGGCACGCGATGCGGGCATCGTCAAGCACGTGAGCTGCCGCACCTTGCGCCATTCGTTTGCCACCCATCTGCTGGAAACGGCTACGACATCCGCACGGTGCAGGAATTGCTCGGTCACGCTAGCGTCGAGACGACGATGATCTACACCCACGTGATGAACAAGGGCGGGCGCGGAGTCAAGAGCCCGCTCGATCGCCTCGAGCAGCGGCGCGCGGAGTACAGGGTTCAGGACGCGGCGTGAAGGTTCGCGAACACGGCGGGCCCAATAGAAGAGTGGGATGCCGGACGGAAAATGAGTGTCTCACAAACAAGCGCGGGATGAACGGCAGCTTGCTGTCCGTTCCGTCCCGCGCATCTGACCTGGCGCCGCGCGAAGCGCGGCGTCCGAAGATCAGACGATGTTGAGGTGCTCGATGCCCGTCGTGATGTCCTTGTTCTTCGCTTCCTTGGAGTGCAGCTTGATGTTGAGGCGCAGGTCGTTGACGCTGTCGGCGTTCCTCAACGCGTCTTCGTAGCTGATCCTGCCGGACTCGAACAGGTCGAACAGCGCCTGGTCGAAGGTCTGCATGCCCAGTTCCCTGGACTTCTTCATGATCTCCTTGATCTCGTGCACCTCGCCCTTGAAGATCAGGTCGGAGATGAGGGGGGAGTTGAGCATGATCTCGATTGCGGCACAGCGGCCTTTGCCCTCCTTGAGGGGAATGAGGCGCTGCGAGATCAGACCGCGGAGGTTGAGCGACAGGTCCATCAGGAGCTGCGTGCGCCGCTCCTCGGGGAAAAAGTTGATGACGCGGTCCAGCGCCTGGTTGGCGCTGTTCGCGTGCAGAGTCGCCAGGCACAGGTGGCCGGTTTCGGCGAACGCGATGGCGTGTTCCATGGTCTCGCGGTCGCGGACTTCTCCGATCAGGATCACGTCGGGCGCCTGGCGCAAGGTGTTCTTCAACGCGCTCGACCAACTCAGGGTGTCGACGCCGACTTCACGCTGGGTGATGAGGCAGCCCTTGTGCGGGTGGGTGAATTCGACCGGGTCTTCGATGGTGATGATGTGACCGTGAGAGTTTTCGTTGCGGTAGCCGATCATCGCCGCGAGCGTGGTGGACTTGCCCGAGCCGGTGGCCCCCACCACGATCACCAGTCCCCGCTTGGTCATGATGATGTCCTTGAGGACGTTCGGGAGACCGAGATCCTCGATCTTGGGGATGAGGGTGGTGATCGTTCGCAGCACGATGCCGACGTTGGCCTGCTGGACGAAGGCGTTGACGCGAAACCGGCCGATGCCCGCGGGGTTGATCGCGAAGTTGCACTCCTTGTTCTCCTCGAACTCCGCCGCCTGCCTGTCGTTCATGATCGCGCGGGCGAGGTCTATGGTATGCGACGGAGTGAGCGGCTGGTTGGAGACCGGCGTCATCTTGCCGTCGATCTTGATCGCCGGCGGAAAGCCGACGGTGATGAAAAGGTCCGAGCCCTTCCTCGTCAGCATCAGCCGAAGAAGGTCGTACATGAATTTCATTGCCTGTTCGCGTTCCATATCTACCTCTTCAAGGCTGTGTCCGGAATTCCCCGGGAATTGCGCCGGCCGAGCTAGCCTGGGAAATTGTCCTTGTTCGCGGCCTTGCCGCGCGCTTCGGCGGCCGAGATGATGTTGCGCTTCACCAGTTCCCCAAGATTCTGGTCGAGCGTCTGCATGCCGAAGTTCTGCCCGGTCTGGATGGCCGAGTACATCTGAGCGATCTTGTTTTCGCGGATCAGGTTGCGGATCGCGGGTGTGCCGACCATGATTTCGTGCGCGGCGACGCGGCCCGAACCGTCCTTGGTCTTGCACAGCGTCTGCGCGATGATCGCCCGAATCGACTCGGAGATCATCGCGCGGATCATCTCCTTCTCCGTCGCCGGAAACACGTCGACGATGCGGTCGATGGTTTTCGCCGCGGAGCTCGTATGCAGGGTGCCGAACACCAGGTGTCCGGTCTCGGCGCCGGTCAGCGCGAGGCGGATGGTCTCCAGGTCGCGCATCTCCCCCACCAGGATCACGTCCGGGTCCTCGCGTAAGGCGCTGCGCAAGGCGTTTGCGAACGACAGGGTGTGCGGCCCGACCTCGCGCTGGTTGATCAGGCACTTCTTCGACTCGTGCACGAATTCGATCGGGTCCTCGATGGTGAGGATATGGGCCTGCTCGGTTTCGTTGATGGCGTTGACCATCGCCGCCAGCGTGGTCGACTTGCCCGAGCCGGTGGGGCCGGTGACAAGCACGATGCCGCGCGGCTGGTCGGCGATCTCGGCGAATATCTTGGGGGCTCGCAGCTCCTCGAGCGACAGGATCTTCGAGGGAATCGTCCGCATGACCGCCGCGGCCCCGCGATTCTGCACAAAGGCGTTGACGCGAAAGCGCGCGAGGCCCGGAATCGCGAAGGAGAAGTCGCATTCGAGATTTTCCTCGTAGTGCTTCCTCTGCCCGTCGTTCATGATGTCGTAGATCATGCCGTGGACGTCTTTGTGCTCCATCGCCGGCAGGTTGATGCGCCGGATGTCGCCGTGCACGCGGATCATGGGCGGCAGCCCGGACGAAAGATGCAGGTCGGAGGCCTTGTTCTTGACGACGAAGGCTAGGAGTTCCGAAATATCCACTATAATCCCCTCCAGTGTGAGGCCCGGACCGCATCGGGAGCTGGTGCCTAAGCAAATGAAAGAGCGAGAATTTTCAGGTCCGACGCGCTTGCATTGCCGCGCTGATTATGTCCTCAATTGCCGCGAACTTGCAAGCCGTGAAGGAGCGCATAGAATCCGCTGTTCACGCGGCGGGCAGGCCCGCCGGCTCGGTACGCTTGGTCGCGGTGAGCAAGACCTTTCCGCCCGAGGCGGTGCAGGATGCCGCGCAGGCGGGACAATGCGATTTCGGCGAGAACTACGCGCAGGAAGGCGTGGGGAAAATCGACGACCTGCGCGCGCTTGGTCTCACCTGGCACTATATCGGCCCGATCCAGAGCAATAAGACGCGCGTGATCGCCGAGCACTTCGACTGGGTGCACTCGATCGATCGCGCGAAAATCGCCGCGCGGCTCTCGGAAGCTCGCGACCCGGGACTCCCCGAGATGCAAGTCTGCATCCAGGTCAACGTCTCGGGCGAAGCGTCGAAGAGCGGGGTCATGCCCGAGGAAGTAGCGGCTCTTGCAAGACAGGTGGCGGGGTTCTCGCGCATGAAGCTGCGTGGCCTCATGGCCGTGCCCGAGCCGACGCCGGACGAGGCCTTGCAGCGCCGGCGTTTCGCCCAGCTGCGCGAGCTGCGCGACCGGCTGAACGGCAAGGGTTTTGCGATGGATACGCTCTCGATGGGCATGTCGGCGGACCTCGAGGCGGCGATCGCCGAGGGCGCGACGATAGTGCGCGTGGGCACCGCGATTTTTGGAGAGAGAACGGCGACATGAAGATCACATTCATCGGCGGCGGCAACATGGCTGACGCCCTCATCGGCGGACTGCTACGCAAGAATTTTCCGCTGCAGGACATCCGCGTGGTCGAGATCAGCGCCGACGCGCGCCGCAAGCTGGTCGACAAATACGGCGTCACCTGCTTCGACAAGCCCAAGGATGCGGTGCGCGCGAACGACGTGGTGGTGTTCGCGGTGAAGCCCCAGCACCTGCGCGAAGCGGCGGCGAAATCCGGGATCGCCGACAACGCCAATCTCGTCATCAGCATCGCCGCGGGCGTGCGCCTTGCCAACCTCTCCAAATGGCTGAAGGGCCACACGCGCCTAGTGCGGGCGATGCCCAACACGCCCGCGATGATCGGCGAGGGGGTCGCCGGCCTGTTTCCTTTCTCGAAGGCGGTCAATCGCGAGGACCGCGAGCAGACCGAAACCATCCTCGGCGCGGTCGGCGTCACAGTCTGGCTCACCGACGAGTCGCAGATGGACGCGGTGACCGCGATCTCCGGGAGCGGCCCGGCCTATGTGTTCTATTTCATCGAAGCGGTCGAGGACGCAGCCCGGGAATTGGGGCTTCCCGTGCAGATCGCCCACCAGCTCGTGCTGAATACCTTCACCGGGGCGGCCAAGCTCGCTGCGAGCAGTCCCGATCCGGTCGCGGTGCTGCGCGAACGCGTGACATCGAAAGGCGGAACGACCGAGCGCGCCCTGGCGAGCATGGCCAAGGACGAGGTGAAGGAAGCGATCATCCGCGCCATCCACGCCGCGAACGAGCGCGGCAAGGAAATGGGCGAGGAACTGGGGAAAGAGTAGTGCTGCTTAGGATCGTCGATCTGCTGATCGTGAATGCCTTCGGGCTGATCGTATATACGCTGTTGCTGCGATTTTACTTACAGCTGTTGCGAGCGCCGTTTCGCAACCCCGTGGGACAGTTCGTCACCGCGCTCACCAACTGGATCGTGCTCCCGGCGCGGCGCGTCATTCCCGGCCTTATGGGCATCGACCTCTCGACCATTATTCTCGCGTGGGTACTGCAGGCGTTGATGCTTACGCTGCTGCTCTGGCTGCACAGCCTGACTCTCATAAGCGCTCCAGGGGTCGCGACAGCCGGGCTGCTATTCGGGTTTGCCGCAGCTTGGCTTCTACGAGCCTCCCTGTACCTCCTGATTGGTGCGGTGATCTTGCACGTATTGTTCAGCTGGTTCAATCCTCACACGCCGATCACGCCCGTGCTCAACGCGCTGACGCGTCCTTTCTACGGAATCTTCCAGCGTTTCATCCCCCCGATCGGCAGCGTGGATTTGTCTCCGATCTTCGTCCTTATCGGGGCGCAGGCGCTCTTGTTCGTGATCGGCGACTTGGTCGGACCGTTTTGAGCGATTGGGCTAAACGCGACTAAGCCTCGTACACGACCTGACCGCTCACCAGCGTGTAGCGCACTCGGCCGGGCAGCTCGTAGCCGATGAAGGGCGTGTTCTTTCCCTGGCTCCTCAGGAAATCCGTAGTGATCTTGACGTGGGCGTTTGGGTCGAACACGCATACGTCCGCGTCTCTCCCGGGAGCGATGTCCCCCGCCGGCACGCCCAGGATGGCCGCCGGTTTTGAGGTCACGGTGGCGAGCGCATCGGGCAAGGCGACGCGCGCCTCTTCGGCCCACTTGAGCGCGAGCGGCAGCAGGAGCTCCAGGCCCGTCACTCCGGGTTCCGATTCGGCGAAGGGCAGCTGCTTCGCGTCCTCGTCCACCGGGGCGTGATCCGAGCACAGCGCATCGATCGCCCCATCGGCGAGTCCCGAGCGCAGCGCATCGCGGTCGCGAAGGCTGCGGAACGGCGGGATCACGTGGCAGTGGGAATCGAAGTAGCCGAGGTCGATTTCCGAGAGGTGCGCGTGATGCGCGCTCACGTCGCAGCTCACCGGCAATCCTTCTTTTTTCGCCGCCCGCATCATCGCCACGCCCTCGGCGGTGGACAGGCGGCACAGGTGCACGCGCGTGCGCGTGGTGCGCACGAGCTGCAGTATGGTCGAGAGCGCGATGGTCTCTGCGAACGCGGGAATCCCCGAAAGTCCGAGCCGGGTGGCGACTTCGCCGTCGTGCGCGACACCCCCGCGCGCGAGGTAGCCGTCCTGCGGGCGCAACCACACCGCGATGCCGAAGGTGGCCGCGTATTGCAGCGCGTGCCACAGGACCTGCGTGTCGGGAATCGGCGTATCGGCGTGCGAAAACGCGACGCAGCCTGCGTCGCGCAGCACTACCATTTCGGTGAGGCGTTCGCCGCCGAGCTTCCAGGTGAGCGCGCCGAGCGGATAGACGTGCGCGAGGTTCAGGTTTTTCGCGCGGTACTTGAGCATCTCCACCAGACCCGGCTCGTCGAGCGGCGGGTCGGTATCGGGTGGGCAGGCGAGGCTCGTCACGCCGCCGGCGACCGCGGCCTGCATCTCCGATGCGAGCGTCGCCTTGTATTCGAAACCCGGTTCGCGCAGCCGCGCCGAGAGATCGATCAAGCCGGGACAGACAACGAGCTTGGTCGCGTCTATCGTCCGCTCCGCGCGAAAGCCCGCGGGGGCCTTGCCGAGGGCCGCGATCTTTCCGTCGTCTATGAAAACGTCCTCTTTCGCGTCGATGCGATTTTTCGGATCGATCACGCGGCCGTTCTTGATGTGAATCTTGCTCACTTGTACGGGCTTCCGTCCTTGTGGGTGTAGATCCATTTGCCGTCCACCATGCGTGCGGCGAGGTCCGCGTCGCTGTAGCCCGCACCGTCACCGGGCGTGCGGTCGCCGATTTCAAGATAGACGGCGGACTTGTCGGTCTCGTTGACGAGCTGATGTCCGTCGGCCTTGCCCGCCGGAAATCCGGCGGCCATGCCGGGCGTCAGTTTCTGCCTGCCCGCGTCGGTGACCAGCGTCACCTCGCCTTCGGTGACGTAGATGAATTCGTCCTGTTTCGTGTGCCAGTGGCGCATCGAGGATTCCGCTCCGGGGTCGAGGCGCGTGAGATTGACGCCGAAATTCTTGAGCCCTGCCGCATCGCCGAGGCGCCTGCGGTGGCGGCCGGCCACCCGGGTTTTGTACGGCTCCGGATAGCCGGTGGTCGACTGTTCGGGCAGGTCTTTCGGGTCGAACGCAGGCGCAATGAGTTTCGTCATGGTCAATTCCCCGCGAGGATGCTCATCACCGCCATGCGCACGGCGATGCCGAAAGTGACCTGCGGCAGGATCACCGAATGCGGGCCGTCTGCGACCGAGGAATCGATCTCGACGCCGCGGTTCATCGGCCCCGGATGCATGACGATGGCGTCGGGCTTGGCGAGGGCGAGCTTCGCGGGCGTCAGGCCGTAGGATTTGAAGAACTCCTGGGCGGAAGGCAGCAGCGGCCCCTTCATGCGCTCGTTCTGAAGGCGCAACATCACCACCACATCGCAGCCCGCGAGCCCTTCGCGCATGTCGTGATGCACCGAGACGCCGAGCTGCTCCACGCCCGCGGGCAACAAGGTCCTCGGGCCGATCACGCGCACGTCGGGCGTGCCCAGAGTGGTGAGCGCGTGGATCAGCGAGCGCGCCACGCGCGAGTGCAGCACGTCGCCGACGATGGCGACCGAGAGATTGGTGAAGTCCTTCTTGTAGTGGCGGATGGTGTAGATGTCGAGCAGGCCCTGCGTGGGGTGCGCGTGGCGGCCGTCGCCGGCGTTGATCACGTGCACGTGCGGGGCGACGTGGCTCGCGATCAGATGGGCGGCGCCGCTCGAGGAATGCCGCACCACGAACATGTCGGCGTACATCGCAGAAAGATTGTCAACCGTGTCGAGCAGGGTCTCGCCCTTGGTCGAGGATGACGCGGCGATGTTCAGGTTGATGACGTCGGCCGAGAGGCGCTTCGCGGCAATTTCGAACGTGGTGCGCGTGCGCGTCGACGGCTCGAAGAACAGGTTGAAGATCGATTTGCCGCGCAGGAGCGGCACTTTCTTCACCTCGCGCCCGGTGACGCCGACGAAGGACGCGGCTGTGTCCAGGATATGCACCAGAACTTCGCGCGGCAGCCCCTCGATCGTGAGGAGATGCTGCAGCTTTCCGTCGCCGTTAAGCTGAGGGTTTTGCATCGGAGAGTCGCAGGGAAAATGTTCCTCGATCGTCGCGCGCCAGGCGCAGGAGCTTGCCTTTCGGCACGACGAGCGTCGCGCCGATGTACTGCGCGGCGATCGGCAGCTGCCGTTCGCCGCGGTCCACCAGCGCCGCAAGCTCGATTTTTCCGGGACGCCCGTAGTCGAAGAGCTCGTTCATCGCGGCGCGCACCGTGCGCCCGGTGTAGAGCACATCGTCGACCACGATGATGTGCCGGTCGTTCACGTCGAACGGGATCTGGGAGGGCTTCACCTGGTGGTGCAGTCCGGCGGCATCGAAATCGTCGCGGTAAAACGAGATGTCTAGGGCGCCCATAGGCGTCGCGAGCTTCAATTCCCGGTGCAAGCGCTCGGCCAGCCAGGCTCCTCCGGTGCGGATGCCGACCAGGCCCGTGGAGGCGCTGACGCCGGAGCGCAGCTTCGCCACGAGCTCCTGGCACAGCGCTTCAGCGTCGGGGAGGTTCATCGAGATAGCTCTGCAGGATGATTTTCGCTGCGATCGCGTGGGCTTCCTGCTTGTGCTTGCGACCGCCCCGGCCGGCTTCCCGCAATGTCGCCTCAGCCGACGTCGACGAGAACCGCTCGTCGGCGAGTACTACCGGAAGCCGGAAGCGTGCCTCGAGCTGCCGCGCGAAGCGCCGGGCGCGCTGCGTCATGGCGTGCTCGCCGCCGTCCGTCGCCAGCGGCAAGCCTACAAGAAGGCGTTCGGGCCGCCATTCGCGCAGGAGTGTCTGGACTTCGGACATACGCCTCGCGCCGCTCTCGGCCTCGAACATCCCCAGGGGATGAGCGAGCCGCGTTTCGGTGTCGCCCACGGCGACACCGATCCAGCGCGCGCCAAAATCGAAAGCAAGTATGGTGTGGCCGGAAACCTTCGACGGGGCCACGGCCGCCTGATTCACGCGTGCCCTGCCTCCTCGGACAGCGTGGCGAAGTCCAGGCCGAGCAGCTTCATCGCCGCGGGCAGGCGCTCTTCGTTCGGGGTGTCGAAAATAATCGCATCCTTGGCTTCGACCGTGAGCCAGGCATTCTGCTTGATTTCGTTTTCGAGCTGTCCCGCCGCCCAGCCCGCATAACCCAGCGTGACGAGGATCTTGTGCGGGCCACCGCCCTGCCCGACCGCTTCCAGGATGTCCTTGGAGGTGGTGAGCCCCACCTTGTCGCGTACCGAGAGGGTGGACTGCCACTCCCCGAGCGGCTGATGCAGGACAAATCCGCGATCGGTCTGGACCGGCCCGCCGAAATAGACCGGCTCGTTCACCAGAATCTGGGAAGTCAGCCGCAGGCTCAAGCGGTCGAACAAGGCGCCCAGGGTCATTTCGATCGGGCGGTTGACCACCACGCCAAGCGCTCCCTGTTCGTTGTGCTCGCAGATGAAAGTCAGGGTGCGGGAAAAGTAGGGATCGGCCATGTTGGGCATGGCGATCAGGAAATGGTTGGTGAGATTGACCTGGGCCATGGCGGCGAGCCTCTATTGTAATCCCCCTGCGGGGTCGCGCGCGAGCCGTGGCGCGAACGCCCGACGAGCGCCGGGGGTTCAGGCGGCAGCCCGGCGCCCTCTGAGAAACCCGGAGATTTTCTCGATGAGATCGTCTTCCTGGTAGGGCTTGCCGAGGAAGTGACTGACACCGATCTCTTTCGCGTAGTTCTGGTGCTTGTCCGCGGTGCGCGAGGTGATCATGATGATCGGCACTCCGGTGAGTCGCTTGTCCGCTCTGACGTTCCGCGTGAGGTCGAACCCGTCCATGCGCGGCATCTCGATGTCGACCAGCATCACGTCGGGAATCGTCGTTTGCAGCTTTTCCATCGCATCGACACCATCGCGCGCCGTCACCACGAGATAGCCATGGCGCTCGAGCAACCGCCCGGTGACTTTGCGCACGGTGAGCGAGTCGTCGACCACCATGACCGTGGGCTGCGTGGCCGCGGCCTGCGGCTTGGGGGCTTCGTGGACGATGGCCGGGCGAGCCGCGACTTCCTTCAGCGCGAGCAGCACCGGATTCAGGATGAGCACGATCTCGCCCGTGCCGAGCACCGTGGCGCCGGTGATGCCTGCGACCCGCTGCAGTTGCGGGCCGATCGACTTCACGACGATTTCCTGGTTGCTGCCGATCATTTCGTCCACGTGCAACGCGATGGCGCTGGTGCCGCTGCGCAGGTACAGAGTCGGGGAGAAGCGCTTTTGCTCTGCCACCGCATCGGATGTTCCTAGGAGGTGCGGAAGGTAGTGGAAGGGGTAATGGCGGTCCTGCCACTGCATCTGGCGCGAAGCATAGGCCGTGACCAGCTGCTCCTGCCTCACCTGCAAGACCTGCTCGACCATCACCGAGGGAATCGCGTAAGTCTTGTTGCCCGCCCGCACCAGCACCGTCTGCGTCACGGCAAGCGTCAGCGGCAGATAAATGGTGAAGCGGGTGCCCTGCCCGTGCGTGAACTTCATCTCCACGCGTCCGCCGAGCGCAGCCACTTCGTTGCGCACCACGTCCATGCCGACGCCGCGTCCTGCGAGTTGCGTGACCTCGGTCGCGGTGGAGAATCCCGCGTGAAAAATGAAATCGGCAATTTCCGCTTCGGAGAGTGTCGTGTCCGGCGCCATGAGGCCCTTTTCGATCGCCTTCTCGCGGATTCGCTCGATGTTCAGGCCTCCGCCGTCGTCGAACAGGGCGAGCTGCACTTCGTTGCCTTCCTGCTTCAGTTCAAGACGTATCTCGCCGATTTCGGCCTTGCCTGCGGCCCGGCGTTTCTCGGGTGTCTCGATACCGTGCGTGACGGCGTTGCGCAGCAGGTGCTCGAAGGGTCCCGTGATGCGTTCGAGCACCGAGCGGTCGAGTTCGACCTGGGTGCCTTTGATGTCCAGATTGGCGCGCTTGCCGACTTCCTTCGCTGTCTGGCGCACCACCCGGTAGAGACGCTCCTGGAGGCTGCCGAACGGGACCATGCGCACGCGCATCAGGTCCTGCTGCAAGTCGCGGTTGAGCCGCGCCTGTGCAAGAAGCGCCTTCTCGGTCTCGTCCACCGAATTGACGAGGTTCGCGTGCACGGTCGATACGTCGCTGACGCTTTCGGCCATCAGCCGCGTCACTTCCTGGAATCGGGTGAAGCGGTCGAATTCGAGCGGGTCGAACTCCCGCTCCGTTTCCCTGGTGAGTTCCTGGCGCGATTGCATCTGCGACTCGGCCTGTATTTCGATCTCGCGCAGCTGCGCGCGCAAACGCAGGACATTGTCGGTGAGTTCTTGCATGGCCGACTTGAGCGTGCGCATCTCGCCTTCGATCCGGCTGCGCGCGATAGCCACTTCGCCCGCCTGGTTGACCAGCCGGTCGACGACGTCCGCGCGCACGCGCAACACCGCCTTCGGCTGGAGTTCGCGCTCGGACGGCGGCACCACTTTCGCCGCGGGCGCAGGAGCGGCGGGGCCCGGAGCGACGGGTTCCGCCCGGGCGAGCGCTGCTTCGGGCGTCGCCGGCTGCTCCGGGACGGCGGCGACCGCCGGATTCTGGGGCAGCACCGCCGCGGCCAAGCCTTCCGCCGGCCCGCGAGGCTTCTGCAACTCCTCGAACAGAAAGCCCATCCGGTCCCAGGACGTTTCCAACTCTTCAAACAAGCTGGTGGGCAGATTCTTGACCGCCAGAGCGTTCTCGACGCGCGCCTCGATGTGGTGGGTGAGCTCGCCCAGCGCCATGGCTCCCGCCATGCGCGCGCTTCCCTTCAGGGTGTGCAGCACGCGTAGCAAGGCCTGGCCGAGCGCGGGATTCGCAGGAGTATCGCGCCAGTCACGCATGGCCGCGCCCACCGAGGGAACCAGCTCGTGGGCCTCGTCGAGGAAGATCTGCAACAGTTCCGGGTCGAGGTCATCGTCCAGGCGCCGCTGGCGGCGCTCGAGCGTAAGGTCCAGATCGAGGTCGTCCAGGGGGCTGTCGGCCGGCTCGGTTGCCGCGAGGTCCTCGCCGATGTCCGCCCCGCGGGAGAGACCGGACGAAGCACGAGCCAGATCTTCATCGGGGGTCGATTCCTGCGGGGCGCCCCCTTCCTCGCCGATATGTTCGAGCCGCGCAACCAGCTCAGGGACGGGGCGCGGCATGCGCAATTCGATGACGCTCGTCACCATGGTCTCGATCGTGTCGATCGCTTCTCCGACCAGCGATTGTTCCTCTTCGGAAAGTCCGCTGGTGGCCAGTTTTTGCAGCGCTTTCTCCAGCGCAAAACCCAGATCCGAGAGGGTCGAGATCTTTACCGTTCCCGCCGTGCCGGCGAGCGTATGAACGGCGCGCAATAGCGCATCGCTCACCACGCTGTGCTGACGCAGGGTCTCGTGTTCTTCCCGGATTGCGGAGACGTGCGCCCGGGCTTCACCGACGAAAATGGCGAACAGCGTGGTCGAGACCCGGTGTGCGCCGAGTTGGACGGATTCCTCGGCTTCTCGCGCCGCGCCCGAGACCGGTATGCGAGCTGCGGCCGTCGCGACGGGCTCGACTGCGGTGGCCAAAGGTGCGATCGGTGCTGGCGCTTGCTCCGGGGTTTCGTGCTGCCTTATGCGCTCTGCCGCGGCGACGAGCGCACGTTCGTCGCTCGATACTCCGCCTTCTTTGAGGCTCTTTACGTTGTCGGAAAAATACCCGTGCGCCAGCTCGATCAACTCCAGCAGTCCCGGCGTCGCGGCGCGCTCCTCCTGCACCCACGCATTCAGGGCCTGCTCCACCGCCCAGGCGGCTTCGCCCAGGCGCATCAGACCCACCATGCGACCGCTGCCTTTCAAAGTGTGGAAGCCGCGTCGGATCGTCGTGAGCGCTTCCTGGTTGGCGTGCTGCTCGCGCACGGTATCGAGGTTCTCGCGGACGGTCGCCAGCACTTCGTCGGCTTCTTCCAGGTAAACGCCGAGCAACTCGGCGTCGACCGTCTCGGCGCTTGCGTCGATGAGTTTGACGGCCTCAGGGGAAGGAGCCGGTGTCGTCGCAGCTGTGATTTTTTCCATCGCCTCCTTGAGAAAAGGAGTCAAAGGCATGGTGCTCGTCTTGTCGAGCGCCTTGAGCGCGTCCTCAGTCGAGGTTTCAAGCTTCTGGTCGGCGACGAGGCCAGCGTCCTTCTGCAAGCTTGCGAGGTTCTTCTGCAGTTCCGCCCGCAGCGTTACGTCCTCGGGCTTTCTCTTCCACTCCTCATACAGGGTCGCGGTTTCGCGCTGTTGTTCGACGATCTGTTCCTCGACGCTCTCCGCCGGCTGAGCGAGTTCGGCTTCTTCTTTCTCGGCGGCGGCGATCGGCTGCATCGCAGTGTCAAAATCGGCTTTGCCGTGCGCCAGCGCTTCGATGTAGAAACCCAGACCCGAAAGGGTCTGCGCGATGCGTTCGAAATCCCGCGGGTCAGCGCTGTAGGTCGCGCTGGAGAAGCGGTTGATCTCTTCTCCCGCGGCCGCGAGAGTTTCCCGAGCGCGTTCCTCCCCCAGCATCTCGAGCGCCCCCAGCAGCTGGCGCACAGGCTTGTCGAGCGCCTTGAGCTCGTCGCGCCTCGCCGGGTCGCGGAAAAACCCGTCCAGCACCTGTTCGATGATGCGCAGGTTGGCCTGCAATTCCGAGACAACTTGGTTCATGAGCAGCCGTTCCTGCGCCTTGCGCGACATTTCGTCGAGCATGGGGATTTCCGGCGGCGTCCGCTTGAGCTTGCCGAGCACGCAGTCCTTCAAGCGCGAACACAGAAGCTGCGCCTGCTGGGAAAACTCGTCCGAGAGACTCGCAAAACTCAAAAGCGCATTTTCGAGCAACAGGAGCACCGTTGCGATTTCGAGCGCGACCGCTTCGCTCATTCTCTCGCGGTCCGACGTAAGCCAGTCGGCGAGCACCGCGACCTCGTAGGTTAGGGCCGAAAGATCCGCATTGCCGAGTTGCGCTGAGCTCTCCTTGAGCGCCACGGCGCTCTCGCGAAATACGGGGAGCGATTGCGAATTCCCGGAGGCGAACTTGTCCCAGGCGTCCTTCGCGTGGCCCAAGTGCTCGCGCGCCGATTTCAGCGCCGGCATTTCCTCGTCCGTGCCGCCGTCGCCTTTGGCAGCCGGGATAGTCTGGTCCAGATGGTAGGCTTCCTGAACCTCGCGCACGCGCTCGGTCGCCGGCTCGGCGCGAGCCACGTAGTAGAGGACTTCGCGCATCAGCCGTTCTGCGACGCTCGGCGTGCCTTCAACCAGGCGCTTGATCTGCTGTTCGATACGGTTGCACAACTGCTTCGCATCCAGGTCCTGGGGCAACGCCTTGTGCGCGAGCGCGTCGAAGAAGGCGAGCGATACCCACCAGAAGACGCGCTGCGAGGTAGGACCCTGCACGGCCTCGATCGCTTCGATGGCGGCGCGCATGTCCTCGGCTCCGCTGGCATCCTTCTTAATCCACTTGAGGAATCCGCGCTGGTAGCGGCTGCGCTGTTCGCGCAGGTATTTCTCCGCGTCGGCCGCCTTCAACGGGGCCTGGGTCTTGTCCCGCTTGGGCGGACGGAATGACAGCTCCGGATAGTAAAGATCGGTTGCGTCCGCCTGACCTCCCCGCGCCGTGACGACATCCCGGTACAGGGGATAGAGTCTGAGCGGCTGATTGGGGTTGCCCGCCATCAACTGATCGAGGTAGGCGAGGATGCCGTTGAGCGCTCGTTCGACGAGCACGAAGATCTCGGCTTTCCTGAGCGAGGCCTCCTTCTCTATCCCCACGAGAAGGCTCTCGATCTCCTCGGAAACGCGTGTGACGCCGTCCAGCCCGACGATAGACAGCGCCCCGTGCGCCTGGTGCAGGTGCGATTGGCTCGACTTGAGTTGCGCGGCATCCGCGTTGTTCGCCGCAAACGCCCGGAGCGCCTCCTGGGCTCGCTGGATGGCGTGGTCGATCTCGCCTTTGACCCAGGAGAGCGGACCGACGTCGAATTCGGCGCGTGCGGTCATTGCTGCCTGCCTAGTCGGCCCGCCTCACGCAATCTTGAAGCCGGACACCGACCCTTTCAGCTCCTTGGCGAGCTCGGCAAGCTGGCCGATGGACACTGCGGTGCGCTTGGTGCCTTCGGTGGTCTGCTGAGTGATGTTGAGGATGTCCTGCATGCTGGTGGCCACTTCATTTGCGGATTTCGCCTGCTGTACGGTCGTTGACGTGATGCCCTCGATCAGCTGCGAGAGCTGCTGGGACACCGTCCCGATCTCCGAGAGCGCCTGGCCTGCGGCGTCCGAGAGCTTCGCACCTTCGACCACACCCTGAGTGCTTTTCTCCATCGCCGAAACCGCGTCCTGCGTGTCCGTCTGAATGGTCTTTACGATCGCACCGATCTGCTTGGTTGCTTCGGCCGAGCGCTCTGCGAGGCGCTGCACTTCTTCCGCCACGACCGTGAAGCCGCGTCCGGCTTCGCCGGCGGAGGCTGCCTGGATCGCAGCATTCAGGGCGAGCACGTTCGTCTGCTCGGTAATGTCGGAGATCAACTCCACAATTTCGCCGATTTCCTGTGAGGATTCACCCAGGCGCTTGATACGCTTGGACGTCTCCTGGATCTGCTCGCGGATCTCGTTCATGCCCGAGATCGAGTTCTGTACCGCCTGCGTGCCTTTTTGCGCGGCTGCAAGGGATTGGCGCGCCACGCCCGCCGACTGCGACGCACTCACCGACATCTCGTTCATCGCCCTTGCCATGCTCAGGACCGAAGCACTGGTCTGGCGAATCTCGACGGACTGTTTTTCCGCGGCGGCGAGCAGCTGCGCGGAAGTCTTCTGGGCGGACTCCGTGGCGGTCGTTACCTGTGCGGCGGTGGCATTGATACGGCCGACCAGGCCTCGGAGCTCGTCGATGGTGAAGTTCACCGAGTCCGCAATGGCGCCGGTGATCTCCTCGGTTACCGTTGCCTTGACGGTGAGATCACCTTCGGCAAGGTTTCCCATTTCGTTCATCAGACGCAGAATTGAGTCCTGGTTCGACCGGTTGGTGCGCTCGGTCTCGGCGCGCTGGCCCTCGGCCTCTTCGGCGCGCCGGCGGGTGTCGCTGAGGTACACCAGCACGAAGAGCGCGATGACGCCGATGGCGAGCAGGATCAGCACGGCGAGCACGATGAAGTTGGTGGTTCGCGCGCCGAGTTCCTCTTCATAGGCATCGGCGAGTTTCTGGGACGCCGCGAGCAGGGCCTCAGAGTCGTCCACGACCCTGCGACCCGCCTGCTTGGCATTCACCAACGACTGCAGGTTACCGAGAATCGAGGCCACGGCAGTCTGGAATTCCTGGAAAGCCTTCTCAAGTTCGCCAAGCTTGGCCTGCTGCTCGGGGTCCTTCGCAGCGGTGACGCGAAGCACGTCACTGCCCTTGATCAAGCCCTGCAGAATTTCGCGAAAGCTGGTGGTGTCCTTTCCCATGAGAAAAGCCACTTCCGGGTCGATCACATCGGCACCGAGCATGGCATTCGCGTTCCGCGCGAGCCGCTGCGTCAACATGACCAGCTGGCCGGAGAGGGACACCTCGCGCGCGGATGCCTGGGATTGCAGCTTGAGCGCCTGAACCTGCTCGGCGAGGTCAAGCAACACCGGGTTGTTGGTGTTGATCAGGCGCACCGCCGAGGCAAGACCGATAAGATTCTTGGCCTCCGTAAGTACCAGTTGCGTGCTGCGATCGGTTTTTTCCCATTCTTTGGTCAACGCATCGAGCTTCGGTTTTACCGTGCTGGAGGTCGGCGGCAGGGTAACGTCACCCACCTGCCCGCCCTGAGCGAGCAGTTTCAGGGCCGCGATGAACTGGTCCCGAGACTGCTGTAACTGCTTGAACGCCTCAGGGCTGCCGATAAGCCCGGTTTGCGCCGCCTTCGCGATGCGCTGAGTCAACATGCGCATCTGCGCCGAGGTAGAGACGTAGATCGTTCCGTAGGTGGCCTCGCGGCTGTCCTTGAACACGATGTATGCGGCAGCGATGAATAGCACCGCTAAGATCGCACCGAGAATCGTGTACTGCCGGCCGACCCGGATCGCGCCCAAGCCGACCATCCGCCGCTTCGGCCCCTCCATAACCGTCGTTGGACCGGGTGCGAGTTTGTTGGCCACGATCCGGGGTGCAGCCTTCGGCAACGGCCTTGGGCCCTGCGATGCGGGAGCCGCACCTTTTTTGTTGACTGGTAGTCTGAGAAAAGCCATTAGCCCCTCCTGTGTTCGGGTTGCAGCCGGCGTGCGCTAGGCGCCGACATTAAGAAAATCATCGTGCGAGACGAGGGCGCCGACGTTCAACTCCTGCCAAATACGGCCGTCCTCGTCGCGATAGGCGGCATCGATCCAGGCCCGGTCGGTCCCTTCCTCCGCCGGTTGCATCGTCTGCACGTTTTTCAGCCCCAGCATGCGGCCGATCAACAATCCGCTGAACGAATGGAAGCGATCGGCGATCAGCAACAGGCGGCAATCGGGCGTGCGAACCGTCTGCTCCCCTCCCATGAACGCCGAAAAATCCACCACGCTCGAGAGTACTCCACGGATGTTCGCCAGACCCGTATACCAGGGCTTGGTGAGCGGGACGCTTGAGATCTCCGGCAGCGGCAACATCTCACCGGCGTCGTCGAGCTTGAGCAGCCAGTGACGGCTGCCGGCCTGCACGCCCAGCCGCGAGGTAGGCTCGGCTTCGGTCTGGGCCTCACGCAACCTCTGCGCGAGCCCTTGCTGAAAGTCACGCAGGCTGAGTTGTTTTGCCACGGCATGGGCCTATTTGATCGCCGCAATCTTCGCCAGCAAGTCTTTGGCGTCGATCGGCTTCGTCAGGTAGTCCTTCGCGCCTTGGCGCATGCCCCAGACGCGATCGGTTTCCTGGTTCTTGCTGGTGACGACAATCACCGGAATATGCTTGGTCGCCTCGTCGCGGGTAATCGCGCGTGTCGCCTGGAAGCCGTTGGTGCCCGGCATCACCACGTCCATCAGGATGAGGTCGGGCTTTTCCGATTTCGATTTCACGATCGCCTCGTCGCCATTTTCCGCCGTCACACACTGGTAGCCCTGCTTGGACAGTGTTTCCATGAAAAACTGCCGGTCGGTCGGCGAATCATCCACGATCAGAATCTTCTTTACGGCCATGGCAACCTCCTTAGGTGCGAACAGGCGCATGCGCGCCTACGGTCTTCAAAAGACTGTCCTTCGTAAAGGGCTTGGTCAGATACTCGTCCGAGCCCACCATTCGACCGCGCGCGCGGTCGAACAAGCCGTCCTTGGAGGACAGCATGATCACCGGTGTAGTAGCGAAGCGCGTGTTCTTCTTGATCAGCGCACAGGTCTGATAACCGTCCAGGCGCGGCATCATGATGTCCACGAAAACGATGTTGGGCTGATGATCGGTGATCTTGGCGAGCGCATCGAAGCCGTCTTCGGCCAGGATCACTTTGCAGCCGGCTTGAACCAGGAAAATCTCGGCGCTGCGGCGGATGGTGTTTGAATCGTCGATCACCATGACCTTGACGCCAGCAAGATTCGCCGTTTCGCCCACGCGCTACCCCCAACAAATTTCGTTGTCTCCTATCCCGACAGTTTCGTCGGACCCCTCCCTATAACCGCAGGCTCAGCACCACCCTCTAGCCTTTCTTGCACTATACAACCAAATCCAGTTAAAACAAAGCCTTGTGCAGCGTATTTCATAAGCGCCCTCAGGATCAGCCAAGCCGCCCTCAGGCTACCCTTGAACGCGTCCCCTGGATACAGCAGGGCGCGTGCCCGAAATTCAAAGTTCGACCATCTCGAAATCCTCCCTTCGGGCACCGCATTCAGGACAGGTCCAGTTCATCGGCACGTCTTCCCAACGTGTCCCTGGGGGGATTCCCTCCTCGGGGATGCCTGCAGCTTCGTCGTACACGAAGCCGCAGATCAGACACATCCAAGTTTTGAAATCTTGCTTTTCCGTCATCAGGTTGGGATGAGTTACAATGAGTTCTTGCATCATAACCCGAGCGGCGAGCCACCTGCCAGCCGCCGGCTTCCCCACGCCCATGTCCTCCCATGCCCTTCCTCCCATCGTGCTCGCATTTGCCGCGACCGATCCGACGGGAGGTGCCGGGATTCAGGCAGATCTGCTGACGCTCGCCTCGATGGGCTGCCACGCGCTCTCCGTTATCACGGCAATCACCGTTCAGGACACGGCAGGCGTCGAAAATTTCCAGGCGGTGGATGCCGATTGGGTCGTGGACCAGGCCCGGTTGGTACTTGAGGACATGCCGATCGCGGCGTTCAAGGTGGGGCTGGTCGGCAGTATCGAAAACGTAGCCGCTATCGCAGAAGTCGTGTCTGACTATCCCGACGTACCGCTTATTTTCGACCCGGTGCTTGCTTCCGGGCGCGGAGACGAGTTGGCAACAGAGGATATGATTTCCGCAATGTGCGAGCTGCTGCTGCCCCAGACAACGATTCTTACCCCGAACAGTCGCGAAGCGCGGCGTCTCGCCCAGGGTGACGGCGAAGACGGCGAAGAGTTCGCTCTCGCCGTGGCGGCAGAAAAGCTCATCGGCCTGGGCTGCGAGTACGTGCTCATCACGGGCACGCACGAGAACACACCGCAAGTAGTGAATACCCTCTACGGTCCGCAAGGTGTGGTGCGCTCGGACAACTGGGAGAGGTTGCCGGGAAGCTACCATGGCTCGGGCTGTACGCTTGCGGCAGCGATCGCGGCGACGTTAGCCAACGGCCTGGAGCTGCCCGACGCCGTGCGCGAAGCCCAGGAGTACACCTGGCAAACGCTCAATGCCGGTTTTCGTCCAGGTATGGGCCAGCACATACCGGATCGCTTTTTCTGGGCGCGGGAAATGGATGAGCCGGGCGCTGGCAAGGCCTGAGCGGTTCGTGGGTCCGCTGACAGCGTTTCGCGGGTTGTATGCCGTGACACCTGACGAACCCGAAATCGAGGTGCTGACGCTAAAAGTACGCAAAGCGCTTGCGGGTGGAGCACGCTTCGTTCAATACCGCAACAAATCGGCGAGCGCCGGACAGCGTCGCGAGCAAGGCGCCGCACTGCTCGCACTGTGTCGCCGGGCGGGTATTCCGCTCATCGTCAACGACGATCTGGAGTTGGCACTCGCGATCGGCGCGGACGGCCTGCATCTTGGACGCGAGGATACCGATATTGCCGGCGCACGCACTACGCTTGGCAAAGGCAGGCTTCTGGGGGCTTCCTGCTACGACAGTCTCCAGCTCGCTATCGCGGCGCGCCAGGCGGGCGCAGACTACGTCGCTTTCGGCAGCGCTTTTCTCTCCGCAACGAAACCAAGGGCAACTCGCGCACCGCTGTCGCTTTACCGCGAGGCGAAGGCGCGTCTGGATTCTCCGGTGGTCGCGATCGGGGGCGTCACGATCGAAAACGCGCACACCGTAATCGAGGCGGGCGCCGATGCCGTCGCTGTAATCAGCGCCTTGTTCGATGCGCCCGATATCGAACGCCGCGCACGGGAATTCGCGAGGATTTTTCAGCGCTGAGACTGCAGAAAATGTCCGCGACGATAGTGACAGGAGGAGAGCTTCGTATTGACCATTCTTTCGTGATCAATCTACACCTTCAAACAAATCACCCATGACTTCCAAGAACGATCTTCTGTTCGAGCGCGCCCAGAGAACCATTCCCGGCGGGGTCAATTCCCCGGTTCGCGCGTTCCGTGCCGTCGGCGGCACGCCCCGTTTTGCGGTGCGAGGCGAAGGTAGCCGCCTCTGGGACGCCGACGGTCGCGAATACATTGACTACGTCGGATCCTGGGGGCCGCTCGTGCTTGGACACGCGGAACCGGAGGTAGTCATGGCGGTGCGCGACGCCGCCGGCCGCGGCCTAAGCTTTGGAGCTCCGACCGAACTCGAAATCGATATGGCCGAGCGGCTTACGCGACTTGTCCCTGGGCTCGAAATGGTTCGGCTGGTGAGTTCCGGCACCGAGGCGACCATGTCGGCGTTGCGGCTCGCGCGTGGATTCACCGGACGCCCCCGCATCGTCAAATTCGAGGGCTGCTATCACGGTCACGCCGATAGCTTACTTGTCAAAGCCGGGTCGGGTGCGCTCACTCTGGGCAATCCGAGTTCCGCCGGTGTGCCATCCGAGATCGCGGCGCAAACGCTCGTGCTTGACTATAACGACATCGCGCAGCTCGATGCCGTGTTTGAAGGGGCGGGCGATTCAATCGCCTGCGTCATCGTCGAACCAGTGGCAGGAAATATGAACCTGGTCCCGCCGAAGCCCGGGTTCCTCGAACGCCTGCGCGAGTTATGCACTCGCCACGGCGTCGTGCTGATATTCGATGAAGTGATGACAGGCTTTCGCGTCGGACTGCGGGGAGCGCAGGGTCTCTACGGGGTGCAGGCTGACCTCGTGACGCTCGGCAAAGTGATCGGAGGGGGGATGCCCCTGGCAGCGTTCGGGGGTCGCCGGGAAATCATGGCGAAAATCGCCCCACTCGGTCCGGTATATCAGGCGGGTACGCTTTCGGGCAATCCGCTTGCGGTAGCCGCCGGGCTCGCAACCCTGAAAAAACTCGAAATGCCCGGATTCTACGAACGTCTTGCCGACGCAACACGTTCGCTTTGTGGTGGACTTGCGACGGCAGCCCGCAGACACGGAGTCGTTTTCTCGGCCCAGTCCGTGGGAGGCATGTTCGGTCTGTTCTTTCGCGCCGCGCCGCCCACCTCTTTTGCCGAGGTCATGCAATGCGACAAGCTCGCATTCAACCGCTTTTTCCACATCATGCTGGAGCGTGGTGTTTACCTGGCACCTTCGGCCTACGAGGCAGGCTTCGTCTCGGCGGCGCACTCCGACAAGGACATTGCCGTCACAATCGCCGCGGCGGACGCAGCGTTCGGATTGATGTCCTAGACTACTTGTCGAACTCCCATCTTGCCTGGGCGAGGCCTAAACCAGGAAGAGCGTCGCCAATCCAAGAAAAATAAAAAACCCGCCGCTGTCGGTGATCGCGGTTATCAGTACCGAGGAACCCAGCGCGGGGTCGCGCCCAAACCGGATCATGGTGAGCGGGATAAGTACTCCGGCTGTTGCGGCGAGAAGGAGATTGAGCGTCATCGCGGTGGTCATGACCACCGCGAGTGATACTTTATGGTAAAGCCAGTATGCAATAAGGCCGAGCGCGCTGCCCCAGACGAGGCCATTCAGCAGCGAAACGCGGAGCTCTTTCGCAAGCAATTTCCTGCCGTGCTCCCTTTGCACTTGGCCAAGTGCGATCGAGCGCACGATCATGGTGATGGTCTGGTTGCCTGAATTTCCACCGATGCCCGCCACTATGGGCATCAGCGCGGCAAGCGCCACCAGCTTTTCGATCGAGTGCTCGAAGGCGCCTATCACGCGCGAGGCGATAAAAGCGGTGATGAGATTGATGGCCAGCCATGACCAGCGGTTCCTCACGCTCGCCCAGACCGAGGAGAACAGGTCCTCCTCCTCGCGCAATCCGGCCTGCGTAAGAAGTTCGCTCTCGCTCTTGCTGCGTATGAAGTCGACAACCTTGTTCACCGTCACGCGGCCGACGAGTTTGCCCTGCTCGTCCACGACCGGTGCCGAGACCAGGTCGTAGCGCTCGAATGCCTTAGCGGCGTCTTGTGCCTTGTCGCCGGGCTTGAGCGTGACTACGTCGCTCAACATGACCTTCCCAACGTTGTGCTCCAGTTCGGAGACGATCAGTTTCGAGAGAGGAAGCACGCCCTTCAAGCGCTCGTCCCGATCGACCACGAAGATCTGATCCGTATGGTGCGGTAGCGCATCGAACCGCCGCAGATACCGCGTGACGGTTTCGATTCCCGTGTCTTCACGCACGCTGACCACGTCGAAATCCATGAGTGCACCCGCCGCGTCCCCGGGATACGACATCGCCGCGCGCAACTGCTCGCGTTCCTCTACGGGCAGCGCTTGAAAGACGTCATGCATGACCTCGTCCGGCAAGTCCGGCGCAAGGTCGGCGATCTCGTCAGCCTCCAGCTGCTCGGCCGCGGCGACAAGTTCCTGCAAATCCATGTCGCGGATGAGCGTTTCGCGAACCGCGTCGGACGCCTCGAGCAGGATTTCGCCGTCGCGCTCGGCCTTGACAAGATTCCACACGACCAGACGCTCATCGAGCGGCAGTGACTCGAGCACATAGGCGATATCGGCCGGATGCATGGAGTCGAGCTTGGCGCGCAGCTCGACGACGTTCTGCCGGTGCACGAGAGATTCCACGAGTTCATGCTTCGGCATTTCCTGGCGTTCCACCAAGCTCTCGACCAGGCGGTGCCGGCGAAGGAGCTCCCGAACCTCGCCCAGATCGGCCTTGAGGTCTTCCAGCTCCTTTTTCGGGCTGAGGCTCTCGATCATGCGTGTGGACTTTCGCCGTGAATTACACGCTCGTGCCGCTGGGAAACGCCGTACGCGGCTGCGGCGATTCTAGCAGCCGGCTGCTGGGTGGCGAAAGAAGAATCTCGCCGGACTCTCGGCGGTGTCACTCTCACAAATATCCTCTACGCTACCCGCGAGCCACTAAGGAATTTGTGCGGCGAACATCTGCGCCAATATGCTTTCGCTGTAGCTCGTTAGATAGGGCGAGTCGCGATTGCGGTCGTAGTACCGCGGGCGTGGAAGCATCGCCGCCAGTCGTGCCGCCTGCTCGGGCTGAAGGCTCGCCGCGCCGACGTCAAAGTAGTAGCGTGCCGCCGCTTCGGCTCCAAAAACGTGATCGCCCCATTCCGCTACGTTGAGATAGATTTCATAAATTCTGCGCTTCTCCATAGCAGCCTCTATCATCGCGGTGAGGATCGCCTCCTGAGCTTTGCGCAGGAGGCTGCGCTCGCCTGAAAGAAACAGGTTCTTCGCAAGCTGTTGAGTAATGGTGGAACCCCCGGCGACAACTTTTCCGCGCCGCTGGTTCTTCTCCATTGCACGCTGAATGCCCTCCCAGTCGAAACCTTCGTGATCGGTGAACTTTGCGTCCTCGGCGACGATGATGGCACGCTTCAGGTGGACGGAAATATGTTCATAGCTTGCCCATGTCTGTTCAAGCACTGCCTTCGGCTTTTTCTGCCGCAGTGTTTCCAGGCGCACTTCCATGACTCGGGTCGTCGAAGGATTGTGCTCGATCCAATACAAGATCTGCGCAAAGAACCAGAACTCGTAGACGGCAAAGGCGATGACTGCCGTTCCCGTGGCGAAGCAGAATGCTTTCCACGCAGTAACAAGCAGCCTCATGGAATTACCGATCTCAGCGTAACGGTCAGCGATTGCGACTCGGCCTGTCCCGCGTCCGCTGCGGAAAAGACCATTCCATCCTCACTCGCTGAATACCTTGTCACCTCGAGCGAAGTGCCAGGTGCGGGTAATCACCAGGATGTCAGTTTCCGTGCGGATGTCCGGGGGAAATTTGGCATAGGGCGCCGCCAGCTGGACTATTCGCTCCGCAGCGGCATCGAGGACCTTGTATCCGGAGGATCGCTCCAGATCCATCGCCGCCAGCGTGCCATCCGAATTGATCGACACCGTAAGCCTCAAGCTGCCGTAGATTTTGCCGCGTGCCCGCTCCGGATAGTTCAGATTTCCGATGCGCTCGATCTTTTGGCGCCAGTCTTCCACATAGAGTGCGTAACGAATCTCGGCGGCACGGGCGCCGACGAAGGTCTTGCGCGGGCGCTTGTTGTACTCCTCGATCTGGCGTGCGATTTGCGCTTCCATACGCGCGATGATCAAAGCGCTGTCTGCGAGCTCTGCTCCAGAGACCTGCGACTTCGGTTCGGTTTGTGGTTTCGGCTCGGGGGCGACTACCTTTCTGTCGGAGAGCGTCGTTTGAGACAGCAGTTGTTTTTGGCGCGCCTCCAGTTCCTGAACGCGGCGCGAAGCTTCTTTCAGATCTTTGCCGGGTTCGACCGACTGAAGAACGGGGAGCGGTGACTTCGCCCGGCGCTCAAGGTCCGTGTTGCCGCCGCCGTCGAGGTTTGCCTGGGCGTGTACGTCCGGCCGGGTCGGCCTCGAGCGGGTCTTGGAATTGACCAACACGACTTCCAGCTGTGACGGGGCGAGTCTGCGCAGCGTGTCGGGCAGTTTGAAATGGATCGAGAGCACGACCGCATGGAGGACGATCGAAATGGACAGCGCCATCGCCAGCACCCGCGATTCGGGATCGAGTCCCGCCAGCGGCGCCGGCCACTGTCGCACCAGCCGATAGGAATCCGCTCTAGGAATGCCCAAGGTAGATCCCACTAAAAGCTTTTTGAATCATGCAATTCTAAGCCTTATTTCGAGCTTTGTCTCATGAGCGATAAAAGGGGCCAGCTTCAAGTCTCTAGGAGGCGCTCCTGAGGTTACGGAATACACACTTGAGGCTGACTTCGACGAGATCAACCTCGGTTACCGCGACTTCGACGCCCGTGCCCGGGGCAAGTTCGGGCATTGACGGCACCCGTGCGTATAGCGGGAGGCCATCGAACTTGACCAGATTCTCGCGCACGACCTCGGCCCCTGCAATGTCGATCGACTCCTGAAGCAGCCACCTCAGGCACCAGTAATGCTCCATACGGCTCTGGAACTCATCGTAGGTGGCGTATGTCGTTTCGAAATCATGCACCACGGCAAGCATGGTGTCTGCATTGCGCGAAAACGGTGGGACTTGTCCATCAAGGACCGCGACAAGCTGCCACTGATTCATCAGATCCACATACCGGCGAAGTGGCGAGCTCGCCCAGGCGTAGTGGCTGATACCCAGACCCTGATGTGCCATCGCGGATGTGGTCATCCTCACCTTGCCTGCGGATTGGACGCGGTAGATCGCCGCGACGTCGTGATCGTCGAGCAGTTTCCCCCAGCGGCCGTTGACGGCGATCATCAGCTCGGAGACCAGCTTGTCGAGCGGGGTGCCACGCCGGCGCTCGGAAATTGTCACGCGCGCTTTTTCCCCGCTGCCCGCGACGCGGAAGGTGTAGTCGGGGCGCTCCGGAGCGGCAGAGAGCTTGCCGCGGATTCGCTCCAGTGCGACCGCAACTTTCCAAAGCGTGTTCAGTTCACGCGAATAGGGAATGTCCGTTGGCGATGCTCCCTCAGCGAAGGCCGTATCGAGTTTTTCCACAGCCTGATGGCGGAGATTGGCGACAATGCGCACGCGTTCAAGGCGCGTGTGATGGCTTTCCACGGCGAAATCGTCGGCGCCCACCTCGAGGTACAGGGAAAGCGCCGGCCGCTCGGCTCCTTCGGTCAATGAATAGCGAGCGATCGTTTCGGGCGGCAGCATGGTGATCTTGCGGCCGGGCATGTACACCGTGGACAACCTCTCGCGCGCTACTGCATCGAGCGGCGATCCAGGCGCGAACCCGAGCGCCGGAGCAGCGATGTGGATCCCGACGCGAAATCGGCCGTCGGCGAGCGGAACGAGGGAAAACGCGTCATCGATTTCCGTCGTTTCCGCGTCGTCCAGGCTGAATGCAGCGCCTTCGGCGAGTGGCAGATCCCGGGGTTCATTGGCCTCGATCCCCGAGGGGAAGCCCGTCCCTTTTGGAAAGCATTCATACAGAAACCGGTCAAGGTGATATTCATGGCTGGGGGGCAGCGCGCCGCAGCGCTCGATCAGTTTTGCCGCGGACAATCCGGTTTTTCCGCAAGCTTCTTCGAGCGCCTTGGTTTCAGGCCGGTTTCGATCGGGCTTGTAAAGAAGTTGCTTGATGAGTGGCCGGAACTCTTCTGGGAAATCACCGTGAGCGAGTTGCTCCGCCCAGTCGCTGGTCTGCAGTTTCTGCTTTTCCCTCCTTTCGATACCGGCAAGTGCTGTGCGCAAGGTCTCGGACGGCGCCGCCCGGTATCGTCCCCTGCCCTTGCGGTAAAAATACACCGGCGCAGAATGTAACTTCACGAGGATGCCGGCTGACTCCACTGCCGAGGGCGTGCGGCCGCAGTACTCGCGCGCGAGCTCAGCAAATCCGAATTCCTCCATCTCGCAGCACTGCCACAGGAAATCAGTCTCTATCCCGCGGGCCAACTCTTCGGCCCGAGCAAGCAGTTCCGCAGCGCCGGGTTCTTGAAAGCGCAGCAATATGTCCCTTGCCTTGATTTTGGCGCGCTTGCCGTGCGGCGCCTCGACTTGCAGGGACGTGTCGCCGTCGGCCAGCACCGTGGCGACCTTGAATGCGCCGTTGTCTTCGTAGAGAACATTCATGAACTGGGGGTGAACCGGAGACGGGCCGCATCGCACCGGCCCGATGGATGCGATAATCGTATTGTAGCGTTGCCCCCCTCCCCCGCGCGCCAACAACCTTGGAACTTTAGAAATGCCAAAGATCGAGTCGATTTCCGTGGCGACCGCCCGCGTCCCGCTGGATAACGCAACCAGCTTCGCTACGCGCACCGTATCGGCACGCGACTATGGCCTTGTAAAGGTGAGGGCCGGAGACGTCGAGGGGATCGGATTTTGCTACGCAGGATCCTCCGGAGGAACTCTCGTTGCGCACGCCGTGGAGCATTTGCTTGCGCCGATCCTGCTCGGCAACGACAGTCTGCTTGTTGAGGCCTTGTGGCAGCGGATGTTCCAGGAGACCCTCTTGCACGGGCGTGCCGGTAGCGTCATGCGCGCGATTTCGATCCTCGACTGCGCGCTGTGGGACCTGAACTCGCGCTCGGCAAACCTGCCTCTGTACAAATATCTGGGGGCCGCAGCGGACGGCGCCGTTCCCGCCTATGCAAGCGGCGGCTATTACCTCCCGGGCAAAACACCTAAAAAGCTGGGCGAAGAGATGGCCGGCTATGTGAAGGCTGGCTTTCGCGCCGTAAAAATGAAGGTGGGGCGCCTCTCACCCAAAGAAGAAGAGGCGCGGGTGAAGGCGGCGCGCGATGCGATCGGGCCGGAAATCGAGTTGATGCTGGATGCCAACAACGCCTGGCACGACCTGCCTACGGCAATGCGGTATATGGATCGCTTCGAGCTCTACGACCCTTATTGGATCGAAGAGCCGTTCTTCCCCGATGACATCGACAACCATGCGCGCCTCGCGAAACTCACGCGCGTGACGGTGGCGACCGGCGAGATCGGCACCGGGCGCTGGCACTTCAAGGAAATCCTCGATAAGGGTGCCGCGCAGATCCTGCAGACCGACGCTCTGGTGTGCGGCGGAGTTTCCGAATGGAGAAAAATCGCCGCCACTGCATCGAGCTACGGCGTGACCGTTTGCCCTCATTGGTTTCACGACCTGCATGCGCAGCTCGTCGCGGCAACACCGAACGCTCGTTACGTTGAGTTCTTCCCCGACGACCAGGTCCTCAATTTCCGGCGTCTCATCGACAGGCAACTGCAGACGAAAGACGGGATGCTTGTTCTCCCGAAAACGCCGGGCCTCGGTTTCGGGTTCGACGAAAGGGCCGTAGGTCGCTACGCGCTCAAAGACGGGAAGTCGGTATGGAAGGTGTTGCAGTGACGCCCATGCCGGCGAATTCCAGTATCAGCGGAATATGCTCGGGAAAGCTCGCACAGGCATGGTTTCCTCCCCGCACCGCGATCTGCTTTGCTCCCCGGTACTTTCTTACCGCCACCCGGTAGTCGAGCACCTCGTCCCCGGTTTCGACCAGGAGAAGGTAGCGGTCAGAGTGTAAGTCGCTCATGAACAGATGCTCCCATTGGTGCAAATGTTCTTCGGAGAGATTGTAGGTTTCGCCGCCGTGATAGGGGTGCTGAGGGCCAAGGTGGTTGCGCAGGCCCACGTGAGGATCGACGGCCGGATTGATCAGCACCGCGCGCAGGTCGTGTTTTTCGACAAGCCAGGTCGCGTAGAAACCGCCGAGTGAACTCCCTACCAGCGTGATTTCTTCCCTGGGCCACCGCGCTATTTCCGCCTCTGCGACCGCCACAGCCTCATCGGGCCGGTGGGGCAGCTGCGGGCATACATACTGCCCGCCCCTGCCCCGTTCATTCATGTATCGGCCGAGGTATTGCGCTTTGCTCGATTGCGGCGAACTGTTGAACCCGTGCAGATAAATGATCACGCCGGGTCGGCCGAGACGATCATTCCCGGGTGGCTGGGGTGGTACGTTTCGAGAGTTCCGCAAGCAACCGGTCATGAATGCCTCCGAACGCTCCGTTTGACATGACGAGCACCTGATCGCCGGGCCGCGCCTCATTGACGATCGCCTCGACGAGGCGTTCCAGGTCATCTTCGATGCTCGCACGAACCCCCAGCGGCGAGAGCGTAGCCCTGGCGTCCCAGCCGAGGTTCGCGCTATAGCAAAAAATCTGGTCGGCGCCCTCGAGACTCGCAGGCAAGCGCTCCTTCATGACGCCAGCTTTCATGGTGTTGGAACGTGGCTCCAGCACAGCCAGAATGCGCGCGCTGCCGACTTGGTCTCGCATGCCTGAAAGGGTTGCGGCTATCGCGGTCGGATGGTGGGCAAAGTCATCCCAAACAGCGACCCCCGCCGAAGTACCCCGCAGTTCCATACGACGCCGGACGTTCTTGAAGCGTGAGAGCGCCACTATCGCTCGCTCCGGATCGACTTCGGCGGCCTGAGCCGCAGCTATCGCCGCAAGTGCGTTCTGCTGGTTATGATCGCCGTGAAGCTCCCAGCGCAGCAGGCCGAGGGGCCTGCCCTGATTCAGCACCTCGAAACAGCCACGGCCGGCAGGGATCGCACTCCAGCCGGCGGTTGTTCCAAACCGCTCCACCTCAGTCCAGCAACCGCGCCGAAGGACACGCTCAATTGCCGGGTCTGCACCATTGACTACCAGTTTCCCGGATCTGGGCACCGTTCGGATGAAATGATGAAATTGCGTCTCAATCGCCGCAAGATCCTGGAAGATGTCTGCATGATCGAACTCAATATTGTTTACGATAGCGACCCTGGGGCGGTAGTGGACCATTTTCGAACGTTTGTCGAAGAAGGCCGTGTCGTATTCGTCAGCCTCGATGACGAAATCCGTTTTTTTTCCCAATCTTGCCGACACTTCGAGGTTTTTCGGAACGCCTCCGATGAGGAATCCAGGCGCCTTCCCCACGTCCTCAAGAATCCAGGCAAGCATAGAGGAAGTCGTTGTTTTCCCATGGGTCCCAGCAACGGCGAGCACCCGTCTGCCGAAGAGAGCATTCTCAGTCAACCACTGCGGGCCGGAAACATACGCGTCGCCACGGTCAAGTATCGCCTCCATCAGCGGGTTGCCTCGGGTGATCACGTTCCCGACCACCCAGAGGTCTGGTTTTAACGCGACTTGGTCCGCTCCAAAGCCGATCGTGAGTGCTATACCCTCGGCGGCCAGCTGCGTGCTCATAGGGGGATAGACGTTCGAGTCGCATCCGGTCACGCGGTGGCCTGCGGCTTTGGCGATCACGGCGATGCCGCCCATGAAAGTACCGCAAATGCCAAGGATATGGATGTGCACGGGCCGCGGGGAGCGATAGCTGCGCCGAAATGAATACCGGCGCATGAAAAGGAAGCGATTTTAGCCTACTTCGCCGCGTTTTCCGGCTGCGGTATCATCATCCGATCCCTGCCTGCTCTGCAATGCCAAAAGACAACAAGGCCAAGCAGCAACAAATGCGCGCGCGCATCGCTGCCGCCGCTGCTCGGATAATGGCCGAGGACGGCCTCGAGGATTTCGCTCTGGCCAAGCGCAAAGCTGCGCGTCAGTTGGGTGCGGAGGACACGCAGGCGCTGCCCAAAGACGATGAGATCGAGACAGAGCTTCGAGCCTACCAGTCGCTCTATCAAGGCGAAGAACAGCGCGAGCGCATTCATTACTTGCGAGAGCGCGCGCTCGAGGCGATGCGGCTGCTCGAGCCGTTCCGTCCCTACCTCGCCGGTGCGGTTCTGAAGGGTACTGCCGGACGATATAGCGACATAGACTTGCAGCTATTCACTGACGACGGCAAAGCGGTGGAGCTTTTCCTTCTGAGTCGCAATATCGCGTATGACATCTCCGACCAGCGGCGTTTTGCGGGAGACCAGGTGCGCGCGGTATCAGTGCTCAAGCTCGATTGGCAAGGCGTTCCCGTTAATTTGGCGATCTACACCTTGAAGGAGGAGCGTGGGGCCGTCAGGACAACGTTCTCCGGGCGTCCGATCGAGCGTGCTGGTATCCAGGCAGTGGTTCAACTTCTGTGCGGTTAGCCGTTTAGTAAGGCGGCTGTTGCTTTGTGTAGAAAACGCCTGCGGAATATCCAGATATCCCGTCGGGACGGAGGAAAACATCCCAATAACTTCGTCCAAAAGTTACTAAAATTCTGAATCGCCTTCGAATATGTACTGAATATCCAGATTTAAGAAATGGAGGGCGTCCGGCGCGTTGGAACGCTTCGCCCAGGCTGAATGCTTTCCTCTGGCGAGTTGCCTCCTAGTCGGCCTCGCCATCCGCCTAACTCGTTTATCTTGCGTTAAAATCTGTCAATTCCTAGACAATTTCCTGCATCTGCGTCAAACTCCTGACCATGTCACTGGCAAAACGTGCCTCGGATACACACCCGCGGAAATCAAGAAAGATTCTTCTCATTCATGGTCCCAACCTCGACATGTTGGGTACTCGCGAACCAGAAATCTACGGCACGGAGAATCTAGCGGCCGTTAACAAGCGCCTAAGCTCCCTGGCAAGACGCGCCGGAGTGACCCTGGAGGTCTTTCAGAGCAACCACGAAGGGGCGCTGATCGAGCGGGTCCATGGCGCAAAAAAGCAGGGAATTGCCTGGATTGTCGTCAACCCCGGGGGACTGACCCATACGAGCGTGGCGCTGCGCGATGCCTTTGCCGCAGTAGCCATACCCTTTGTCGAGGTACATCTCTCGAACATCTACGCACGGGAGTCGTTCCGGCATCACTCGTACTTTTCAGATCTCGCGGTCGGGACGATCTGTGGATTGGGTAGTCGCGGTTACGACTTCGCGCTGCAGTTCGCGATAGGGGAGAACTGAGCGCCGTCCCCGGTCGGATCTGACAGTTCGAATGGAGCTGGAAAGACGTAGGTTCTCCGGGATTTATTCGAGTTTTTTTGGCCGAAACCCCGTGGGTCCTGACGAGTGCGAACGGAAGGAGGCAGCTTGGATCTGCGTAAATTAAAAAAACTGATCGACCTCGTCGAGGAATCAGGTATCGCGGAACTCGAAGTGACCGAAGGCGAGGAGAAGGTGAAGATCGTCAAGGGGGCCTCAGGCGGTCGGGAATTTGTAGTCCTTCCACCTGCAGCAAGCGGCGGCCCGTCTCATGCCCCGGCGGCGGCTCCTGCCGTAGCGGCAACGGTGACCTCCCCTCAGGCAGAGCAAACACCGACATCGCTTGAGGGCCATCTCGTGAAGTCGCCGATGGTCGGGACGTTCTATCGGTCAGGCTCTCCCGGCGCGAAGCCCTTCGTCGAGGTCGGAGACACCGTCAAGGCCGGACAGGCAATTTGCATTATCGAAGCGATGAAACTGATGAACGAAATCGAGGCAGACAAGGACGGCGTAGTCAAGGCCATCATGGTCGAGAATGGTCAGCCGGTCGAGTACGGCGAACCCCTGATGATGATCGGCTAGCAGCGCGTGTTCGAGAAGATACTGATCGCCAACCGAGGTGAGATTGCCCTACGCATCCAGCGCGCCTGTCGCGAGATGGGCATCAAGACCGTGGTCGTGCATTCCGAAGCGGACAGCGAAGCAAAGTATGTAAAACTCGCCGACGAGTCGGTGTGCATCGGACCGGCCCCGTCCAGCGCGAGCTATCTCAACATCCCGGCCATCATCAGTGCGGCGGAAGTCACCGACGCCGAGGCGATTCATCCGGGCTACGGATTCTTGTCGGAGAATCCGGACTTTGCCGAGCGCGTAGACAAGAGTGGATTCGTCTTTATCGGCCCCCAGGCAGAAACCATCCGCATGATGGGTGACAAGGTCAACGCCAAACAGGTCATGACCAACGCCGGCGTGCCCTGCGTCCCCGGTTCGGAAGGGCCCTTGCCCGATGCTCCCGAGGAGATCCTGAAGATAGCGCGGAAGATCGGCTATCCGGTTATCGTGAAAGCGGCAGGCGGAGGCGGTGGGCGCGGCATGCGTGTGGTACATACGGAGGCGGCGCTCAAAAGCGCAATAAGCGTGACACGAGGCGAGGCCGAAGCCGCATTCGGCAACCCCACCGTGTACCTGGAAAAATATCTAGAGAACCCGCGCCACATCGAAGTCCAGGTGCTCGCCGACGGACACAAGAATGCAATTTACCTCGGCGAGCGAGATTGCTCCATGCAGCGGCGTCACCAGAAGATCATGGAGGAATCTCTAGCTCCGGAAATTACGCCAAAGCTGCGCGCACGCGTTGGCGAGCGTTGCATGGAGGCCTGTCGAAAGATTCGCTACCGCGGGGCCGGCACTTTCGAATTTCTTTACGAGGAAGGCGAGTTTTTCTTCATCGAGATGAATACCCGCATCCAGGTCGAGCATCCGGTTACCGAGATGATCACCGGTGTCGACATCGTGCAGGAACAAATCCGCGTCGCTGCCGGAGAACGACTATCGGTCCGGCAAAAGGATATCGAATTCCGCGGTCACGCCATCGAGTGCCGCATCAACGCGGAAGACCCGTTCCGCTTCACGCCGTCACCGGGGCGCATAACCTCCTATCACCCTCCGGGGGGACCGGGCATCCGGGTTGACACGCACATCTACCAAGGCTACGTCGTACCACCCAACTACGACTCGCTGATCGGCAAAGTGATTGCCTATGGAGCGAGCCGCGATCAGGCGATCCGCCGCATGCGTATCGCGCTTTCGGAGATGGTAATCGAGGGTATCCAGACCAACATACCGCTTCACCAGGAACTCCTGCTCGACAGTCGAGTTCTCAGGGGAGGAGTAAACATTCACTACCTCGAACAGAAACTCGCTCAGCACAAGAAGCACGGCGCTGCAAAGTAGGGGGCCGAACGCGTGACCTTGGCGGCGCTGGTCCTGGACCTGCGGGCGGAGGAGGTCGATCGCCTTTCCGATGCGCTGCTTGAAGCGGGGGCCTTGTCGGTAATGTACGAGGACGCCCAGGCAGGCACCGAAGTAGAGGTGCCGCATTTCGATGCGTTCGGTGAATCCGCCCCGTGGCCGCGGGTGACTCTGACCGCGCTGTGCAAAGGCCGAAACGATCCGGAACAACTGCTCATTTGCGCATGCGGCGCGGCCGGTATCGCGGTCCCGCCTCACCAGGTGCGAAACGTTCCGGACGAGGATTGGGTGGCGAAATCGAAGGAGCAGTTTGGACCCATCCGGGTGTCGGCGCGCCTGTGGGTTGTCCCCACCTGGCACGCGCCGCCCGAACCCGAAGCGATCAACCTTGTGCTGGATCCCGGCCTTGCTTTCGGTACCGGCAGCCATCCGAGCACGCGATTGTGCCTGCAGTGGCTAGAGCGCACGGTCGCAGGGGGTGAAACCGTTCTCGACTACGGCTGTGGTTCCGGTATATTGGCAATCGCTGCGATGAAGTTAGGCGCGCGCCGCGCTGTTGGCGTAGACATCGATCCCGACGCCTTGGCGGTGGCCCGAGCCAACGCCCGGCGGAACGGTGTTGTGGTCGAATTCCTCGGCGGCCGCACGCCGCTTGCGTTCACCGCAGATATCGTGGTCGCCAATATCCTTGCCAATCCACTGATGCTGCTCGCTCCGGTACTCGCATCGCAATGCGCTCATGGGGGGCGGATCGCGCTTTCTGGAATCCTCTCGGGCCAGACACTCGAAGTCGAGAAGAGTTACGCGCCGTGGATCGCGTTCGAGCCACCCACAGAGGCAGATGGCTGGGTATGCCTTTCAGGAGTGCGGCCGTGAGCATGATTACGCGTTGCCCGGATTGCGCAACGGCGTTTCGCGTTACTGAACCGCAGCTTCGGGCCAGAGCGGGGCAAGTCCGCTGCGGACGTTGCGGCGCCATGTTCGATGCGCGAGTCGCGTTGAGTCCGGACGTAGCCAGCCACCCGGCCCCGGAGAATGCCGGATCGCGTCCGACCTCAACCGACATCGCGCTCGGGCTCGACACCGTAAGGGATCTGTCGTTCGACTTCGGGCCGCACTCCCGGGAACGTCCGAGTCGATTCTGGTGGCTTGCAAGCGTGTTTCTGTTGATCGTGCTTGCGGCACAAGGCGCTTATCGTTACCGGGGTGAGATCGCGGTGCTCCTTCCGGAAGCAAAGCCTTTTCTCCAACGCTTGTGCGTCGAAATTGGATGCGAAGTGCCGCTGCCGCGTCGTGCGGAACTGCTCAGCATCGAGTCGTCGGATCTGCAAGCAGACGGTACTCATCCGAGCGTGATGGTATTGACTGCAACGCTCAGGAACCGCGCCGGTTTCGTCCAGGCGTTTCCCGCATTGGAGCTCAGCCTCACCAGCGCTCAAGGCCAAACCGTGGCCCGACGCATATTGACGCCGAGAGAATACTCGCCGCAGGGCGCTCCGCCGGAGCCCGGCCTGGCGGCGGGAAGCGAACTGCAGGTCCGGGTCTACATCGAAGCCGCGGCGCTCAAGCCGACCGGATACCGGCTCTATTTATTCTATTTGTAGGAATCCATGTCCACTTTGATCTGCGGATCGATCGCATACGACAACATCATGGTGTTTCGCGGCCGTTTTCGAGAGCACATCCTGCCCGAACAGATTCACATCCTGAATGTAGCGTTCCTCGTACCCGAACTCCGGCGCGAATTCGGAGGCTGTGCCGGCAATATCGCTTACAACTTGAAGCTCCTGGGCTCCGATCCGCTGATCATGGCGACGGTCGGCGGCGATTCTCAGTCGTATATCGAACGGCTCGGTCGACTCGGACTCAAGCTGGATCACGTGCGCCAGGTCCCCGACACCCTCACTGCACAGGCGTTCATTACGACCGATCTCGACGACAATCAGATCACGGCCTTTCATCCTGGGGCGATGAACTCCTCGCATCTGAACAATATTGGGGCGGAACTGGGCGTGCGTCTCGCGATCGTCGCGCCCGACGGGCGCGAAGGCATGCTGCAGCACGCGCGCGAACTCGCCGAGCTCGGCGTGCCGTTCGTGTTCGACCCGGGCCAGGGGCTGCCGATGTTCTCCGGCGACGAATTGCTCGCCTTCGTCGAACAGGCCACCTACGTTGCCGTAAACGACTACGAAGGCCGACTTCTCGAGGAGCGCACCGGCCGGACGCTCGAGGAAATCGCGCAAAAGCTCAAGGCGCTCGTTCTCACACGAGGCGCGGAGGGATCCGTCATTTACGCAAACGGCCAAAAGATCGACATCCCTTGCGTCAAGGCAGCCGAGTTGGTGGACCCTACCGGATGCGGTGACGCGTATCGCGCCGGTCTCCTTTACGGGATCGTGGCGGGCTTCGACTGGACAAAGACCGGCCGGCTCGCGTCACTCATGGGCGCAATCAAGATTGCGTCGCGCGGCGGACAGAATCACTCGGTGAGCCGCGATGAGATCGGGCGCCTGTTCCGTCGAAATTTTGGGTCCGACCTCTAAGGAGAACGCATTTCGCCTGGCCCCGAGGAGGGCGCCGCACCGATGGTGGCCAACCGCACTCCGATTCCGCTGCGCCTGTTTCGTTTGGCGAGGCTCACGCTCCATTTGATCCGCGGGCTTGGCATCGCGTGGCTGCTCTACCCGAAACTTTCCTATGCCGAGCAGCAGGCGCAAAAGTGCCGCTGGTCCGGAGCGCTGCTCTCCATTCTGTCCGTGTCAGTGCGAGAGCAAAACGCACCTGGAAAACTCCCCGATCGCTGCATGCTCGTGCTCAATCACATCTCCTGGCTCGACATCTTCGTGATCGACGCGCGTTTCCCCGCGACCTTCATCGCAAAATCTGAAATCCGCAACTGGCCAATCGTGGGGTGGCTGTGCACACTGGTAGGCACCCTGTACATCGAGCGCGGCAAGCGCTCAGCGGCGCGTCACGCCCGCCAGGCCATCGCCACTGAACTGGAGCGCGGCATCCTGATTGCGATCTGCCCGGAAGGGATTACGACCTTTGGGCGGAGCCTTGAGCGATTCCACTCGGCGCTGTTCCAGCCGGCCCTGGACGCCTCGGCTACGCTGCAGCCGGTAGCGCTTCGCTATCTCGACAGCTCTGGCGAGCACACCGATGCCGCCGGTTATGTCGGCGAAACCTCGCTGCTCGAATCGGTCTGGTCCATCGTCTCGACACGCCACATGATCGCGGAACTCAATCTTCTCGCACCGATTTCAGTGCGCGAGCAGACACGTCGCTCGCTTGCAGAAAAGGCCGAGGTGGCTATTGCCGCGGCCTTGGGCGTGCCCGCTCCGCGGACCGGGCATTCCCCGCGCAAGGGACGCGATACAGGCGCCGGTCTTCCAGACGAATAGCGCTGAGCTCTCCGCCCCAGATGCAACCCGAGTCGAGAGCGAACAAATTGGGCCGGATGTGCAGGCCGAGCGCAGACCAATGGCCGCATATCACGGTGCATCCGGCGCTTTTCCTGCCCGGTACGTCGAACCACGGCCGATACCCGGGAGGCGCCTTGGCCGTCTCGCCCTTGGTGTCGAACTCCATGACGCCCTCGGAAGTGCAGAAGCGCAGGCGGGTCATGGCGTTGACGATTACGCGCAACCGGTCGACCCCGCGCAACCGGTCGTCCCAGCGGTCCGGGCGCGAGCCGTAGAGCTGCGAGAGAAATTCCCCGTACCGGGGTCCGCGCAGCTCGGCCTCGACCTCTTCGGCAAGTGTTTTCGCCGTCGCAACCTCCCATTGCGGGAGGAGTCCTGCGTGGACGAGTGCGTAGTGCGTTTCGACGTGAATCAACGGTCGATGCCGCAGCCAGTCGAGCAGGCCATCGCGATCGGGCGCAGCAAGCACTTCTTCAAGCGTGTCGTCCTCGCGGAGCTTGGCGTGGCCCTGAGCGACCGCGAGCAGGTGCAAATCGTGGTTGCCGAGCACCACGAGCGCGCGATCGCCCAGATCGCGCACGAACCGCAGAGTGGCTAGCGAAGCCGGCCCGCGGTTAACGAGGTCCCCGACGAACCACAAGCGATCTTTTGCGCGATCGAATTCAAACGCGCCGAGCAAGGCCTGCAGCTCGTCGAAACTACCCTGAACGTCGCCAATTGCGTAGGTCGCCATAGCGTTGGGTGCCCGGGAGCTCGTTCTCTATATCTGCTCAATAGCCGCTTGAGCTTCGGGATGGCCGAAAGGTGCGAAACGGCACCCTAAGCGCGGTATCGCAAAGAACAGCGTGCATCCGCAGGTTTCCTGCAATGTAATAAAATGCAAAGGCCCCGTCATTTGCTGAACCAGGCTTGCCATGGCCGCGAAAATATCGGATTCGATCAAGCGCAACCTGAAGCGGTTGCGAAAAGCGCTCGACTCGGAGCCGAGCAAGTCCTCCACGCCAAAGGAGGGCGCCCGCGAGCAACGGCCTCCGCCGTCCAAAGCGGATCGCCCCGCCGCCCCGGAAAGCGCCCCGGAAACTGCGGAGGCAACCTCGGAAAAGAAAAAGACCCCGGCCAAACCCTGGTATCACCATCGCCAGCGGTGGTAGCGGCTGCCATCGCACCATGATGGAACGCCGGGCTCCGGCCCGGCACCCGTCACACGGTCTCGAAAGGCTTGTCCTTCAGCGAGGCGGCGAATCCGTAGAAGACTTCGTGCACCTTGCCCCAATTCTTCAGTTCCTTCATCCGGCCCAGCCAACGGCCCACGTTCGGATATTCGGAGTAGTTGCTGCGCAGAATCTCGCCGAGTGCGACGAATGGACCTCCGAAATAGTCCGCGACGGAAATATGCTCTCCGCAGAGGTATTTCTTCTTCGATCCTAGCAGGCTGTCATTGAGCACCTTCATCCATCCCTGGGTCTTTTCCTTGCTCCAGGCGATCGTGGCCGCGTGCGCTTCGTCGCTGCGCCGTTTATGGTTGGGGAAGATCTGAGGGTAGACGAGCCCGTAAGCGAACTCGCGGCAAATCTGGGTATTGATCCAGTCCATCATTTCGTTGACCTTGGCCCGCGCACGCAACTCTTTCGGATAGGCGGGCGAGCCGGTCTTTTCGGCGAGGTACTTGAGAATCGACGAACTCTCCGTCAGGCGGAAATCGCCATCCTCCAGCATCGGCACCATGCGGTTGGGATTCATCGCCACGTACTCCGGTTGATAGTGCTCGCCTTTCATCAGGTCGACGACTTTCAGCTCGCAATCTATGCTGTTTTCCGCGATGAACAGCATCACAGGGCGGCTGGTCGTGGATACGGGGTGGTAGTAGAGTTTCATGGAAGCTCCTTCGCAGGTGAGTGATTTTTCTCGGCAACCTATAATCATACCCAAGCTCGCGCGCACAGTGGCATCCGCCTGGCGAGGAAGGGAGAAATCTTGTCCGGTAAGACATCGAAAGCGCAGTCAGCCACGGTGATCGACTGGCCTGCCGCGATTCACCGCGCGCTCAAATTGCAGCGCGTGCGGCAAGTCTCCTATGTACCCGATGCGGGTCACAAGCGCCTGATCGAACTGTGCCACGCGGACAAGGACATGGCGGTCGTCCCGCTCACGACCGAGGAGGAGGGCATCGGCCTGGCGGCCGGCGCCTGGCTGGGCGGCGAGCGCGCGGCGCTCCTCATGCAGTCGAGCGGCGTCGGCAACTGCGTCAACGCGCTGACCCTTGCATCGAACTGCGGCTTTCCGTTGCTGATTGTCGTGACGATGCGCGGCGAGTGGGGCGAGTTCAATCCGTGGCAGATTCCGATGGGACAGGCGACGGCGGATGTCCTGCGGTTGGGCGGGGTACGCACACTGCGGCTCGAGCGCGCGGAAGACGCTCTTGCCACCGTGACCGCCGCCGCAAAACTCGCCTTCGACGGCTACGGCGCAGTGGCCGTGCTGATCGGCCAGCGCATGATCGGCACGAAATCCTTCGAGGACAAACCATGAGCGCCCCGCAGCTCGATCGGCGCAAAATCGTCGCCGCGCTGCTCGATCGGCGCGGGGAGCTTCTGGTCGTCGCCGGACTGGGGTCGGCCGCGTGGGACTGCACCGCGGCGGGCGATCATCCGCTCACGTTCCCGCTTTGGGGCGCGATGGGCTCGGCGTGCATGATGGGACTGGGGCTCGCACTCGCCCAGCCCGGGCGGCGCGTTCTCGTCGTGACCGGGGACGGCGAGATGCTGATGGGCCTGGGAAGCCTCGCCACCATCGGCTCGCACGGTCCGCGCAATCTTGCCGTCGTGGTCCTCGACAATGAGCGTTACGGCGAGACCGGCATGCAAAAAACGCACACAGCTCACGGGGTCGACCTTGCCGCGGTCGCCCGGGCATGCGGGTTCGCCGACGCGCGCATCGTTCGAAGCAACTCCGAGATTGCGCCGTTGCGGGCGGCGGTGCATCGGGGCAGGGGCCCGCTCTTCTATCAGGTGAAGGTACGGCCCAAGACTTTGCCGCTCGTTCTGCCGCCTCGAGACGGCGCTTATCTCAAGCACCGTTTCCGCGAGGCCCTGCTCGGCAAGAAGGCCGCAACGGATTGACGCGGGCGCAGGCCCCGCAATCATTGCTCCATCGCGTTCGCTGCAAAAACCTCTTCGAGCGCCATCGGCCGCGGAGTCAGGCCCTGCTCATGCGAATAGCGCGCGGCGGTTTCGAGCACCTTGCGGTTGGCTTTGATGCCGTGCTGCACGAGCGGCACGCGCAGGGCTTCTCTGGCATCGTCCGATAGCAGGCCCGCGGCGAGGTGGTACTGGGCGTGTTCCAGCCGCTCACGGTTCGCGATTTCGTTCGCGCGTTCGAACGCCTTGTGCAGATTCAGGACCACCCAGGGGTGCTTCTCGACGATCTCCCTGCGGATCACCATTCCGTGGTTGATTGGAAAGATGCCTGTCTTGCGGTAGTAGCGGACGCCTTCGGCCAGCGGATCGGGAAATAGCGGCCGGATGTCCGGATGATTCCACAAGTCGGCGGTGCTCCGATCCACGAGGTTGGGATCCACGAGGTAATGGATGGCCGCTTCGAGTTCTCCCGAGAGCATCATCGATCCGAGGTTCTTCTCGGGAGGGATCTGGTGGATGATCACCCCGGGCGGTGGCGTGAAACCGATCGCGCTGCGATGGCTGTGCGACGGCGTCCGCTCCATCCAGAACTGCATGTCCTTCGGCGCGACGCCGAACTCGTGCTCGAGCACCCCGCGCGTCCACAGCGCGGCCGTCTGCTGATATTCAGGGACGCCGACGCGCCGTCCCTTCAGGTCGCCCGGCTGCTCGATGCCGGAGTCCCTTCTCACCAGGATCTCCGCGTGAAAGAATTTTCTGGTGGTAAAAATCGGCAGGCCGACCCAACGCTCGTCGCCCTTCGATTTGGCCATCAGGAGCGAGGAAAACGACATCTCGGAGACATCGAAATCGGCAAAGTGCAGCTGTCGCCAGAACAATTCGGACGGATGCACCGGACTCGGTATGAGCGCGATCCCGTCCGGTTTGACTTTGCCGTCCAAAATCGGCCAAGTCCTCGGATTTGAAGCCATCGCAATGCTCAGCGGAATGTTCACGGCCGTCCCTGTAGAAGAGAGTGTACCGGGAAATTCCTGCGCGGAAGCTGACACGAAGCCGGGGCCTGCCATAAAATGTAGGCTGGGAATCAAGCCGGAATCCCATGTCGGATCTGAGCAACTGGGCGTTTCCGCCCGAGATGCAACCCAATGCCGAGGACGCCCGCTTCGATCTCGAAGCGGCGCTGGACTCGATGGTCCTGTTGCGTGCCGAAGTCCCCGAAGATGCATTCACTGCCGGCATACTTGGCACGGAACGGGTCGGCAACGGCGTCGTCATTCGCGATGACGGACTGGTTCTTACCATAGGCTATCTGGTCACCGAAGCGACAAGCCTGTGGCTGAATACGAACAGGGGCAACGCCGTTCAGGGTCACGCGATCGCCTATGACCAGCCGACCGGACTCGGACTGGTGCAGGCTTTGGGAAAGCTGGATGTCCCGGCGCTCGCGCGCGGCACTTCCTCGTCATGCAGCGTCGGCGATAAAGTGGTGGTGGCAGGTCACGGCGGCCGCAGGCACGCGCTCAACGCAAAGCTCATCGCCAAGCGCGAATTCGCGGGTTACTGGGAATACGTTCTCGATGAAGCGCTCTTCACCGCCCCGGCGCATCCGCACTGGAGCGGCACTGCCTTGATCGGCTCGGAAGGACGGTTGCTGGGCATAGGCTCGTTGATGGTTCAGGAGGAAATGAGCGGCCGCACCGTGCAGGGAAACATGATGGTGCCTATAGATCTCCTCGAGCCCATCCTCGACGACATGCTCAAGCTCGGCCGGGCGAAGCGTCCGGTGCGCCCCTGGCTCGGTCTCTATGCGACCGAAGTCAAAGGTCACGTCGTGATTTCGGGCCTTGCGGGCGGCGGACCGGCGGAACGCGCCGGGGTGCAGGTGGGCGACATCATGATCGAAGTCGCGGGGAACCGGGTCGGAGGGCTTGCCGATCTGTTCCGAAAAATCTGGGCTATCGGCCCGGCAGGTGTCGAAGTGCCTCTCACCCTGGTGCGCGAGGGTTCGGTCTCGCGCGTCACTGCGTCCTCCACGGACCGCCAGGCCTTGCTGAAGAAACCGTCCCTGCACTAAAGCCGGGGCGGCGGAGAGTTTCGAAGGCGGTGCAGCGCGTTCCGGCCGGAGCGCGCCTCCCGATTTATTTCTTCTGCGGCAGGAGCCCCTTGTACACGATCTCGACGAACGCGTCGGTCTTCCTGAACTTGCCCCATTCCTCGTCGAATTCGCGCGCGGGTTTCGCTGCGAGCACCTGCTCCAGAGTTTTGCCCGACTTCGCCATCGGCTCGATCCTTCCGACGACGGTCGAGATCATCTTGCGATAGGCGAGCACGTCTTTCTTGCTCGAGAGCCCGCCGTGACCGGGGATGACCTTGGTGTTGTCGTCGAGCAAGCCCAGCAGAATGTCGGTCGCGCGGATCACGCCTTTCACCGAGCCGCCGCTTTCCGGGTCGATGAACGGATAGCGATAGGAGGCGAAAACGTCGCCGGTGTGGACCACGTTCGCCTTGCGGAACTGCACGTAGGAGTCGCCGTCGGTATGCGCGGGCGGCAGGTGGTGCGCGGTGACGTCGTCGCCGTTCAGATGAAGCGTCGCGCTGTCGCTGAAGGTAATGACGGGCAAGGCCACCTTCGGGGCGGGTGCATAGTTCTGCTTCAGCATCTGGATCACGCCGCCGGTGGACAGGCGCTTGTAGACGTTGTCTTGAGCGACCAGGATGACGCCTGCCTTCCCCATGTTCTCGTTGCCGCCGGTGTGATCGCCGTGCCAGTGCGTGTTGATCAGGAAACGGACCGGTTTGTCCGAGATTTCCTTCACTGCGGCGAGAATCTTCGGCGTGAGCGGCGCGTACTGGTCGTCGATCAGGAACACCCCGTCCTCGCCCGCCGACACCCCGATGTTGCCGCCTTCGCCTTCCAGCATGTAGACGCCGTCGGCGACCTTGGTGGTCTTGATCTGTACAGCGTCGAAATTGCGCTGCTGTGCCTGAGCACCGAAACTCAGAGCTGCAGCTGCCAACACGATCAGTTCTTTTTTCATGCTGCCTCCTTTTCGTCGTCCCAAGCCTTGTCGGGCAGCGGCAGCCCGGCGAGGTCTTGCGCAGTGAGCCTGCGGTCGGGTTCGATTTTCAGCGTATCGAGTATCAGCATCAGCTGGCGCGTGTGCTGGGTCGGGTGCCAGGTGGTGCGCTCGAGCACCACGTGCATCGGGTGGCGGCCGAAGTAAGTGCTCATCTCACTCGAGCAGGAACGGTCCGAGAGACCCGCCCACCATTCGTTGACGCGCGCGAGCACGCCCTCGCCGAATCGGGCGATGCTCTCCCCGGTGCGCAGATCCGGGCCCGGTGCTTCCATGATGCGTTCGTAAGTGAGCTCGCGGCCGTCGCGCATCGATTCGAGGAAGCCCTCGGGGATACGGAACACGTGGTGCGCGAGAATGCGGATCGGCCGGTTGCGATTGCGGAACGGCTTTTCCAGCCACTCGGCCGGGATCTGCCTGACGTATCTCGCCGCGGCGGGCAGCACGATGTTGAGCTTGCCGATCAGTTCCTCGGGACTCAGGCGCTCCTGCAGCTTCACCTTCAGGTCGAGGAACTTGATGACGTCGGTGAGCGTCTGCGCGAAGACGAATTGGTCGCCGCGCGAGACGATGGGCACGCTGCGCGCGCCGAGCTTGCGCAGTTCTTCCATTCCGGCGGGATTGCCGTGCACGTTGATCGACTCGTAGTCGACCCCGCTTTTCGTAAGGAACTCTTTGGTCCTCAGGCAACTCGTGCACCCGGGTTGCCAGAAGACTTTGACTCTTTCGGCTGCAAGCATATGGAAGCTCCCTGATTGGACCGGCGGGCCTGGTAACCGTCCCTCCGCAGTAAACACGAGGATAACTCGCAAATTCCAACAAATCTATCCCTGACCGGGACGGCCATTCCGAGTTCCGGGCCGGTATGCGAGAATCGCCCGAACACTTGGGGGAGGGCGCTTGATGAAGCGATGGGTTCTCGCTTTGGTAACTGCAGCGGCCGCCAGCGCTTTCGCCCAGGATTTTCCGAGCCGCACCGTAAAGATCGTCGTTCCCTGGCCGCCGAGCGGCAACGTCGACATCACGGCACGCACTGTCGCGCCGGCTTTTTCTGACGCCCTCGGCCAGCAGGTCATCGTCGAGAACCTCGCCGGTGCCGGCGGGCGAATCGGCACCACGGCGGTGGCCAAGGCCAGTGCCGACGGGTACACGCTCCTGCTCGGGTCGAGCGGCACCATGACCTCGGGTCCCGCGGTGTTCAAGAACATCAGCTACGATCCCTTGAAGGATTTCGTCGCGATCGGGGCGATCCAGTCGGTGCCGATCGTGCTGACGGTGGCCCCCAAGACGCCGGTCTCGAGCTACAAGGAATTCGTTGCCCTCGCGAACGCGAAACCCGGACAGCTCAGCATCGCCTCCGCGGGCAGCGGTTCGTCCAACCATCTGGCGATCGAGCTGTTGATGCGCCAGGCGAACCTGAAGCTTCTGCACATTCCCTACAAGGGCAGCGGCCCGGCGATCATCGATCTCCTGGGCAGCCAGGTCGAGTCCATGATGGACCAGCTCACCGCATCGATAGAGCACATACGAAGCGGGCGCCTGAGGGCGCTCGCGGTCAGCTCGAAAACGCGCTCTGCGCTGCTGCCGAACGTGCCGACACTCGATGAACTCGGGGTGACAGGCTACGAGGCGATCACCTTCACCGGCATATTCACGCCCTCCGGTGTCCCCGGAGCCGCCGCGGACAAGCTCCATGCCGCTTTGCGCCGCGCGCTCTCGAACGAAACCGTGCGCGAGCGCTACCGCTCGATGGGCGTGGACGTCATGGACATGAGCCGCGCCGAGTTTGCCGCCTACGTGCGCGCCGATCTGGAGAAATGGCGGACCATCGCGCGCGAGGGCAACATCGTGGTGGAATGAGCGCCACCGCCATGTCTTGCCGCGTGCTTCTGTCGGCATTCGCCGTGCTGGCTGCGGCCGCCGGCGCCGCCGAGCCGGCCACGGTTCGCGTCAACAGCTTCCCCAACGCCAAAGCGCTACCCCTGCACGCAGGGCTCGCGAAGGGCTTTTTCGCGAAGCACGATCTCGCGTTGCAGCTTTCCTTTACCGAAAACTCCACGAAGCAGCGCGAAGGCCTTGCCGCCGGCGAGTTCGACCTCGTGCACTCCGCGGTGGACAACGCCGTGGCCATGGTCGAGGCGGCGAAGAAGGACGTGGTCATCGTCACCGGCGGCGACAGCGGCATGAACGAGTTTTTCGTCCAGGCTGATGTACGTTCGTTCGCCGATCTGCGCGGGCGCACGCTGGTCGTCGATGCGCCAAACACGGCCTACGCGATCCAGGCGAAGAAGATCCTGCTCAGGCACGGCCTCAAGGACGGCACCGATTATTCGGTGATTCCCGTGGGGCGCGGCGAGCTGCGCCTGAAAGCGATGGCCGGGAACCGGGACTATGCCGCCGCGATACTGAATCTTCCGTTTACCATTCAGGCTGAGCAGCTGGGCATGAAGAGCCTGGGAAATACGGTGGACCTTCTCGGACCCTATCAGGCGAACGGCGCGTTTGCGCTGCGCGCCTGGGTCAGGTCGAACGGCCCGCTGCTCGAGCGTTATATCGCCGCCTACGTCGAGTCGCTGCGCTGGGTGAGGCGGCCCGAGAACCAGGCGGAATGCGTGACGATTCTCATGGACAAGCTGAAAATCTCCCGCGAAGTCGCCGAGCGCAGCTACCGCTTGCTGGTCGATCCGGTCCGCGGTTTCACTCCGGATGCGGCCTTCGACATGGAGGGATTCAGAAACCTTCTCGCGCTGCGCGCCGAGATCGAAGGCGGCGGCGCCGCACCGTCTCCCGAAAAATACCTCGACCTTTCGTACTACCGGCGCGCGATCGGCACGCTTGGAGGCGGCGGATGAACCCGCGGCGCGCCCCATGGATCAGCGCTTCGATCTGCCTGATGCTCGTCCTCGGTCCGGGCGCAATTCACGCGCAGGACTACCCGAGCGGCCCGATGCGCATCATCGTTCCGTTCCAGGCCGGAGGTTCTACCGATGTCATGGCGCGCATCATGGCGCAGAAGCTCAAGGATCGGTTCGGGCAGTCAGTCGTCGTGGAGAACCGTGCCGGCGCCAATGGAACCATAGGCGCGGCCGTCGTGGCGAAATCGGCGTCCGACGGACACACCCTGCTGCTGGTGCAGTCCGGATTCGTTTCGAATCCGATCCTGATGCACAACTTGCCGTACGACCAGGCGCGCGAGCTCGCCCCGGTGTCGAACCTCGCCTCCGGCCCTATGGTGCTCGTCGTCAATCCGTCCTTGCCGGCGAGATCGGTGAAGGAACTGATCGCGCTCGCCCGATCGCGGCGCGGCGAGCTGAATTTCGGATCGCCGGGCAACGGCTCGCTCTCCGACCTGTGCGCGGAGCTGTTCGATGTGATGGCCGGGGTGAAGATGACCCACGTGCCCTACAAGGGATCCGGCGGAGCGCTGGCCGACGTGCTGGCCGGCCGTGTGCCGGTGTACTACATGAACCTGATGCTCGCGCTTCCCTACCTCAAGGACGGGCGCCTGCGCGCGCTCGGCGTCACGACCTCCCGGCGTTCCCCGATCACGCCGGAAATTCCCACGATAGACGAGACGGGACTGCCGGGCTACGAGCTCACCACCTGGTACGGCCTGTTCGCGCAAGGGGCGACCCCGCGCGGCGTGGTCGTCAAGCTTCAGCAGGAAGTCGCGCGCATTCTCGACCAGGCCGATATGAAGGAGCGGATCGCGGCGGACGGCATGACCGTGGTCGCCAGCACGCCCGAACAATTCGCGCAGTTCCTCGCTCTCGAAACCGCCAAATACGCGCGCATCATCGCGGCCGCGGGGATCAAGGCGATCGACTAGGAACGCTCTCTGCCTTGGGGCGACTGGCTTCGCTCACTCCATCGGCAGATTTTTCGCTTTCCAGTCCGGGAAACCGCCGCGGTACCAATACACGTTCCGGTAGCCCATGTTTTGCGCCCACACCGAAGCCTTGTAGCTTTTCCAGCACTCACCTCCGTTGCAAGCGAAGATCATGGGCGCGTCCTTGTCCTTGACCGTCTCGGCGAGCTTGAACTGGTCCTGGGCGGCGTCGTAACCGACTTCCTTCTTGCTTTTCTCCGCATAGGTCAGTGGAAGCGCGCCCTTGATGTGCTTCTCCTTGTATTCCTGCTCGATGCGCACGTCGTACAGGGGCACTCCCTTGCTCATCAGATCCTGCACGTCTTCGGCAGTGATCATCTTGATGCCGGGCAGCACCATCGGCGTGAAATAGCCCAGCGTCGAAACGTAACGGTAGTCCTCCTCCGTCGCCGGTTTGATATCGACGATACCCACGCTCGCCAACTGCGCGAAAGCGGGACGCTTGGGATTGGGCGAGAGCAGCGCGTCCCGGATCTTCTGCTTCACGCCCTTGTCGAGCGCCGCATTCAATGCAATGCCGATGCTCGGGACCGACTTGGTTTCATGAATCACGCGGCCCTTGTTCGCGGACAGCCACTTCTCGGCGACGCGGTATTCCACGACCGCGACATCAATCGTGCCCATTCCCAGGGCGTACAGCACCACGTCGTGAGAGCTGAAATTCCTGATCTGCTGGAAATAGGCCTTGAGCTGAAGTCCCCTGGCGTTGAAGTCGCCCAGCGCGAGGTAGGCCGCCAGCGAATCGGCGCTGGGGAGCCCGAGACGCTTGCCCCTGGCGTCTTCCAGCACCTTGATCGTGCTCGCCTCGGACACCACGAACACCATCTTCTCGCTGCTTGAAAATGTCGCCAGCGGCTCGTACCCGTAGCGAAGCGCGCTGCCGATGATGTGCGCCGGCCCGACAAGGATGTCGACGCTGGCGGTGCGTGTGCGCTGCAATTCCGCGCTCATGTTGCGCGAGTACCCGACCTTGATCTGGGTTCCCGCTACGGCCGACAGGTAACTCGCCAGCGGCGCATAGTTTTCCAGGACATCCGCGATGCGCTGTTCCTCGCTTGCTTCCTGGGTGACGCTCATCGCCAGCGCCGCCCTGCTATTTACCGTTCCCTGGGCCTGGTTTGAGGCCGCATAGGCCGGGCCGCCGGAATAAAGAAGGTTGAATAGGAAAAATCCGCTCAAAACAATGAAACTGCGCATGACCACTTCTCCCGGGTTTTACTGCGTCGAGTTCAGTCGCCAAAGTGATACGCAAGACCGATGCCCGGGGCGCCCGACGTGGAAGAACGAGACCTAATAGGTCATTCGGATCATAAGCGCCCGCTAAGGACGCAGATACATCACCGGGGCTTAGACGAGTTGTGTCTTCGTATCAGCGACTTCGACCGAGCGTCGACCAAGCGCGCGGCCGAACAGCCAAGCCAAGGCATACAAAGCGGCCAGGGGATCGATCAAATAGTCCCACAGGTTGCGCGACTCGTACGCTCCGGCAAGATACGCGAGCGTCGCCGAAAGAACGACAAGCACGACGAGATACCGCCGCCGTTGCCATGCCGCCAGCGTGACGAACAACAAAGCCGTGACGAATCCGATCGAGCCATAACCGAGCGCGTATGGATCAAACGGCGTCAGCCCCAGCGCAAAGGGGTAGAGGAACGCAGCGGCGACCGCAAGGATCCAACAAAGCGCGCGCCGATCCGCCTGTCCGATCACCGTCCTCCCGATGAGTTGCCTGACGCAAGCCCCGCCGGCCAGAACGAGCGTGGGGATGCTCAAGTCGCCGATGGCGCCACGAACGTAAGCGGTAATCGAGAGATCACCCAAGGGAACGAGCAATGCGAGGGCAGCAGCCAACATCACCGCATGGCGAACCCGGACCGGCAGACGCTGCAGGCGGAGCACGGTCGCGATCAAGGCAAGGCTGAAAAGCGCGCAGCCGGACAGGCCGAAGACAGCGTTCACGGAACTCAAGGCCTGCTCTCCAGCCAGCCGCGATTGAAACGCGCATGCTTGATTCGGGAGCGACCCCAAGTGTAGAGCACGTGAATATCACCGGCCTGATCCTGCATCATCCAGGGGTAGGAATACTCCGAAACCGGGGCAGGGGGCGAACCGGGTTCGAGCTTGCGCACAAGGCGCCACTTGTTTCCGAAGTCAGCCGACAGTGCCAGCGACAGGTCTTCGCGGTTTTCCTCGGCGTTGTTGAATGCGAGCAACAGGTCGCCGCCGGCGAGCAACACGCTTGCGATCGCGGCGTTCGGATTGGGCAGCTCCGTCTTGACCGGTTCACTCCAATGCGCCCCTCCGTCGTTCGTTCGAATCACGAGAATCCGGTCCGGCGGATCCCCCGCATACCGCATAAGGCCGACCGCCTCGGTTGCCGACCTCGGCACGATCACCGGCTGCAACGAGGATTTCCCCCAGGACAGACGGGTTTTTCGGATCACGCGCCCCTCGGCGTCCAGGCGCAGCAACTCGCCGAACTTGCCCAGGAACTCGTGATACACCGGCAAGCCCATCGCTCCGTCGGAGAACTGGAGCGGCGCGCCCTTCACCAGCGTGCTGATGTTGAAAAACGGCGACGTGATCAGGCGTCTGGGCGGACTCCAGGTTTCGCCCTCGTCGTCCGAAACCATCTCGTTGATGGCGCTGCCCGCCCAGCCGCCGACGGACACGCTCACGAAAAACAGGCACAGGCGTCCGCTGCGGTCGCGCCCGACCACGGGATTGCCCAGCTTGCGTATGTAACGTCGAAGATGCCGCTGCGCGAATTCGCGGTTGACCACTACGTGCTCGGGGGACCAGCTTCCTTCCCTCGGAGCGTAAACGGACGTGTAGATGGAAACGTCCGACGCCCCTTCGCGGCTGCCCCCGTACCAGAATGCCCGCAGCCTTCCGCCGGAGATCTCTGCGGCGGCTGCGCTGTGGACCGACGCCGTGGTGCTGTTGGGCAGGAGCTCGCCGCTAAAGAATGGCTTTGCCGGGGACGACGCGGCGCGCGCGGGCGTCTGCGGGAACGCAAACCCGCCCGGTGCCGGCGCGGTAAGCACTCGGGCGTAAAGGCCGGCGAATGCGAGAGCCGCCGCAACCAACAAAGCCCACCTTGGCCATCGCCCCCGCATTGCTTCAGGGCCCGGTCCGGACCACGGGTGCGTGAGGCCGGGGCGGATTGTGATAGAGCATATATTTCGAAGTCTCGTAGAGCGCCTCGTGCAGACGGCGCAGCTCGGCGACCTTTTCGGGATAGCGCTCGTGCACCTCCAGCGTAGCGTCCTGCGAGCGGTAGCGGAACAGGCGCGCCACACCCGCATCCAGGCGAAGATAGAACTCGTCGTCGAGCACTCCGGAATGCCCGATCAGCGAAAAATGCGGATCTTTGGGCCCGAGGTTGAGCAGATCGCGCCCGAGCCCCGTGTTGAGATAGGGAACGCCGATCAGGCTCAAGGACATGGGGAGGGCGTCGGTCAGGCTGGCGGTGAAATCGACGCGAGTGCCGCCTTTGATCAGCCCGGGTGCGTAGATGACGCAAGGGACGTGGTATCCGGTCAGCAGGAGCTTCTCCCAGGGCGTCTGCTGGGTGGAAGGATTGCCGTGATCCCCGTACATGACGAACACCGTATTCCTGAAGTAGGGCGATTCCTTGACCTTGGCAAAGAACGAACCGAGCGAAAAGTCGAGGTATCGCATGCCGTTGTAGGCCGCGAGGCCGTCGAAACCGTTTTCCGCCAGAGCCGCCGCGTCGACCTTTGCGAGCTCGAATCCGGGGTGATCGTCGGGGATGCCAAAAGGGCGGTGATTCCCTGCCGTCTGGATGAACGCGAAGAAGGGTTTTTTCTCGTCGCGAAGCGTCCGCTGGGCCTTGTCGAACAGGACGACATCGGACACACCCCAGCCGTCCACCTGCGGCGCGTCGTAGTCACCCTCCTCGAAGACGTGCAGGCCGGGGATGTTGTGCGTAAACAGGCCCCGGATGTTGCCCCAGTTCGCGCTCCCTCCCAGAAAATAATATTTTTCGTATCCCTCGAGCGCATTCACCAGCGTGTGCTGATTCACTACCAGCGGATTGCGCGAAGCGGTGGTGGCCCCGTTCACGTCCGGAATGCCGGTGAGCATCTCGAACACCGATCGCGGCGTCGGAACTTCCGGCACGAAGAAGTTCGTGAACAGCAAGCCGTCCTTCGCGATCGCGTCGAAGTACGGCGTGGGCTTGAGCGGGTTGCCGAAAACTCCCGCCTTGAACGCCGCGAACGACTCCAGGTGAATCACCACCAGGTTGTACCGGATGCCGGGCTTGCGCGGTGGCGTGACGTAGCGGGCGAAGTCGAGTTTCTGCGGATCCGGCGACTTGATTCCGAGCAGCGCAGCCGTATAGGCGTAGTGCTCGCGCACCTTGTCCGTGTCGTAGGGGAGATTGCGGTTTTCCGCGGTGTCCATGAGAAACAGAACCGGATTGAGAGCGAGCGCGGCCACGGCTTCACTCGAAGAGAAATACGCCTCGCTCCAGCGCAGCGGATACCGCGACCACTTGCCGTAAATTCCAAACGTGTACAGGCCCACAAGTACTCCGATCACCACTCGCTTCGGCCACGTGCCAAGAGGCGCGGCGGTCGGTACGAGCGTGCGTTGGGCAACGCGACGCGCGATCCAGAGAAATGCGAAAGTGAGAAGCAGCAGCGCGAGGAAGCAAAGGCCCAGCGGATAGGTTTCCCATGCCACCCGCGCCGCCACGCCCACTGGGGTGAGATGATCGACGAGGCTCGCGTTCAGGCGCACCCGCACGTAGGCGTAGTGTCCGAAATCGACGAAATAGAGCAGCAGCACCACGCACTGCACGGTCGCGAGATAGGCGAGCCACGCGAGGCACGCGGCGCGGCGCCGGACCGGATCGAAAAGCGGGATCCATCCCAGAATCGCGAGCGGCAGCAGAAGCAGCAGAACGAGCCGCAGGTCGAATTTGGACCCGAGGTAAAAGGCCTTGATCAGGTCCGCCGAAGAGGCCCCGGCGAGCGTCTCGTGAAACGCGACCCAGAACGCGATCCGGAATCCCGCGAACACCGCGAAGTTGATCGCGGCAAGCGCGAGCAGAAAGCGGGCGAGCGCCGGGAGTCGATTGAACATAGGCGGCGGGGCTTCCTAGGCCGCCCGCGCGCTTGCGTCGAAGCGCGCTTTGAACCGCAGAATCTGCTCCAGCGTGTTCTGCCCGGTTTGGTGGGGCGGCAGAACCTCCCACAGTTCCGACTTCGGCATCAGTTCCTTAAGCGCCCAGGACGCCGACCGCGTGTGCCGGCTATCGGCGCCCGACATGATCAAAGCCGGGCTCTCGATCCGCATAAGCTCCTCGCCGCTCGCGCCCGAAGGCATGGTGTCGTTGAAGATCGCGTCCCGGCTGCGCGCGCAAATATCGAGGTATCGGTCCACGTTCTGATCGAGGAGCTCGCGGGCGAGCTCGGGATAGACCGCCGCCGGCGACCCCCAGGGTCCGATCTCGGGGTCGAGCCAGAAATTTTCGCCTCGCGGCGCGCGTTCGACCACCGCGGAAAAGCCTTTCGCGCGCACGAACTCCATATGACGCCGGAAAAATTCGTGGCCCTTCTCCATCCAGAGGTATCCGCCTACCGGCCAGTGCAGCAACAATCCTTTGCATGCCGAAGGGTGACGCACCGCGAAGGCGAGCGCGAGCGAGGCGCCCATGCAGCTGCCTAGAATGGTCGCCTGCTTCGCGCCGGCCAGATCGAGCAGCGCCCTGGCTTCCTGAACATACAGATCCCAGTCGAGCGCCTCGATGCGGCCGCCCGACAGGCCGCATTCACGGCGATCGTAGGCGATGCAGGTGAAATGGCGCGAAAGCGCCGCGAGCCCGTCCATCTGCCCGAACGCTTCCTTGCCGCCCGCCGCAGTCCAGCGCGACATGACCGAGCGCCACCCACCCGGGGCGAACATCAGCAGAGGCTCGCCCGTCCCCTGGATGAGGTAGTGGATCCTGATACCGTTGATCGTTGCGAATGGCATGGCGTATCCTGTCCGCTGCCGGGGACGACGGCCGCGACCGCGCCGAGCGGCGGCCGGGAGAAGGTGGCAAAAATTATAACGAGAAGATCGCTAGCCATGGAAAGAAAACACACTTTTACCGCGACGGAACAGCGTGCGCTGCTGACGCCGCTCCTGGAAAGCGCGCGTTGACGGCCCGCTCGATGAACGACGTGGGAATGACACCGGGCGGCGAGCTTGTGGGAAAAGTTGCGCTGGTCACCGGCGGCGCAAGGAACATCGGCCGGGCGATCTGCCGCTCGCTCGCCTCGGGCGGAGCCTCGGTGATGGTGAACGCCAACACCTCGCAAGGAGAGGCCAGGCAGACGGTGGCCATGATCAAGGCGAAGGGCGGAGCAGCCGCCACGTATTTCGCCGACGTCACCGATCCGGCTGCAGTCGCGAAAATGGTGGACGCGGCTGTCAAGCAGTTCGGGCGCCTGGATATTCTCGTCAACAACGCTGCGATCAGGAGTGAGACGCCTTTCGAGGACATCAAACTGGAGGAATGGCGGCGGGTGATCGCGACCGTGCTCGACGGCGCGTTCCTGTGCACCCAGTCCTGTCTTCCTCACCTGACGCGCGCGCGCGGCGGTACGATCATCAATATCGGGGGCCTCACCGCGCACAAGGGCGCGACCGGCCGCGCCCACGTGATCGCGGCCAAGGCCGGGATTGCCGGGATGACCCGGGCGCTCGCCCTCGATCTCGCGCCACACCGCATCACGGTCAACTGCGTGGTGCCGGGGACGATAGAGACCGTGCGCGGCCTGCCCGGCGCGCCGGCGCGCCCGAAAGACCGGCGCGGCCTGCCTCCGATCGGACGCCGAGGGGAACCCGAGGAAGTCGCGGCGGTGGTGCGCATGCTGTGCGGTCCCGACGCGCGCTATATCACCGGCCAGACCATTCACGTCAACGGCGGCGGCTTCATGCCCTGAGCGGGAGGCATGTCCCTGCTTGGCGCTCGCAATCAAAAGTCGGATCGCCGGCGTCGATCCGGCTTGCGGCGCCGTTTCTCCTTCCCGGTATTTTCGTCGCCGCGTGGGCTGGTCGTCCTTGCCGGTTCGACCGTTCGGCGAGGGCCACTGCGGCGATCAACGAAAGCGGCTTTTTTCCCCGCTTTCACCGCCGCCAGCCACCGAATCCCTTCCTGGTCGATGTAGTAACACTCGGAAAAGTCGACGATCACGTCGTCCACGCGCGAGATCGCGGCATGGTAGGTCGATTCGATGACCGGCAGCGAACCATAGTAGATGTTGCCCCGGATCTTCAGCACGTTGCCGCGAAGGCTGATATTGGGATGCGCCTGTTCCCACTTCGAATAGGCAATCGCGAGGACGGACCCGACGACCACGGCGCCGAACAGATCGAGGAACAGCACCGACAGAAAGGACGCCATGAACACCACCGCTTCGCGGCGATCCTTGAGGTGAGGTTTGATGTCCTCCCAGTTGATCATGTTGGCCCCCAGCACCATGATGATGGCCGCCATGGCAGGCATCGGAATGATGGCCATCAAGTCGCCGAGGAACAGCACCATCAGCAGCAGGATCAGCGCCGAGCTCGCCGAGGTCAAGCGGCTCTGGCCGCCCAGGGTATACACCAGCCACATGCGGTTGAAGGAAGCGCAGGTGGGCAGGGAAGACAGAAAAGGCAGCAGGCAGTTGGATACCGCGTCGGCAAAGATGCCCTTGCGGCTGTCGGTGTAACCGCCGATCTTGCGGTTCATGCGCCGCATCGCCGCCACTGTTTGAAACAGCCCGAGCAAGGCCAGGGTCACGGCGCCCGGCAGGATCGCGATGATGTCCGGCAAGGCCTCCTGATTGAAAGCCGGCATCGAGGGAAAGACAAATCCCACCGACGCCAGATTGGCGATCTGTTCGACCATCGTATTCTGCAAGCCGACAGTGGCATTCAGCCAGGCGGAGTACGCCGTGCCGGCAGCGAC
>DATHHS010000217.1:0-13698 GCA_035317085.1 Burkholderiales bacterium
TGGCGAATCCGGATTTCGTTCCGTTCATGCAACGGGCTAAGGACGCCAAGCCCGATACGGTATTCGCCTTCGTGCCTGCGGGAAAACAGGCCACCGCGATCATGAAAGCCTACGGCGAGCTCGGCCTGGACAAAGCGGGCATCAAGTTCATCGGGCCCGGCGACATCACCACCGACGAAGAGCTGCCGAACATGGGCGACGTGCCGCTGGGCGTGCTCACGGTATTGCACTACTCGACCGCGGCGACCCGCCCGGCCAACCGGGCCTTCATCGCCGCGTGGAAAAAGGAGTACGGCGAAAATGCCATACCGAGCTTCATGTCGGTCGGCGCCTGGGACGGCATGGACGCCATCTACTACGCGATCCGCGAGCAAAAGGGCAAGGTCGATCCCGACAGGACCATGGAGCTGCTGAAAAACTACAAGAATCCGAACAGCCCGCGCGGACCGATCGCTATCGATCCGGAAACGCGCGACATCGTGCAGAACGAGTACCTGCGCGAAGTCCGCAGGGTCGACGGCAAGCTCGCCAACGTCGAGCTGGAGACCGTACAGACCGCGGTGAAGGATCCCTGGAAGATCATCAACAACAAGAAATAAGCGCTTTTCCGATCCCGCCCCCGCGCCACGCCGGAAGTGCCGCGGGGGTTTGTTTATGAGCCAGTGACGAAAGTCCCCCGGGAGCTCTGAATTGGGAACCTTCCTCGCATCGGTGGTCAGCGTCGCGTTTCACGGCACAGCGCTGGGGATGATCCTGTACGTGATCTCGGTCGGCCTTTCGGTCACGATGGGCCTGATGGGGTTCGTCAATCTCGCCCACGGCGTATTCGCGATGGCGGGCGGCTATGTCCTCACCACGGCGATCTCGCGTTTCGGCGTGCCCTTCCCTCTTGCGCTCGCGCTCGCCTTCCTGCTCGTCGCCGCCGGGAGCGTGATTCTCGAGCGCCTGCTGTACTCCAGGCTCTATACCGCCGGCGACCTGCAGCAGGTGCTGTTCACGATCGGCCTGATTTTCATCGCAGTGGCGGTGGCGCGCTTCATCTTCGGAACCTTGCAGCAGCCGGTCGTGCTGCCCGATTACCTGAAGGGCCAGTATGCGTTTCTCGGGCGCGATTTCCCCACTTACCGGGTCTTCATCATCGCCTTCAGCGGCCTGCTGGTGGGCTTGCTGTGGTTCGGCGTGGAGCGCACGCGCTGGGGCGCGATGGTTCGCGCGGCAGTGGACAACCGGGCCATGGCGCAATCGGTGGGCATCGATACCCGGCGCCTGTTCACGCTCACCTTCGCGCTGGGGAGCGGGCTCGCAGGACTTGGCGGCGGGCTCGGCGCGGAAATCATCGCGATCCAGCCGACGTATCCGTTCGAGAACCTCGTGTACTTTCTGGTCGTGGTTGCCGTCGGCGGACTGGGCAGTCTGCGCGGGCCTTTCGTGGCCGCGCTTCTCATCGGCATCGCCGACACCGCCTGCAAATACTGGCTGCCGGAATTCGGCGCCTTCCCGATCTACGTTGCGACCATCGGGCTCCTTCTGTGGCGTCCCGCGGGCCTGTTCGGGAGACGGGCATGAGCGGCAAAGCGATCGGCTTGAAAGCGGAAGTAGCGCATGCCGGAGGCTACAGCGCCGATCCCCGCATCCGCTGGGTCGAGTTCCTGCCGTGGATCGTCGCCATTGCGGCCTTCTTCGCGCTTCCCGAGTATCTTTCCCTCGGCGCGCGCATCCTGATCTACATCCTCTACGCCCTGTCGCTCGATCTCATCGTCGGCTATGCGGGAATCGTCACGCTCGGCCACAGCGCCTACTTCGGTCTCGGCGCCTACGTCGCCGGAATTCTCGCCGCGAAGGCCGGTCTCCACGATCCGTTCGCGCAGCTGGCCGCGGCCGCGGCTGCCGGCGCGATTCTGGGCCTTGCGACCGGGGTCATCATCCTCCGGACAAAAACGCTCACGCTGCTCATGCTCACCCTGGCCATCACTTCCGTGCTGCTCGAGATCGCCAACAAGGCGACCGCGCTCACCGGCGGCGCGGATGGACTCGCCGGCGTGATCGTGGCGCCGGTTCTCGGCCTGTTCAAGTTCGACATCTTCGGCAAGACCGCTTATCTCTATTGCCTGCTCGTGCTGCTCCTCGGATGGTGGCTGGTGAGAAAGCTGATTTATTCGCCGTTCGGGACCTCGCTCACCGGCGTGCGCGAGAACAGTCTGCGCATGCACGCGATCGGCGCCCCGGTCTACTGGCGCCTGGTCCTGGTCTACACGCTCTCGGCCACGATCGCCGGCGTCGCCGGCGGCCTGATCACCCAGACCAACCAGTTCGTCGGATTGAACGTGCTCTCCTTCGAATCCGCCGGCGAGCTGCTGGTGATGCTGATCCTCGGCGGTGTCGGACGCATTTACGGTGCGTTCGTCGGCCCGGTCGTGTATCTGATCGCCCAGGATCTGCTCGCCAAGCAATTCCCCGAATACTGGTACTTCGGCATCGGCACGATGCTGGTCCTCGTGGTGATGTTCGCGCGCGGCGGCATTCTCGGGATTTTCGACAGTATTCTCGCGAAGCTGCGGAGAACTCCGTGAGCGCGGCGTCCAAGAACACCGTGCTCGAAACGCGCGCCCTGTGCAAGAGCTTCGGCGCGCTGACCGTCGCCGCCGGAATCAACTTCCGCCTGGAGCCCGGTGCACGGCACGCCCTGATCGGACCGAACGGCGCAGGCAAGACCACTTTCGTCAACATGCTCACCGGGGTGCTCGCGCCCTCCTCCGGCCGCATCGTGCTCGGCGGGGAGGACATCACCGCCATGGGACAGGCGAACCGGGTAAAGCGCGGACTGGGCCGGACCTTCCAGATCAACGCGCTGTTCCGCCGCCTTGCGGTGCTCGACAACGTGGCGCTGGCGGTGGCGGAGCGCCGCGGCGTCGCGCCGCGCATGCTGCGCGCGGCGAGCACGCACGCCGACGTGCGCGCCGAGAGCATGGAACTGCTCGCCACGCTCGGACTCGCCGGGGACGCAGGCGTTCGCATCCTCGACCTGCCCTACGGCAAGCAGCGCCTCGTCGAAATCGCGATCGCGCTCGGCTTGAAGCCCCGGGTGCTGCTGCTGGATGAGCCGGCGGCGGGTGTGCCCTCGCTCGAATCGCATCGCATCCTGGAGGTGCTGGACAAGCTCCCGGAGCACATCGCGATCCTGATCATTGAGCACGACATGGACCTCGTGTTCCGCTTCGCGAAGCGCATCACCGTGCTGGTGCAGGGCGAAGTGCTGGTCGAGGGACCGCCGGAGGAAATCGCCCACGACCGGCGCGTGCATCAGGTCTATCTCGGCGAACAGCGCCATGTCTGAAGCGCTTCTTTTACGCGCGGTGCGCGCCGGCTATGGAGAGACGGTCGTCCTCGAGGACATCGCGCTCGAATTGCCCGAGCGCGGATCTCTCGCGGTGCTCGGCCGCAACGGCGTGGGCAAGACCACGCTGCTGGCCACCGTGATGGGCCATACGACTTTCCACGCGGGCAGCATCGAGTACCAGGGCACGCGGATCGAAGGCCTGCCCGTCTACGAGCGCTGCCGCCTCGGCATCGGTTACGTCCCGCAGACGCGCGACATATTTCCATCGCTCACCGTCGAGGAAAACCTGACCGTCGCGGCGCGTCCCGGACGCTGGACGATCGAGCGCGTCTACGATCTCTTCCCCAAGCTCGCCGAGCGCCGCGGGCACTGGGGCAACCAGATTTCGGGCGGCGAGCAGCAGATGCTCGCGACCGGGCGGGCACTGATGGGCAATCCCACGCTGCTGCTGATGGATGAGCCGCTCGAGGGGCTGGCGCCCATCATCGTCGAAGTCCTGCTGAAGGCCCTGCAGCGCCTCATCCGCGAGGACTCGCTCGCGCTCGTGCTGGTCGAGCAGCACGCGAAAGTGGCGCTCGAAGTCACCCAGAACGCGCTGGTGCTGAACCGCGGCCGCATCGCCTACAACGGGTCGAGCGCCGCTCTGCTCTCCGATCCGCAGCGCCTGACCAGCCTGGTGGTCGCCTGACCGCCCCCGCTCGTGGCAAAATAGCGGGCTATGAGAGACTACTGGCTGAGCAAGCTTTTCTTCGATCTCCAGAGCACCCCGGCGCTCGGCGACGAATACCGCGCCAACCGGAAGAAAGTTCTCGACCGCTATCCGCTGAAACCCGAAGTGCGGACCGCGGTCGAGCGCGACGACGTCGCCTTCCTCGCTCCATGGGTCAACCCTTACCTGCTGCGGTTTTATTTCGTGGTCGCCGGAATGCCAGAGGAGGTATTCCTGAAAAAAGTGCGCACCGCCGGTGCAGACGCCGCGGCGAGGTCGAGCCATGGCTGAGCTGGCCGGAGTGTTCGCATCGAGTCACGCACCGCTCATCATCCGCGGCTGGAAGGACGTCAAGCCGGCGAACCAGCGGGAACTCACGAATTCCCTGACCGAGCTCGGCAAGCGCATCAAGGCAACAAGGCCCGACGTCCTGATCGAGATCGCCCCCGATCACTGGGTGAATTTCTTCATCAACAACCTGCCCAGCATCTGCGTCGGCATCGGCGAGGAGCACGAGGGCCCTGCCGAACCGTGGATGAAGGACTGCCCCTACAAGAAGATCGCCGGACATCCGAAGCTCGCGAACCACATTCTCCAAACCGCGTTCGAGCGCGACTTCGAGCCCTCGGTGTCGCACCACCTGACGCTCGACCACGGCTTCTGCATTCCGCTGTGGCGCGGCGGCCTCGATCCCCTGCCGCCTATCGTCCCGATCGTCATCAACGATCTGGAGCCGCCGTATCCGAGCGTGCGCCGCTGCCTGCAGTGGGGAACGATGCTCGCCGAGGCGGTGCGCACCTACCCGGAGGACATCCGCGTGGCGATCCTCGCCACCGGAGGCCTGAGTCACTCGATCGGCGAACCGACGATGGGCGAAATCGACGAGCCCTTCGATCGCGAATGCATCCGCCATTTCGAGAAAGGCGACGAACGTCCCCTGGTCGATTTCCTCAACGAACGCCTGCCCACGATAGGCAACGGCGCGGCCGAGATCCGCAATTGGGTCGCGGCGCACGGTGCCGCGGGCAAGCGCGGCTTCGAGCTGATCGGCTACTGCAATTGTCCCGAGGTCTACGTCGGTTGCGGTTTTGCCTCGTGGGACCTCGCGGCGCGCGCGTAGCTTAACTTGCCGACCTCCTTGCCGCTGCAAACCACCATCGCCGGCAGCCTTCCCAAGCCGGGCTGGCTCGCCGAGCCGAAAAAGCTTTGGGCGCCCTGGCTCCTCGAGGGAGATCTCCTCGAGGAAGGCAAGCGCGACGCCCTGCGCCTCCTGCTCGCCGACCAGGAAACCGCGGGCCTGGATATCGTCACGGACGGCGAGCAGACGCGCCGGCACTTCGTCACCACCTTCATCGAGAGCCTGAAGGGCGTCGATTTCGAGCACAAGCGCACCGTGCGCATCCGCAACCGCTACGACGCGGACGTGCCGGTGGTAGTGGGGCCGGTGGCGCGCGGCAAACCGGTCTTCGTCGAGGACGTGCGCTTCCTCCGGGCCCATACCAGGCACCCGATCAAGATCTCCCTCCCCGGTCCCATGACGATGGTGGACACGCTCTACGACGACCATTACAAGAGCCGCGAGAAGCTCGCGCGCGAGTTCGCCGCGATCCTCAACCAGGAAGCGCGCGAGCTCGAACGGGCGGGCGCCGACGTGATCCAGTTCGACGAACCGGCCTTCAATGTCTACATGGACGAAGTCGCGGCCTGGGGCATCCAGACGCTGGAAGCGGCCGCGGCGGGCCTCAAATGCAAGACCGCGGTGCATATCTGCTACGGCTACGGCATCAAGGCCAACAACGACTGGAAGAAGACGCTGGGCTCCGAATGGCGGCAGTACGAATCCACCTTCCCCTTGCTCGCGCGATCGAAGATCGATCAGGTGTCCCTGGAATGCGCGAATTCGCACGTGCCGGTCGAGTTGCTCGCGCTGCTCAAGGGCAAGGACGTGATGATCGGCGCGATCGACGTCGCGAGCGATACCGTCGAGAAACCCGAACAAGTGGCCGCCACCATCCGCTCGGCCATGAAATTCGTCCCGCCGGAGAAGCTCTATCCCTGCACCAACTGCGGCATGGTGCCGCTCTCGCGCGAAGTTGCAATCGGCAAGCTGAAGGCCCTCGCCGCTGGGGCCGCGCTCGTGCGCCGCGAACTCGGCGCCTAGAACGTCTTTCCCGCACATGGTTCTGCGTCGTCTCGCGGCACTGATCTTCTCCGCGTGCCTCATTCAAGCCGCGATCGCGGCCGGCAACGCGCCCAAGCTGGTCGTCGTGATCGTGGTGGACGGCCTGCCGCAGGAGCAGGTTCTCAAGTACCGCGACCAGTACGGCGCGGGCGGCTTCAATCTTTTTCTGCAGCGAGGCGCCTGGTTCGGCAACGCCCACCACGCGCACGCGGTGACGCTGACCGCGCCCGGCCATGCGGCGGTGCTCACGGGCGCCTACCCCTACCAGAGCGGAATCATCGCCAACGAATGGTTCGATCCCAAAACGCAGTCGGCGGTGTATTGCACCGGAGACCCGGCTCATTCGTATATCGGCGAGGAGACGAAAAAACTCGACGGCACCTCCCCCGCCAATCTGCGCGTCTCCACGCTGGGCGACGAATTGCGCTACAGGAACGGCGGACAGTCCAGGGTGCTCACCGTCTCGGGCAAGGACCGCGGCGCGATCCTGCTCGCCGGCAAGACCGGCACCGCCTACATGTACATGGACAAGACCGGGCGCTTCGCGAGCACGACCTATTACATGAAGGAGCACCCGCAGTGGCGCGAGCGCTACTACGCGGGCAAGCCGCAGGACCGCTGGTTCGGAAAATCCTGGACGCTCGCGCTGCCGGAGCAGGCCTACGCGCGCTCGATCGCCGACGGCCAGCCGTGGTTCCCGAACTATCGCGGCATGGGCAACAGGATTCCGATGACGCTGGGAGGCAAAAGCGAAAAGCCCGATGCGGCCTACTACGGCACCGTCATGGGCACGCCTTACGGTGACGAGCTGACGCTCGATTTCGCGCGCGCCGCGATCGAGGGCGAAAATCTCGGCAGGAATTCCGCCGGCGTGCCCGATCTGCTCGGGGTGAGCCTGTCGACGCACGATTACGTCAACCACAGCTTCGGCCCCGAGAGCCGCGAATCGCAGGACCACATGCTGCACCTGGATCGTTCGCTCGCCGGATTCTTCCGCTACCTCGACAAGCGGCTCGGCCTGGACAATGTGCTGATCGCGCTCACGGCGGATCACGGCTTCCTCAACGTGCCCGAGTACAGCACGACGCAGGGCCTTCCGGGCGCGCACATCGATTCGCGCAAACTGATGGCCGATCTGAACGGGCAGCTCGCGACGCGCTTCGGACCGGGAACTTACGCGACGCAGTTTTCGTATCCCACTATCTATCTCGACACCAAGCTGATCGATGCGAATTCGCTCGACCGTACCGAAGTCGAAACGGCGGCGGCGCGCATTCTCACCGAGCACCCGGCGATCGCCGCGGTCTACACCCGCACGCAACTGGAGAACGGCGCCCTCCCCCCCGGACGCCTGGCGACGCTGGTTCAGCGGGCCTGGCACCGGCAATTGAGCGGCGATCTCTACGTGGTGCAAAAGCCCTACGCGATGTTCGGCGGCAACACCGCCACGCACGGCTCGCCTTATACGTACGACACCAACGTGCCGCTGATGCTCTTCGGTACACGCTGGATCCGGCCGGGTCGATCGGCGAATTACGCAGAAGTCGTGGATCTCGCGCCCACCCTGGCCTACCTCCTGGAGACGCGTCCGCCCTCCGCGAGCGAGGGCCGGGTGCTCGGAGAAATCCTGCGCACCGAACTGACGGGCGCGAAGATCTCTCCAGGCGCCAAGTCCGCCCGCTGACATGCCACGCCAGAAAGCCGTGAAGCGTCGCGGCAAGCCCGTCTCCCGGCGCTCCGCTGCAGCTCAAGGCAAATCCAAATCCACCTACGTGCTGGTGCATGGCGCCTGGCACGGCGGCTGGTGCTGGAAGAAAGTGGTGCCGGCCCTGCGCGCGGCGGGACACGCGGTCTACACGCCCACCCTGACCGGCTTGGGCGAGCGAGCGCATCTTGCAAATCCCGCGATCGATCTCGCTATGCACATCGCCGACGTCGTCAACCTCCTCGAAGCCGAGGAGCTCGAGAAGGTCGTTCTGGTCGGGCACAGCTACGGCGGAATGGTCATCACCGGCGTCGCCGACCGCGCCGCTTCACGCCTGCGCCGCGTCGTGTACCTGGACGCTTTCCTGCCGGAGAACGGGAGATGCCTGCTCGATTACCTGCAACCCGATCGGCGCACCATCATCAAGCAAGGCGAAATGGGCGGATTCGTCGATCCCCTGCCGCTCAAGATTTTCGGCATCGACGAGGTGGAGGATGTCGCCTGGGTTTTGCGCCACGAAATGCGGCAGTCCTATCGCACCTTTGCCCAGCCGATACATTTCACCGGGAAAGGCGGCGCGGACCTTCCCCGCACCTACGTGCACTGCACCCATCCGCCCACCGGCTCGTTCGACCAGTTCGCAGCGCGCGTGCGCGAAGATCCGGCGTGGAAATTCCATGAGCTCAAGACCGGCCACGACTGCATGATCACCGATCCAAAGAGCGTGATCCGCATCCTGCTCGAGAACGCCTGAGCCGACGCGACTCAGGTTCTGTTCTTCGCCTCCCGGATCGCGTGCCAGATGCGATCCGGCGTATACGGAAAATCCAGGTGATGGATTCCGAGCGGCCTTAGCGCGTCTATCACGGCGTTCGCCACCGCGGGCACGGCGCCGGTCGTTCCCGCTTCGCCCGCTCCCTTGACTCCAAGCGGGTTGCCCGGCGACGGGATCGAGCGGTCGTGGAGCTCGATATCGGGCATGCCGTCGGCTCGCGGCATCTCGTAGTCCATGAAGGTGCCGGTCAGGAGCTGCCCGGAGGCTTCGTCGTAGATGGCGTGCTCGCCCATGACCTGCCCGATGCCTTGTGCGATGCCGCCGTGCAGCTGGCCGTCGAGCAGGACGTGATTGATGATGCGCCCGCAATCATCCACCGCGGTGTAGCGCAGGATTTCCACGACGCCGGTCTCGGGATCGATCTCGATTTCCGCGACGTGCGCTCCGCTTGGAAACGAGCGCGGCAGCGGGATTTCTCCGCCGGCGTCCAGCGCGCTGCCGTATTTCTTCGCGAGATCCTCGAAGCCGATCGAGACGTCCGTGCCCTTCACGCGGTAGCGGCCTTTGCTGAACTCGAGGTCGGTCGGGGCGACTTCCAGATCCTTGGCGGCGAGCTCCGTTCCCTTGCGGATCACTTCGCGCGCGGCGACCAGCAGCGCTCCGCCGTGCGCCATCATCGAGCGCGAGCCTATCGTCCCCTCCCCCACGAGGCGCGGTCCGTCGGGATCGCTCGCGCGCAGGGTGATTTTTTCGGGATCCATGCCGAACGCCTCGCCGACGACTTCCGGGTACACGGTTTCGTGCCCCTGTCCCGAGGGGCCGGCGAGCACGTACAACAGCGCGTTGCCGGATTCGCCGAACTTGATCATCGCCTCTTCCTTGGGGGCTCCGCCCGCGCCCGCGGGCTCGACGAATACCGCGCAACCGATACCGCGCATCCGGCGCCCGCGTTTGGATTCGGCCCGGCGCGACTCGAAGCCGCTCCACGCCGACTGCTTCACCGCTTCATCCAGAAGTCCGTGCGGGTCGCCGCTGTCGTAGATCGAATGCGGGTGCGGGGTCTGGTACGGAAACGCGTCCTTCGGGATCAGGTTGCGCCGGCGCAACTCGAGCCGGTCGATGCCCGTCTCGCGCGCCGCCTCTTCGACCAGACGCTCGGCGAGATAACACACGTTGGGCCGGCCCGCGCCGCGATAGGCCGTGGTCGGCGTCGTATTGGTGAGCGCGAGGCGGTGCCTGCCGTACATCGTGGGGATGCGGTAGAGGTTGATCGCGTGCAGGCCCGGAGGCAGCGTATTGATCAAGGGTCCCGGTGTCGAGAGATAGGCTCCGGCGTTCACGAACCAGTGAATCCGGATCGCCAGGAAATGCCCGTCCTTGTCCAGGGCGAGCTCTCCGACCAGTTTCGCCGCGCGGCCGTGGTAGTCCGAGAGGAAGGTCTCCGAGCGCGAAGAGGTCCACTTGACCGGCTTGCCGAGCGTCTTCGCGGCGAGCAGCGAGACGCAATATTCCGCGTACGCGTCCGAGCGGATCCCGAAGCCGCCGCCCACGTCCTGCGCGTGGACCATGAGTTTCTCCGCGGGAATGCCGGTGATGCCGCTCGCGCTGTTCCTCATGAGCGAAAGGCCCTGCGAGCTCACGTACAGATGGTACTTGTCCGTCGCCGCGTCGTAGGCCGCGAGGCAGGCCTTCGGCTCCATCGGGTTGCCGACCAGGCGCTGGCTGTCCAGAACGATGCGCGTGACGTGCGCGGCGCGCGAAAAGGCTTCGTTGGTTTTCGCTTCGTCGCCGTACTCGTAATCGAAGCACAGGTTGCCCGGAATCTCCGGGTAGAGTTGCTCGGCGCCGGGTGCGAGCGCCGTTTCCGCGTCGACCACGCTCGGCAGCTCGCGATATTCGATCTCGATTTTTTCGGCCGCGTCCTGCGCGGCCAGCGCGGAGCTTGCGACGACCAGGGCCACCTCCTGGCCGACGAAGCGAACGCGCTTGTTCGCGAGGCCGTCGCGGTGCGGCACCTTGATCGTGACGCCGCCGCGGCCGGGATAGCGCGCCAGTTGCGGAGTGGATTTGAAGCCGGCCTTGGCGGTATCGTCGCCGGTGAACACGGCGACCACGCCCGGGGAGGCCGCGGCAGCGCCCGTCTCGATGGACAGGATTTCCGCGTGCGCGCGGTCGGAGCGCAGGAAGTAAGCGTGGAGCTGGCCCGGAAGATTCCAGTCCGAAGTGTATTTGCCCTGCCCCGTAAGCAGCCTCAGGTCTTCGCGCCGGCCTTTAAAAACCGCACCCATCAATCTCTCCGCATTGATTTAGAAACGTACGCGGGACCGCGGACAGCGCGACCCCGAAATGGATGGAGCTCGGGGATTCGAAGCTGAACGAATTCGAAGGCAAAACCGTCAAGCGGTACCGGCGGGTGTGTCATGCGCGCCGCTCGCCGGACGCATGGCAACCCGGTTTCTTCCCTCCGCCTTGGCCTTGTAAAGCGCCACATCCGCTGCGCGCAGCACCTCCGTCCCGCTGTCGCCGTAGGAGGGAAAGCTCGCCAGCCCTATCGAGACGGTCAGTTTGAGCGTGCCCTCCCCCGCCGAAATCTGCGCCTCCTCGATCGTCTTGCGCACGGCCTCCGCGCGAGCGTGCAATGCGGCTTTCCCTGTCCCGGGAAGGATGATGACGAATTCCTCCCCGCCGGCCCGACAGGCAATGTCTTCCTCGCGCACGCAACTCGCCAACACCTCCCCGACCGCCCTCAACGCGCTGTCGCCGACTTCGTGGCCCAGCGTATCGTTGACTCGCTTGAAATGATCCACGTCTATCGCCATCACGCCCACCGTCGATCCGATGCGGCGCGCCCGCAGGATCTCGCGGTGCAGGCTTTCCTCCAGCTGGCGGCGATTGTACAAACCCGTGAGAGGATCCCGCATCGCCTGCAAATTGAGCTCCAGTTGCCACATCACCTGCCGCGCAAGCACGCGCAGCGTCTCGAGTTGCTTCACTTGCAGCGTTCTCGGAACTAAATCGACCACGCACAAGGTCCCCAGGGCCTGGTCCTGCGGCGTGATGAGCGGCGCCCCGGCGTAGAAGCGCACGCGCGGAGAATCGACCACCAGCGGGTGTCTGGCGAAGCGCGTATCTTCGTTTGCGTCGGGAACGATGAACATGTCGCGCTGGCGAATGGCATGGCTGCAGAAGAAATCCGTGTACGGGACTTCCCGGATGTCGATCCCGTGCGCCGATTTGAAGAACAGGCGGTTCGTATCGACCAGGCTCACCAGCGACAGGGGTGTTTCGCAAATGCTCGCGGCGAGAGCGGTGAGGTCGTCGAAGCGGGCCTCGCGCCCGGTATCGAGCACGCAGTAGGTGCGCAGCGCCGCGAGGCGAGCGCCTTCCTCTGCACCTGAAGGAAATGGGCGCCGCTGAACCGCAGCGCCAGGCTGTTCGACCGCCATTCTGGATTCTTATGACCTTGCCGGGGGAATGTAAATTTACTACGAGCCGAAGGTCAGGTAAAGCTGCGCGGCGCTCATGACGCCGGAAGTTTTCTTCTTGAAGTTGCCGATCGAGAAAGGCTTCCCCGTCGAGTGAAGGTGCTTCATGAAGCCTTTGGGCTAACAGCTTGTTGAAAAAGGGGGCATGTCCGCTTCCTCAACCCCATCTCGCGAACGCAAGGCCGATCCCTGTCCCCGCAGGTGTGCGATACGAAGGCGTGTAGGAGATCCAGTTGAGGTCGAGATCGCCGGCGGCGCCGGCAACGACTAGCCAATTGCGGATTTCGGAGCTCCCCGCTTTCAGCCGCCGCGGATCGAGGCCCGCCAGAAAATCGAGATCTTTTCTCCGCAGCGCCTCGATGATGGGACGGTCGAGATCCTCCTCGACCACGAAATGGCTCAAGCCTCCGGAGGCGATCAAGCCGACGCGCAAGTCCTCCGGATAGCTTTCGATCACTTCCTTCAGCGCTCCGCCGAATCGCACGCAGCGCCTGGGCAGGGGCGGGTTGGGAGGATTGTAGGTGTTGAGGAACACCGGAACGACGGGCAGCATGCGCGCGCCCTCGCCTTTCAGGTACCAGCGGTGCACGAAGGAATAGGCGTGCCCCTCGTGCTGACTCTCGCCCAGGTCCGCGACCGCCGAAACGTCGAACTCGCGCTCGACGAGGCCTTCGATAAGTCGCAGCGCAAGCGGCCGGTGGCAGGGATAGTGGACGTCGCCCTGCTCTTCGAAGCGGCGCATCTGCGCGCGGTTGTACCACTCTTCCGGCGAACCGGAGCGTTTCACGGTGCGGATGGAGGCGTTGCGTATGCTCTCGCCGTAATAGATTCCGATGGAGGGCATGTGCCGGTCCTGAAACAGCTCGTGCTGATCGTCACCGACGATCACCAGGACATCGAGCTTCGCCGAGGCGATCTCCGACCTGAGGCGCTTCATCGCCGCCTGCACTTCGTTGAAGCGTCTGGTGATCGGTTCGTCGCTAATGAGTTCCGCGATGTTCGCCGGTGCGCCGGCGAGGACGTCGGCGTAGGAGCGCGGCCTGCCTTCGCGATCGTAATACTTCATGCGCAGGTCGCTCTGGCGGAAGCCCGTGAGCCAGTCCTGCAGCTCGGCCGCAAGCATGACGCTGTGGGACGAGCCGAAGGCGGCGGCGAGATGCGCCATCGTCAATCCACTTTCGCGCCGGACATTTTCACGACGCGCGCCCACTTCAATCTTTCCTTCACCACCCAGGCGGCGAACTCTTCCGGGGTTCCGCCTTTGGAGATGAAACCGACCGCCTTCGCTTTCGCGGCGAAATCCGGCGTCCGGATCAGATCGTTGACTTTCGCGTTGACCAGCGAGACGACCTCGCCGGGTGTCCCCGACGGGCCGACGATTCCGGTCCACGAAGTAGACGTGACCGCCGGATATCCACTCTCTGCGATCGTCGGCACCTCGGGCAGGTCCGGATCGCGCGCGGCGCCCGTGATCGCCAGCGCGCGCAATTCGCCCGACTTCACGC